>DAOPYA010000197.1:0-5515 GCA_035352635.1 Candidatus Rifleibacterium sp.
GCAAAAATAAAACCAACTTACTTCACCGGCGCGGCCATCAGTCGGGTTACTTTTTCTCCAGCGATTCGCTTCGCTCACAAGCTTCCGAAAAAGTAATCCCGCCTTCTGTCCACGCCTGGACTATTCTTCGTAAGAAGTCACTAAAACCGCCTTTAATTCTGCAGTTATCAATAACAGGATTTAATCAAAAGCATCTGCCAGGGTTTTTAGAACGACCGATACAATCTGGTGTAGTTCAGGTGACTGCCCATTACCTTCTTGTAGTAATCGCGGGTTTCAGGTAATGGCACGCGGTCGAGACGTTCAAGCACCGGCAACCCGGCATAGGGACCGGCTTCAACCTTGCGCTGAATGTTGCCCTGCCCGCCGTTATAAGAGGCCGAAGCAAGAAACAGATCGCCGTTAAAGAGATCGGCGAGGTAACGCAGATACCACGAACCATAACGAATGTTCAGATCGACGTTCCAGAGGTCGTCTTTCTTAAATCCCTTTTCGCCAAGTTTGCCGGCGATCCATTTGCCGGTGCTTGGCAGAATCTGCATCAAGCTCATGGCGTTGCTGCGCGACAGGGTATCAACCTTAAAATGGCTTTCTTCGCGCATGATCGAAAGAATCCAGAACGGATCGATGCCGAATTTTTTGGCGTTGGCACGCACCTGGTCTTCAAATACCACCGGGTAAAGTGCTTTCCAGCCCCATTCTGGCATTTCGGTCAGTGAACGGTCGGCTTCGAGAATCTGGCGGGCCAGCCGTTCGCCATAGGCAACAATCGTGCTGTAATCGGCATTGTCGCGGGCCACATCTATGATTGCCTTATAAAGGCCATGATTGCCGGGGTTAGCGTCGGTAATTCTCATGGCTTCAGCCCGGGCCATCGAGGCATACTGGGTTTTCCAGAGTTTTTTCATCGCTGCAACACGGTTTTGCAGCCTGGCATCGAGTTTTGCCACCCCACTGTTTGCAAATACAAGTTTTTCGTCGCGGGCGGCGGGGGCGACCCAGGTAATATAGAATGAATTCGGGTATTTTTTCTTGAGAAGCTTGATGATGCTCTGGCCTTCGGCAGACTGCTCGCCCACCGCCAGGGCCGCGTAACCCAGGGCGTCATCGGCGCGGTGATGGCCAGGGAAGCTGCGGGGTAGCAGCATAAAAAAAGGCACGGCGCGGTCTTTCTGGCCGGCATCGTAGCATTCAAGGCCCATTTCGTAGATATGCACCGGCAGAAGAGTGCCGGCAGCGGTATTTTTGCTGATGCGGCCGAGAATTTCGAGACATTCGGCATCGCGGCCGATTTTGAAGGCCGAGCGCATCAGGCGGTATTCAGCCGCCATAACGTTGACCGGAAACTTGCGATATTTGAGAGCTTCGTGGTAATCGGCAGCAGCAGCGGCATGATTTTCGGCAAAATGGTTCGCGTCGCCGCGCAGCTGATAAACCAGCGCCAGAAGCGGGGCGGTCGCCCGACGACCCTTGATGAGAGCATTAAAGATTTCCATGGCCTGGGGCAGCTTCTTCTGCTGTCTGAGGCTTTCAGCCTTAAACAGGTCGATGGCCGGCTGCCCGTATTTTCCGAGTAGCGAAGCCGAGGCGCCCGGCTGTTTAAAGAATTCACCGATCAGGTTTTCCTGGCAGGCGACCAGCAGAATTTCGAGCCATTCATCGTCACTGAAAGCAAACTCAGCGGGTGCGTGCAGCATTTTTTTGAGAATCTCGTTACCGGCCGGCGCGGTTTTGTAGAATGCTTTATCAGAGCCGAACTGCCGCAATGAGTTCAGCGCCAGGCGGCTTTTATTGGCCCGGTCATTAAGTGCGAGTTCAGAAAGCTTCTGGAAAGCGGTGCCGCGCTGCCATGGCGTCGAAAGGCCGGCGGCTTCAGCTTCGAGTTTGGGCAGACCGGCCGGAGTAACCGTGTCGAGTTGCAACATAAAATGGGGCATCTGACTCTGAAAGGCGGTCTCGGTGCCGGCGTACTGCCTGATGATCTTGTCATACAGCGCGTATGCTTCGGCTTTGCGGCCGAGATTTTTAAGGGCTTCGGCTTCAAAAAACAGGCGCAGGTCGGCGAGTTCAGGCGAAGCCTGCAAAGATGCGAGGCGGTTGAGCACTTCCGCGTGGCGGTTTCCAGAGTTAAGACGAAAAAGTTCATCAAGGCTGCGGTCAAATGATTGACCAGCTGCCGATAGCGATGTCAGAAGCAAAAAGGTCAGAGCCAGAACCGGGAACTTTAACTTCAGGTTTAATTTCATAAGATTCTCCTTGAAGGTTTATTTGTACCAGAAAGTTTGCCTGCTTTTCAAGTGGCTTGAAGAGCGGTTTATGCTCTATCGGCCGACTTGCTGAACCCCGCGCCCGGTACTGATAGTCGTTGCATTTCAAAAAAAATTACGGTATAAATAAAAGATTAAATTTTGTCAGTCACTGTTATCAACAGTATTTTTTTAGGAGAATTACATGAAACTGTATACTACCGAAAAGATTCGTAACATAGCTATCGTCGGTCACGGCGGCACCGGCAAAACCTCACTGGCCGAAGCCATGCTGTTTCACACCGGCGCGAACAACCGCATCGGCAAGGTCGATGACGACAGTTCGGTCATGAACTATGACAGCGAAGAAATCAAGCGCAAAGCCACGGTCGGCACCTCTCTCGCCGCCCTTGAATACAAGGATCACAAGATCAATCTGCTTGACGCGCCAGGTTTTGACGATTTTATCGGTGAAGTATACAAGATTGCCGGCGCCGTTGATATGGCGATTGTGACCGTTAATGCCCAGTCGGGCGTTGAAGTCGGCACCGAGAAGAACTGGGCGATTCTCGAAGAAACCAAAACCCCGCGCATCGTTTTTCTCAGCAAGCTCGACAAAGAAAACATCAATCTCGACAAGACCCTGGCAGCCCTGAAAAGCTTCGACAGCAAGATTACCCCGGTCATTGTTCCCTGGGGCACCTTCGACCAGCTCAAGGGCGTCATCGACCTCATCGACATGAAGGCCTACGCCTACACTGACGACAAGGGCAAAGCCATTGAAGTTAAAGATATTCCGGCTGATATGCTCGACTACGCCAAGGCTATGCGTGAGCCGATGGTCGAATCGATCGTCGAATGCGACGAATCGTTGATGGAAAAGTTCTTCGACGGCCAGGAAATCAGCGCCGCCGAACTGCGCACCGCCCTGCGGGCCGGTATCGCGAAGAATGAAATCAAACCGCTGGTGAGCGGCATGGCCCTCAAGAGCATCGGCACCGAAAACCTGCTCGATTTCATCATCAACTGCACCCCGTCACCGGCCGAATGCCGCGTGCTGCCTGCCTTTAAAGCCGGCACCGACGAAGCTGTCGAATTCAAAAATGACCCGAATGCCCCCGCCTGCGGCTTCATCTTCAAGAAGATCAATGAACAGGCCGGCGACATGATTTTCATGCGCGCCATCAGCGGCACTTTCAACCCCGGCACTGAATATTACAACCCGGCCACTGACAATTTCGAAAGATTCAGCGCCTTCGCCACCCTGCGCGGCAAAACCAAAATCGACATCGAAAAGGTTGTAGCCGGCGATATCGTCGCCCTGGTCAAACCAAAATCGAGCACCCACGGGCACACCCTCTGCGATAAAGGCCACCCGGTCGTTGTCAAAGGCCCGGTTCTGCCCGTTGCCAAGCTCACTTACGCGGTCAACCCCCGCACTAAACAAGATCAGGAAAAAATGGGCGTTGGTCTCAACACTCTGTGCGCTGATGACGGCGTTCTCAATTACAAATTCGACCCCGAACTCAGTCAGGGTCTGCTCTCTGGTCTTGGCGACACCCACATCGACGTCACCGTCAGCCGCCTGAAATCACGCTGGGGCGTTGATGTCGATATTTCCAAACCCAAGATCCCCTATCGCGAAACTATCAAGGGCAAATCAAGAGTGCAGGGCAAACACAAGAAGCAGTCGGGCGGCCGCGGTCAGTATGGTGACGTCTGGCTCCGCTTCGAACCGCTTCCGGGCGTTGATTTCGAATTCGTCGATGAAATCGTCGGTGGCGCCGTGCCTAACAACTTTATCCCGGCCGTCGAAAAAGGCCTTCAGGATGCCCGCCGCCGTGGCGTTCTCGCCGGTTTTCAGACCATCGGCTTCAAGGCCATTATCGACTTCGGTTCATACCACGACGTCGATTCATCAGAAATGGCATTCAAACTGGCCGCTACCCTCGCCTTCAAAAAAGGCATCGCTGAAGCCAAACCAGTTCTGCTTGAACCGATCTACGAAGTAGCGGTAACCGTGCCTGATGAATTCATGGGTTCGATCATCGGTGACCTGAACTCAAGACGTGGCCGCATCCTCGGCATGGAACCCCTCGGCGGTCAGCAGATCGTCAAAGCCAGGGTGCCGCTCGCCGAAATGTATAAATACTCAACCGACCTCAAGTCGATGACCCAGTCACGCGCTGACTTCACCATGACTTTCAGCTCATACGAAGAAGTTCCGGCTAACGTCACTGACCAGATCATCAAGGAATACAAGACCGCCGACGAAGAAGCCGAAGCCTGATAAACAAAATCGACAGGTGCAGCCCTACCGGGCTGCACCTGTTTTTAAAAAGGTTGGCCCAATGCAGGATCAAAAAGAGATATTTAATTTTCCCGGGTGTCGCCTGGCATTGCAGTTCAAAATAGAACCCAGCGAGCTGCACGCTCTGTGCGCCAGATTTCAGGTTACAATTGCCGACGGCGACAGCCGAGGGCTTTCGTCGGGCATGATTGCCGTGATGCTGACCCGCATTCTTAAAGAAGCTATCGACCTGAAGTTCGAAAACAAACCGATCAGCGCCGAGCATCTGGTGCTGGCTCACGACAGCCACGAACCAGACTTCAACAAATTCAAAGCCAGCCTGGTGCGCGGCATGTTTCTGACTTTTATCGAACATCGCCAGGGGTTCCCCGGTTTCACCGAAATTCTTAGCGGCATCTCGGCCGCCGGCCTTGGCTACGGCTCTTTTGTCGTGCCAGGCACCGACCGCACCATGAAGCTCAGCGAAATCAAAACCTGGTATCCTGAGCCTGCCTGGCTGCGCAGCACCACCCTCGAACTTATGAAACGCCTGCTGATACCCGAAAACATCTGCCGTTTCGCCAGCGCCCGCGTCGGGTTGTTCAGCATGCTGGTCGGCAGCGCCCTGTTGCCCTTTTACGCGGCTTCAGCTCGAATAACCGCCGGCGGCAACAGTGCCGAAAACAGTGCCAACCCCAGCAGCGAACCCGACCGCGAAGCGGTGATCGCCATGGTGATCGAGCGTTTCAACCCCGAGTCAGAGCGCCTGAAAAAATTCCTCAACCAGAACCTTTTTGTCGTTCTCTTCGAAGAACTTTTCACCCACGA
Source organism: Candidatus Rifleibacterium sp. (assembly GCA_035352635.1). Classification (GTDB taxonomy): domain Bacteria; phylum Muiribacteriota; class Ozemobacteria; order Ozemobacterales; family Ozemobacteraceae; genus Rifleibacterium. The sequence goes on from DAOPYA010000197.1 coordinate 5,365, forward strand.
ATCCACAGTCTTCTCAATATTCAACCTCTGATCGCACAGCAATCCCTGGTAAGTATTACAACTCGCATCAAAAGCCAGTTGTGTTGAACTTATTGTCTTTTATTGAATCCTGCAAAAATAAAACCAACTTACTTCACCGGCGCGGCCATCA
>DAOPYA010000198.1:0-5408 GCA_035352635.1 Candidatus Rifleibacterium sp.
GCCCAGGTAACTTTTTAATCTATACTTTCAGTCCACTATAAATACACTTGTTCACCGCAAAGTTGCATTGCGCCTGTATTGTCTTCATTGTCCTAAATTGTCCAAATTTTTTCAACCATTCAAGGCCGTCATAACTTCTTCTGGCGCCTGTAGAGCCGGATTGTGTGAGTAAATTTTGTCTTTGTCTTCAGCGGGTCTAACGCCAGTCGTGAGCGGAAATGAGAGACGGGCGCGGGTGTTGCGCAAGCAAGACCCGTGATCCGGCCGGTTTTTCCGCCTCGACGCAAATGTTAGGCTATTTTTTGATATATTTTTTAAGATCTCTATAAAAATTTTCGTGTGTGGAGAGCATTACGAGCTGAATTTCATCATCTTCGTGTTTGTAAGCTATCAGGTATAGGCAATTTGAATATTTAAATTTATGAACTCGGATTTCTTGCAGATCACCCTTTTTTTGCTCTCCGACTTCTGGATTTTCTGCAATAAATCGGACTTGTGTGTCAATCTCAGTCTTGAATTTTTTATCGACCTTTTTGATGTACCTGAAAAACGTTGGGGATTGGTAAATTTTCATCTTTATCCAAATTTGTATTCAATTTTTTGTCCAGAATACAATTCTTCGAGTCCGAGCAAAATCTCTTTAATTTGTTCGTAGGTCAAATCAGGGTTTTCTTCTGAACACTTTCCAATTTTTGCCCAGAATTCAATTTGTCCTGTTAGAGAGCGATTGTTGACCTTGCTATAGACCCTGGCTTCTGAAATTAATGAATCAGAAATTTTAATGGCGATAGCCATTTTGGCCTCCTTCAACCTAATCTTAATTTAATAATACTTAAAATCAATTGATTGTGCAACTTTTTGCAACTATTTGATTTTCTTCGTTTGTCCTAAATTGCCTCAATCTTTCAACCATTCAATGCCGCTATAGCTTCTTCTGCCGCCCGTAGAGCCGGATTGTGTGAGAATTTTTGTCTTTGTTTTCAGCGGACCTAACGCCAGTCGTGAGCGGAAAAACGAGACGGGCGCGGGTGTTGCGCAAGCAAGACCCGTGATCCGGCATCATTTTCCGCGTCTACGCACTTGTTATCTGCTTTTCTTATTTTTATTCTTTGAATCATCTTTTGCTATTCGTTTTTGCCAATAATTTGGTTTCTGGTGAGAATGAGCAATTGCGATGATCAAGATTTCATTGTTTTTTAAAAGATAAACAACGGTATAAGGGAAGCGATGTATCAAACATCTACGAGTTCTGGAAGAAAACGGGCTCCACGCCTCCGGATAAGCTTGAATCCTCTTTATTGCAGCATACACTTCTTCGAGAAAATCATAGCCCAAGTCTTTTGCGCTGTCTTGGTAATAATCAACAGCCTTATTTAACTCTTCGCGGGCTGATGGATGAAAGACAAAATTCACTTTTTGATCCGCTTTCTAATCTCTTGAAAAACCTGCTCTCCTGGAATTGTCTGAACCTTTCCGGATTCAATTTCATCAATTCTTCGTTCTGATTCTTCAGCCCATGCCTTGTCTATTTCTTCTGGACTTGGCAAATTAAGGCTTTTTAATAACTTTTCAACGAGGTAAATTCTATCTTCGCATGGCAAGGAAAGAATTTTTTCTTCTAATTTGGTTGTTGCTGCTGTCATAGAAATCTCCTTATACCTTCTCATTGTAGATCAAATTTTGTTTTTGGGCAATTTTATGTCTTTTTCCGACGGCTCCGGACGCCAAGTTCTCGAAGGCCCGCGGCCTGAATGTTTACTCGGAAATGGAGCGCACTCTTAAAACTCCTGGCATGCTGCCTAAAAAGGCAAGCAAAGCCGACATGATCGGCGCGATCCAGAAGCACGTCGGCAAATTCAAGAAGGACGAACTCGCCGAGTCTGGCCTGGTTGAACACCTGGAAAGCATACAGGACGATCAGGTTACCAGCCAGGATGTGGCAGACTATCTCGACGCGAATAAGATTCAGATGAAAGAAGTCGTCAGACAGAGAAGCTGGAAAATCCGTCGCACGAACGGCGACGATGAGCAATTCGACACACTGGAAGAAGCCACGGCCGCGATGGACGGAGAACACGAATGGATTGAAAACGAGGCGGCCTGGATGTCTCGTGATAACGAGGAAATCATAACCTACGACTATGAGAATAACGAAATTTTCAAGGCTGAATTCGACAAAGAACTTGGCTGGTTCGCAAAAAAAAGACAACGAACAGCCGGTTTATTACGACAACGAAAGCGAAGCGATTGCTGAAGCCGAAGCCAAGGCTAATGAGTTGCGAGATTATTATCGCGACATAATCAGAAACCCCGAGCCGAGCGAGGATTCTCAGAAATACAAAGGCTACCAAGTTCCCGGCGGGGAGAATTACAGGGAGTTACTTCTAACACTGCCTAACCCCAAAGCGCTGCCGGCGGGCTATGAGGTTCGCCAAATGAACACGGGCCGATGGGGGGTATTCGGCCCCGGCCCTCTTTCGGAAAACCGATATTCATCCGGCGACACAAAAGAAGAAGCATTGAAAGCCTTTGACCAGCATGGACACTCAGCTTATAAAAGCCCCCACTGGAACGAGGGAAACGTCCTCATGCCCATACGTTTTAACGAGCGCGAAGACACCAACGGCGCCCGCACTCTGTTTATTGAAGAAATCCAAAGCGACTGGCACCAGGAAGGCAGGAAAAAAGGCTATAAAAAGCCCGAGATGCAGAGCCGAATCAAGGAGCTGGAAGCTCAAAGCCGAGAGATTGAAGCTAAGGGCAGGGAAGCAACGCAAGAAGAAAAGCAGCGGTGGGCTGACCTTAAAAACGAACACCAGAGCCTTATTCGAACCATGACTCACGCCGCTCCCAATGCGCCGCTGAAACAAACCGACAGATGGGCGATGTTGGGCATGAAGCGCATGATCCAATGGGCTGCTGAAAATGGCTTTGATAAAATTGCCTGGACGCCTGGCGAAGAACAGGCGAAGCGGTATGATCTGAGCAAGCAAATCGAGAGCATCCGGTGGACGAAAAAACCAGACGGCTACAGAATCGACGCCTTTAAAGATGGCCGGGCGATAATCACGAAAGAAAACCTTTCCGACGCAGCGCTCGAAGAGCACGTTGGCAAAGAAATCGCGCAAAAAATCATCAAAGGCGAAGGAGCGTTTGCTGGCTCAAACTACGACACGGAAATGTGGGGTGAAGGGAATGTTGGGCTTTTAAAAAACATCGACCTCAGAATCGGCGGCGATGGCATGAAGAGTTTTTATGACGGCATCCTGAAGAATGAAACCGAGAAATATATCAAGAAGTTCGGCAGCAAAGTCGGGCAGACCGAAATTTTCCCCGCAGGCGAAACCGATTTCTATCGCGGCGAGAACCTCAAAGTGCCCGCATTCGATATCACCCCGGAAATGCGAAGCGCGGTCAAGGCAAAAGGGCAACCGCTATACTCAAAGAGCGAGAATCGAAATGACCCCGCCGATCCGTTCGATCCAGATCCCGAACCAATGCCGCCTCTGGCCGAGACGGCCAAGACGCAGGCCGAAAAAGTGACTGACGCACTGAAGAAAATCGCAGGCGGCTTCATGGGCGACACCCGTTCACAGGCGGACCGCAAGCGCCCGGATTTTGAACGCGCACAGAGGCTGAATCCTGATGCCGGCACAGATTTCGAGCTGGAGCACAATAACAAGAATGCCAGAGCGGTCAAGGCCCGGAAAGCCGAGGACTCTCTAATTCTCGGGCACCTGGACGCCGATAAAAACGTAATAACCGGAATGATCCGGAAAATTACAGGCCCAGGCGACTTACAAGACTGGTTGCTGAAAAAAGCGGCACGCGTCCTGGCTCCCTTCCAGGCAGCCAAGCCAATTGAGCGCATGCTGTTTACTGTTGCCGAAAACATGGCCTACGACGAGCAGAACGACACCCTGAAGCCTTCGCCAGGGATTCGCCGATACAACCGAGACACAGGCGAGTATGAATACATCCCGGGGCAACACGCAGCGGCCGCCGAGCACTTTTTCAATACCCTGGCCCCTAACTGGAAGCGCTTAATGACCGACCGCGCCAAGGAAAACGAGGACTACCGGAAGCACTTCGTTGACGTTGTGGTTCCGCACGCCAAGGCGCAGACGGCGATTGCTCTCCTGGCCAGGTATAAGCAGTTGGGCGCGGCAAGCTCTGCTATTCAGGGTTCCGAGAGCGAGGCCCGCTCGATGCTACAAAAAATTAACAGCAAAATCGACCCGGCCGAATATAAGGAACTCGAATCCCTGCTCGACAAGATATTGAAAATCCCAGCCGACATGATCGGAAAGAACACGGTTGCCCTGGAAGGGATTATCAAGACCGCCAAAGGAGAGCTCAAATCCCCGGCAGCGCTACAGGCCGAACTGAAACGCCTGAGAACCAACCGAGGGCATTATGGCTACGTTCACCACTATTTCGAGTCTGACAATATACCGAGCCAGGGCAAAGCATTTGACGCCTTTGGCCGAATTCCGAACGGATGGATTGAAGAAACACCCGGCACACAGAAACTGAGAACCGGAGCAGAGGGCAACACGCGGAATCTGTTAAAAGCCGATATTGCCAAAAATACCAAAGAGATAAGGGCTGAGGCATCCAATGCCTGGATGCAGCAAGTCGAAGACCAGCGTGGGTTGCTGGTCGAAGACTGGGAAGATATCCCAGACATGCCCGGCGGCTACGACGAGTGCAAGAAGGTTGTGGCGAATTTCGGCAAATTCAGGGGGAAAGAAATATATCTCCCAGACCGTGTTTATGGTTTCTACAAGCAGGTTCGCGAGGTGGGCCTTGAAGACCCCGGCATGAAAGAATTCGGCGACGCGGTTCAGATGATTGATGGCGTCACTAATCGCATGAACGAGGCTATGCTTTACCACCCCGGCAAATTTGCCCGCGATCTCATGGCCGCGCCGTTCCACATGGTTGAATTCCTGCGAGACTGGTCAACCAAAAACCCAGGCGAAGCCGTCCTGGCGATTAAAGCCCTGGCAAAGGCCACGGCCGGAGCCGCCAAGCCGAGCACATGGCAGAAATATACGCCAGAAAGCGAAGGCGAATATTCAGAGTCTCTCGCCTACCAGGAAAAAGACGGCAAGAAGAGCTTTCTGACCAGGGCCACAGACTCTATCGGCGCATGGTTTACTGATAGCGTGCCGGTCGGCTCGACCCTGGCAAGTTTCCTGAAGGAATTGAATCTCTCCGGAGCGGCCGACCTGCCGATGAAACGAATCATGCGGTCAGTCGGCGAACAGATAGCCGACAGCAGACAGCTGTCAGGCAAAGAGCGCGAGCGGTTTATTTACGATGTCGTGAACGATTACGCGTTCAACACGCAAGACCTGCCGGCCGCCCTGGCCTACCTCAGAGGCCAAAGACCAACCAAGGGC
>DAOPYA010000199.1:0-5287 GCA_035352635.1 Candidatus Rifleibacterium sp.
TAGTTTTAACTACCTTCAGCATACCCTGCCACAACGACAAATCACGTCAAACAAAAATCTTCTCTCTGATTTAATTGACGGTGGGAGATTTTGATTTATCTGTCTGGGTTTTCAGGGCTACGCAAATGAAAAGCCTTTTCAAGAGCCTGCCCGCTCCGCTCATCTTTCCATGGCAGAAGGCACAATCAATTTTCGACTATCGCCACGGCCGGCAGATAAATTCGAGAATCTGCGGCAGACGTTTCGCCCAGGCGGCTTCGTTGTGAATCGCTCCTTCGTCGAGCATGAGTTCGACCTGTGCAGAATCGTAGCCTCGCGCCAGCAGCAGATCACGCATTTCCTGCACATCGTCAATCAGATCAGAAATACCGTTGCCATTACTGTCTACAGCGTCTTCTGCCGTTCCCGTGTCGACCCAGATACGAAGGTTTCTGGGAAGACCATGCAGACGACGAACATAGTTAGTCAGCCAGTGATTCCCCCATGACAGGGTTGGCGAAACGGCGCCGACGGCCCCGAAGATCATGGGGTGACGAATTCCGAGATAGAGGGAAACGAGGCCACCGTGCGACGCGCCGATGACGGCCGTGTGTGAGGCATCGACAAGAGTGCGGTAGGTCGAATCTATAAATGGCTTCACTTCATCGATCAGAAAAGAAGCATAGATATCAGCCTTGCCGCCGATCCTGGTTCGGCGGTCGCCGCGCAGGGCCTTAACCATGGTGTATTCATCGACACGGGCAGCGGTGTTGGCGATACCGACCACAATCGCCCCAGGGAGTGTTCCGCGAGCGATGCCCTCTTCAAAGGTTTCATCGACCTTCCATTCAAGGCCATTGAAAGAGGTAGCCCCGTCGAAGCAGTTGTTTCCATCCTGCATGTAGATAACGGGGTAGCGCCGCTCCGGCTCTTGATCATATCCCGGCGGCAGATATACCCACAAGTTCCGGGGTGCGAGATTCCGGCTGGGAAAATCTTTGTGAACGCGCACATTGCCAACAATGGTTGATGGCCGCTGCTCAGTTGGCGACCCTGGCGACTTGAAGCCTGACACAACAACCCGCAGCGTCGTCTGGCCACGCGGAACCGGCAAAACCCGATTGGCGATTTCCGAACCATCGACGGCGGCTTCGACATGGCCCCAGTCTCCGAGGGTGAATTTGAACTGAAGCACGTAATCCGCGGGCAGGGAAACTGACCACATGGCCCGGTTGCCAACGCGCGGAACCTCGATCAAACCAGGGTCCCAATCGCCAAGCGCGTGATGATTCCCGGTGATAAAAAGTTTTGCCGATGGCGAAAGGTTGTCGGGCAGACGGATTTCAAAATTCAACCGGGTATCGGAATCAGCGCTCTTGAGGGGGCTTGCCAGCCCAAGACCAGCGATTAGAATGCAAATAACGAAAAGTAACGGGCGTCGAGAAAAAATCTTCGACCGAAGGCCTGAGTTGATCATGGCGGCTCTCCTTCAACACAATCAGATGGTGAATATTTAGCATTATAATCGCTATGCCGGGCTTTTGGAAAGTCTACAAAACATTGCCCCCGGCAAGCACATTAAACTTCTTGATTCCCCATCTGCACGCAGAACAAAGTATTTAGAGCCACTGAAAACTCGCCTAAGGTGAACCGGTTTGTCAGCCCGGTCTATCATGGCTGGGCGAACAGAATCGTGCGAATGCGGGCGGCTTCGGCGGGGCTGGTATGGCCTTCTTTGGCCCAACCGCGGATTTTCGCTTCGAGGCTGGCGCCGTGCATGGCTTCGAGAGCAAGGGCAATCTGGTTGCTGTCGCCTTTGATGATTGCTTCTTTGAGGTTCTTGTTCGGCACGGTGATTTCGTAAAACGGGTGCATGCCACGGTAGCCAGAGTTACGGCAACTGGCGCAGCCCTTGCTGTCGCTGTAACGGCCGGGTTTGAAATCAACCAGGCTGAGTCTGGCAAAATCTTTTTCCGTGAATTCAACTTCGCGCCGGCAGTCGGGGCAGACATTGCGCACCAGCATCTGGAAAACCACGGATCCAATGCCGTCATAGAGTTGAAACGGCGGCACTTTAAGATTCAGAAGCTGTCTGAACACTTCAGAAGAATTGCGGGCATGCATCTGGGTCAGCACGAGAATGCCGTCGCTGGCGGCTTTAAAACATTCGAGGGCCGTTTCTTCATCTATGATATCTTCAACGACGATCACATGCGCGTCAGCGCGCACGGCAGCCCTGATAGCGGCCGGCATCGTCATGCCGATATGCGGTCTGACCTGAATGCAGCCGATACCATCGATCGCCTTGTAAATACGCCCGACTTCGAAAATGACTCTGGTGCCGTCGTTAAGTATCGACATGGCCGTATCGCGGCTGGTGGTCTTGCCTGAACCGTGGGGACCGGCAAAGATGACCAGGCCACGATTGAGGTTCTGCAACAGCCCGACAATCTGCTTTCGCTGCGCCTCATCCGGAAAAACAGACGAAACAGGCGGTATAACCTCATCGGGGCGGCTTAAAAACAGCAGAATCTGCTCGCCAAACACCGTCGGAACCAGCTGCACGCGAATATCAACAAGTTCGTTCTCAACCTTGACCAGCATGCGGCCATCCTGCGGCAGGCGGGTCTCACTTATATCGAGTGCCGACATCAGTTTAATGCGGGCCACAATACGGTCGTAGGAAGGGTGATCGAAGTTTTCGCGGGCTTCGAGGCTGTTCTGACGAGCGACATTGAGTTTGACGTGGTCACGTTCGGGTTTAAAGACGACGCGGGCGAGCTTTTCTTTTACCGCATCTGAAATAACCCGGTTAACCAGCTTGATAACCTGCAGATTGGTATCTTCGGCTGCACCGGCGGCTTCGTTGATTTCACCGCCACCCTGGCCGGCTTCAAGTGTGCCGTCAGCGAGGCTGTCGGCGATTTCAACCATGCCCTGATCGAGTCGGCCCTGGTTTTCGGCGGCCTTGACCATGGCGACGAATACCTCGGTGAAAACACCGGGAAAAAGGCTCATGCAGCTGGAAAGGGTATAACCTTCACGAACCCGGCTGCAGATCTGGCTGATAATGGCGCCCAGCGGCGAATCGCCCTCTTCGCGTTGCAGCAGTTCAAGTGCTTTCAGCAGCGGAATACCTGAACCGAGCATTTTGCCGAACTTGCGGCTGAACAGTTCGAGATTGCGGGTTGAAACTACTGACATGGGCAGTCTCCCTTCAGGCGGCGCGGCCGCCAACGACTTTTAAACGCTGCCGGGGCTGATCTGGCGCCTTACTCTCAGCCTCAGACCGGCGATTGAACAGATGATTTTCGAGCAGCCGGCGGTTGAACCTGATCTGGCCGGCAACGATGAAATGCGGCAGCTGGTGCAGCATGCCGGCAAGGGCGTGCGAACCCACTTTGAGCCAGTCGGCGACCTCTTCGAGGGTCATGATTTCGTCACGACTGGTGGTCGGCTGCTGCCAGCCGATGAGCTTGAGTGCTTCGGCAACGGCACGGTGGCCGCCATCGGGCACCGGCAGGTCGATTTCGGCAAGCTCGCTGCAAACTTCGGCGAAAGCCTGCTGACAGGCCGGGCATTCTCTGATGTGCTCTCTGCATGCTGCAGCGTCGGCATCGGTATTGCCTTCATCATAGTAAAGGCTTATCAGCTGCTCTTCGTCAAGACATCGGCTGTTCATCGGTCACCTCTTTTAAAGTATTCGCGTAACTTTTTCAGGGCAAAAAGCACGCGCGATTTGGCGGTCGGCAAGGGCACCTGCTGCAGGTCAGCGATTTCCTGAAAGCTCAGGCCCTGGAAATGCCTGAACACGAAAGCCTCGCGGGTCGGCTCAGACAGTTCATCGAGGCAGTTTCTCAGGTCGGTAGCGAAATGCACATCGTTGCTGAAACAGCTTTGTTCTGGCGCCACCGCAGCGGCAAGCTGCGGCAGCAGGCGGGTCACGCGGCTCTGGCTGCGTTTGAATTCAAGAAACTTGTTGCGGGCGATCGCCCAGGCCCAGGGCATGAATTCGCAGTCGCGGTTAAAGGTCTCGATGCGACTGTGCAGCGTCAGCAGGGTTTCCTGCAGCAGGTCTTCGGCCACACAGCGGTCGCCGCCAACTCGATAAAAATAGGCGAACAACGGGCGGCGCAGCTGCTCGAACAGCATTGCGGCGGCTTTCAGGTCGCCGGCCGCAAAATTTTCCACAAGTTGTCGGCTGATTTTTATCATATTGCAGAAAGTAATATGCCAGAAAAAGCACAAAAGATTGATACGATTTTTCCCGATGCAAAAAAATTCACCGGCCCGTTCGAGAATCTGCATCTTTTCAACAAACAATTCCCCCCACCACCACGACAAACCAGGTCAAACCAAGGCTGCTGTCGTCTGAGTTGTCTACTCTGATTGCCGGCCGCTACATTGAAATTAATGTTAAAACGCTTTCATTTGCAGAATACCTTGTCTTTAAACAGTCCCGTGATGGCAATGAGAAGGCGGGTAGCAATTTATTCCATCAGATGCATGATTTTATCAGGCTTGGTGGTTTTCCAGCGATTCATGTTGCTGGCTATGGTTTTGAGGATGCCGGCAGAATAGTCAGTGATATTTACGCGTCAGCGCTTCTGCGCGATACCATACAGCGCTACAAGATCAGAAATATTGAGCTGCTGGAAAGAATCGTCAGATTTATTTTTGATAATATCGGCAACTGCTTTTCTGCCAACAAGGTTGCTGATTATTTTAAAAGCCAGCATCGACGCATCGACCTCAACACTGTTTATAATTATCTCGCCGCCCTCGAAAGCAGCTTTATCGTCAAACGAGTTCAACGTTATGATCTGAAAGGCAGAGAAATTCTCAAAACCAACGAGAAATACTATATTGCCGACCAGTCGCTTAAATATGCTTTATCTGGCTACAAAGATCGAGACATCTCCGGAATCATGGAAAACATTGTCTTTCACGAACTGGAGCGCCGCGGCTATCGCGTATTCATTGGCAAACTCGACGATAAAGAAATCGATTTTGTTGCCGAACAGAAACAAGAACGAATCTACGTTCAAGTTGCCTATAAGCTTTCTGCAGATTCAAAAGTATCGAGAGAGTTCGCTCCGCTGCTGGCGATCAAAGATCATTTTCCCAAGTATGTAGTGACCATGGAAGAATTCTGGCAGGACAACATCGAGGGCGTCATGCATAAGCACCTGTCCGATTTTCTTCTTATGCCCTCTTACTCATACTGATTCCTGGCTCGATGGGCGAAGCAAGGTGGACTGGTAAAATAAAAGTGGACACCTGATTAAGATAGATTAAATTCAGTCGC
>DAOPYA010000200.1:0-5259 GCA_035352635.1 Candidatus Rifleibacterium sp.
CATCAGCCGCAAAGATCATGCTCTGCATGACGCAATGCTATGCCTGAAGACCGGGGCGCGAATTGCTGACCGGCAGCGCTTCAATTTTCCAACCATGGAATTCTACTGCAAAAGCGGCAAAGAGATGCAGAAGGTCTTTAAAGAATGGCCGCAGGCGCTGGCTGAAACAGTCAAAATAGCCAGGCGCTGCAATGTCAGCATTCTGCCCGAAAAAATCGCCGCGCCTGAGCCGCTGGAGCTAAATTCACGAAAACCTGAGGCTGAACTCGCGGAAATGTGCCAGAAAGGTCTGATCAGACGCTTTGGCAGCATCGCCCCTGAACCGAAGATATTTGATCGTCTTCAAGCCGAACTTGCGACAATAAGGGTTCGCGGGGTCAGCGAGATATTCGTAACCATCGCCGGCATGATCGCTTCGGCGCAGACAGCCGGCATCAGAACATGGCCTTGCCCCGGAAAAGCCTGCGCATCACTGGTTAATTATCTGCTTGGAATAACTGAAGTCAACCCGATGCTGCACGGTCAAGGCTTTGAAGCATTTCTCAGCAGTGAAGACAGGCGAGGTTTATATTTTAAAATTCTCTGCTCAGATAACCGTCAGTTCATGATCAGGTATCTGCAGAAGAGGTTCGGAACCAGCAGAATAGTGAATGCTTCGCGATGCAATCGATGGTATGCCGACTCAATCATCAGGGAAATCGCCAAAATCATTGATGTTCCCCACCTGGAGGCGCAGAGAGTTATAAATGCTACGATTGAAGCCCCCGGAAGAACGCTGCGCGAAAAAATCAGAGAGAGTTCACTGATTAATTCGCTTGGCAGAAGCCGCAACCCGATGATGCGAAAATTTTTACAACTGGCAGTCGGCCTCGAAAACAGCATCAGAGAAATCTTGCCTGGCAACACCACGGTGATTTCACCAAAAAAGATTGAAGAGAGCCTGCCGGTTCTGCTTACCGAAACTAATGCCATGATAACCCAGTTTAACAGCGATTCTTTGAACGACGCCGGCTTCTTTCTGGTCGAAATCAGTGAGTTTGAAGACCCTGCCATCAACCTGAAAACACTCTAACTGACCGGCAATGCGCGACCTGAAAGCAGATCAGGGCAAAGCAGATTAAAACTAATTTGCCACAAAATGTCGCTCAGCCAGGCCAACGCTGGCGGTTATTTTTTGTTGGCGATTATTGAATCATGCCAGAACCGGCATGAAGCAGTTCAAGGACAGAGCACCGGGGCGTTGAACTTTATGATACTGAAAAATCAGCCTTCTCCTGGGCGGCGGCGGCGACGGCGGCGCATTTTTCGGGTTGTGGGCGGGGGTTCCTGCTGCAAGATCGGCAGAAATTCTTCGGCGAGCACCCTGGCCTGCCAGGCGTGTAGAATCTCGCTCTGCTGCAATTCGCCAAGGGTTTCGGGGCGGATTCTGGCAAGCTCGTAGATGGCACAAGATGGAGCAAGAACCGAGGGGGGGATTTGCATGGCTGTCGCGAGACTATCACGAACCTCTCGCAGGGACTTCGCAATTTCGCCTTCCCAGGAGTTGAGAAGTTCTTGTTTTTCGCGGGGCTGAAAAGGCTTTTCAAGCCCGGTCAGTTCGGCTTCGATGCCGGCCCGGATGGCGGCCTGGAGTTCCTGGCCGTAGCGGTTGAGAAAATCACGACCGACGGCCTTGATGACGTTCAGCCCGGAAATCGTTCGCGGAACCTGCCTGGCAATATCAAGCAACGCCTGATTGCTCAGCAGCATGAACGGCGCCCGGTCGATCTTGCGGGCGATTTCTTCGCGAAGGGTCCAGATCTCGCGCAAAACAGCCATAGAACGCGGCGATAAACGCGAAGACCCCTTTATTCTAAAAGCAAAAGGATCTTGTTCATGGGGTTGGGCTTCGCGGGCCTGCCTGGCGATGTATTCACATTCTTCAAGCACCCATTCGTAGCGCCCAAGCGCCTTTAGTTCAGCAGAGAGGAAATCAAAAATCGGCACCAGGCAGACGGCGTCGAGCAGGCCGTATTCTTTCATGGCGGTGGTCAGGGGGCGTCTCGACCAGTCACAGCGCTGCAATCTTTTATCAAGAGTAAAACCGAGGTATTTTTCGGTGAGTGAGCGCAGGCCAAGCTCGTGCATGCCGATCAGTTCGGCCCCCTTGCGGGTATCAAACATCACCGGAATATAAATTTCGAGGTCGCGTGCCAGCATGGAAATATCATAATCGCCGCCATGAAAGACCCAGAGGCAGTGGCTTTCGCGGGCAAATTTCTGGAAGGCAGAAAAATCTTTGATGCGCTGCGGATCAATGATAGCGGCCTCCTGGCGGGTCGCGATCTGAATGAGATTTACCCTGGAAAAATAGCGATAGAACCCGGCAGATTCGATATCAACTGCGACTATATCCTGGTCGGCAGCCCGGGTAAAAAAATCGGCCAGCGCGTCTTCAGTTTCGATGACCGTAGAGTTTTGAATAAATGGTTTTGGATCAAATTCAGTTTTCATCAGCGACCTGTTGCATGAATCAAGTTTAATAAAGCGGCCAACACATAATTATCATAATTTCGGTTCATTCAGCAGCATTTTTTTCATTTTATTTGCTGAAGAGGTGAAGTCTATTTGTGAGTGAGAATATATCTGCCATCCCAGCCTTCGGGTGGCGGGGTTTCCTTGTATTCGCGGCACCTGGAAATATAAGTCTGGCTCGGGCCGTCTTTAGGCCAACGCTGCAGAATATCTTCAAACGTGGCGATTGCTTCATCCCATTTTCGCTCGAGATGCAGTTGTATGGCGCGGTCATACATTTCGACCATTTCGAACCATTCGGGCGGTTCTTTGCCCTTTTCGCTGACCAGTTCGAAAACCTTGACCGGTTCTTTTTTGCCTTTGACTGCGAGAAAGTCGAGAAAACGGGCGCTGACAACATGTTTGGCCCGCTGATAGGTGGCATCGCTGACCATCAGGTAAGTGCCGTATTCTTTATTGGCGCCTTCAAGACGCGAAGCCAGATTAACGCCATCGCCCATACAGGTGAAGTTCATCTGCGCCTTGTGAGAACCCATATAACCGACAACAACGCCGGCGGTATTGATGCCGGCACGGGCTGCGACACGCGGCAGGCCTCGTTCCGCCCAGCCGATCTGCAGCTCATTGATTTTTCGCTGCATAGCAATGGCACAAAGACAGGCGCGAACCGCGTGGTCATCCTGGTGGCGGGGAAAGTTCCAGAACGCCATGACCGCGTCACCGATGAACTTGTCGAGAGTGCCGCCAAATTCGAAAAGCAGGTCAGTCATGGCCCCGAGATATTCATTGAGAAGAACTACCAGTTCTTCAGGGGTCAAGGCCTCAGAAATTGAAGTAAACCCGGCAACGTCAGAGAAGAAAATCGTCAGTTCGACCTTTTCTCCGCCTGGTTTAACCAGTTCGGGGTTATCGAGCATGTATTGCACGACGTCAGCAGCGACAAAGCGCGAGAACATTTCTTTGGTGCTTCGGGCGCGGGCGCGCTGCCGGATGTAATTCGACAGGGTCGCAAGTGCCCAGATTGACGGGTAGCTGAAAATGAGTGAAGAAAAGTTAAAAACCTGCCGGGCCGCATGGTATGAAGAATAGGCCTGCCAGAAGGCGCCACCCATGAAAGCGAGCATCACGAATGCCCCGGCAACCGGTGGCACAATACCTAGAATAAAACCAAGCAGAATTGAAGAAATGAACAGGGCGATAATCGTATGCCAGCTGTCAGGATGCTTGAGATAGCGGCGTTCGAGAATATTAAGTACGGCGTTGGCATGGATTTCTACGCCCATCAGAGGGTCTTGCTGAAGAATAAACGGTGTATTCAAAGTCATGGGCGTCGGAAAAAAGTCAAAGTCACTGAGTTCAAAGGGGCCGACCAGCATAATTTTGCGACCTTTGTTGTTGCCCGATGACGCGGTGCGGTTATGAGCCATATCAGCCTGAAGGCGGCGATGCTGAGGGAATTGCGCCTGGTATTCGGCCAGCAGCTTTTCATCAAGGCATTCATACAGAGAAACCGAGTCGATGGCGGGTTTGTGGAAGCGGCCACGTAAGGTGGAACCGACGAAATCTATCAGCATGCGACCCTGAGAATTAACCGGAATGACATAATCTCTTATGACCAGTGGCCCGCGAAAGGTGCCGCTGGCCATCGCCGGGTAAATGCGTGCCAGTTCCTGTTCCATGGCAGTTAAAAAAGTTGGTGAAGCCGTCGGATTATCGGCGTCAAGAGCTGTAACAGCGGTAAGCAGGCTGAAAGAAGGGGTCAGGCAACGGTTCCGATCATCTATGACAAACAGGGGGATCTCGGTTATATAGCTTTTGTTGCCCGCCGCCACATCGATCATCGCCACGCGGCTTTTGCCCTTGCGAAAACGCTCAAGGGGCATGATCTGCCGACTTTTAACGGTCATTTTCGTCTTGGCACCCATGTAACTTTCGACATTTTCGCCAACCACTTTCGAACTCAGGTCAGATACATCGCCAATATCAACCTCTTCTTCGAGTTTCGTATGCCCGGCGAGAATGATCGGGGCAGTCGCCAAGGCTATCGATCTTTCGAGAGCAGCATCGATTGCTTCACGCTTGCTGCCCTGCAAAACAAAGTCAAATGCGATTACCGCAGCTGGTTCTACGATGTATTCCCTGGGGATGCCGGGCGTATTCATGATCAGATCAATTGCCAGCACCGAACCCTTACCGCCCAGAGGCGTTACTTTAAGCGAAAATTCTGCTGAGCCAAGGCCCACCAGAAAATTCTGCCAGCGGCTAAGCAGTTCAAGCGGGCTTTGCCGGTCGTCTTTGCTTTTATTGGCCTTTTCTTCGCCGTCATGTTTTTCGGCGGTAATCTGTGCGTAGGTTTCCTGGCTGGCCCATGGCGTGAAAAGTGTTGGCAGAATCAGAGGCTTCGAACCGCCCGCCAGAACCTTAAAAGCGTTCTGACCTCTGGGCGGCCACAACTGGCTTTCAACCTTAAGCATCAGGTTCAAGCCGGGCAGGTTAGGGTTTTTCTTGAAGTGATCTTTAACCTGCCTGCTTTGTGAGCGAAAAGAGTTCTGATCAAGAAAGTCGGGGCGGTCTGTGGCAGAAACCATTGATTCATCGATAAAACCTGACCACTCATCAAAAGAAGTCTTGACGCCCAGATCTTTAACATCAGGAAAGAAACCGATATCCATTGAAAAAATGGTGAACTTCTGGCCCCGCACCTGTTGCTTACGTTCAAACACCTGGGAGTTTCCCAGAAACTTG
>DAOPYA010000201.1:0-4981 GCA_035352635.1 Candidatus Rifleibacterium sp.
TTCAGGTTCTAAAGCATATTCGCGAGCGTGACTCTGAGGCGCAGGTTGTTGTAATGACCGCCTACACCGATATGGAAACCACGATTTCAGCAATGAAGCTTGGGGCTTACGACTTTCTCAGCAAACCTTTCAATATTGATGAATGTCTCTTGCTCATTTCCAGAGGCCTGAACACCAGAAACACCGGCAAAGAAGCTGAAGTTGCCGTTCAGGCACCCAAGTCAAGCGGCTTAAAGGGAAACAGCCCGGCAATGCAAGAGGTTTACAAGCTTATCGGCAAGGTTTCTGAAGAGGATGTAACCGTTCTGGTAACTGGGGAATCAGGATCAGGAAAAGAACTGGTTGCCCAGGCGATTCATTACAATTCACGGCGTTCAGCCAAGCCATTTTGGGCGATTAACTGCACTGCTATTAATGAAAGCCTCATGGAATCAGAGCTTTTTGGTTACGAAAAAGGTGCATTCACAGGGGCTGCAGCTGCTAAACCCGGCATGTTTGAGCTGGCCCAGGGTGGAACCATATTCCTTGACGAAATCGGCGACATGAATCTTGAAATGCAGGCAAAACTCCTGCGGGTTCTTGAAGAGCGTGAAATTGTCAGGGTGGGCGGGAATCGGCGTATTGACGTGGATGTGCGCATCATTGCTGCCACCAATAAAGACCTTCGCAAGCAGATCGTCGAAGGAAGGTTCAGAGAAGACCTTTTCCACCGCGTTAAGGTAATTGAGATAAAGCTACCATCGCTACGCGAAAGACCCGAAGATATACCGTTGCTGGCACGCTATTTTTGTTCTATTCTTGCAGCTCAGAGACGTGGTGTTCCTAAAATGCTTGCTGACGAAAGCCTCAACGTCTTGTCTGCATACCACTGGCCTGGAAACGTCAGGGAACTGAGAAACGCGGTCGAGCAGTCATATACTCTGAGCCGTGATCAGGTAATTCTGCCCGAACATCTCCCGGTTGAAGTCAAATCTGGAATCAACACCAGGGCTGATAAGGTCGAAAAAGCTGATAAGCCTGACAAATCTGATCGTGCCGACAAAAATGATAAACCCGAAAAAAACGAAACGATTGAAAAGCCAGAAAAGATCGACAAGCCCGAAAGACCAGATAAAGTAAGTTCAGAAGAGCCTTCTCGCAGTCGAGAACAACCTGTGGCAACTAACATAGTCGGTGCGGTCGATAATTTTCCAGAAGACCCCGTTCCCCAAAATCTGATTTTGAACGAATCTTCCATTGGCGCAATCATTAAAGAGATTCTTAAAACCAGTCCTGAAGGCGATACCTACGCCTGGGTGCTTGAAAAGTTTGAAAAAGAACTTCTCCGTCAGAGCCTTGAAATGCACAGATATAATCAGGTTCAGAGCGCAGCGCACCTTGGTATTACCCGAAATACCCTGCGTGCGAAAATTGAAAAATACGGTCTGTGATAAAATTATCAATCTCGGCATTTGACTACCTGCATCGATAGTGTTAGCATGCCTTCGTTGATGTGAAAAGCCATCAGTTAATGGTCATCAGAAATTTGTTCTCAAACGGAGAGCCTGAATGCCGATATATGAATTTGAGTGCTGCGATTGCCACAGGAATTTCGATAAGTTATGCTCCCTCAAAGAAGACCTGACCCAGCTCACCTGCAGTAATTGCAACAGCAAAAATATCAAAAAAAAGGTTTCAGCATTTTCAACTTCTGGCAACAGAACCAGTCATGAACTCGGCAGCTCTGGAAGCTCTTCCTGCTCCAGTTGTTCATCTGGTTCCTGTTCATCGTGTAATCACTAAAGAATGCCTTATCCAGTTTTGTTCCGGGTGAGGTTCAAATTTTTCTAAAAGGATGTTTGTATGGCAATTAGAACTATTATTATGGGCGCTGCAGGTCGTGATTTTCACAATTTTAACATGGTTTATCGCAACAACCCCACTTATGAAGTTGTCGCTTTTACTGCCACCCAGATTCCTGACATCGATGGCCGTATGTACCCCGCCGAACTGGCTGGCAAAGGCTATCCTAAAGGAATTCCGATAGAATCCGAAGATAAACTGCTCGACCTGATCAAAAAACACAACGTTCAGGAAGTAGTTTTCTCTTACAGTGACGTTCCTCATGAATACATCATGCACCATGCCAGCAAAATCACTGCTGCCGGCGCCTCTTTTAAACTGCTTGGTTATCAGCAGACCGCAATTAAATGCAGCAAACCCGTTATTTCTATCTGTGCTGTCAGAACCGGTTGTGGCAAATCACAGACAACCCGTGCCGTTGTTAAAGCTCTCAAGGAACAGGGTCTGAGGGTTGTTTCTGTAAGACACCCGATGCCTTATGGCGATCTTAAAAAACAGATCTGCCAGCGTTTTGCTTCCTACAAAGACCTTGATCTGCACAAATGCACCATTGAAGAACGTGAAGAATATGAACCGCACATCGATATTGGCGCGGTTATTTATTCAGGCGTCGATTATGAAGTAATTGCCCGTAATGCCGAAAAAGAAGCCGATGTAATCGTCTGGGACGGCGGCAATAACGATTTTCCATTCTTCCTTTCCGATCTCAAATTTGTTGTTGCTGATCCTCACCGCCCCGGCCATGAAGCAGCTTATTATCCCGGCGAAGCAAACGTTTATACTGCCGACGTCGTGGTTATCAACAAAATCGATTCTGCTAATCCGGAAGATATCAATTATGTTCGCGATAACATCTTCGAAATGAATCCGACCTGCCAGATAATCGATGCTGCCAGCCCAATCTTCGTCGAAGGTTGGGAAAAAATCAGAGGCAAAAGAGTTGTGGTTATCGAAGACGGCCCGACTCTCACCCACGGTGAAATGACGATCGGCGCCGGCATCGTTGCCGCTCAGCGCTATGGCGCCGGTGAAATTGTCGATCCGAAACCATACTTCAAAGGCACTATTCTGGCCGCCCTCCAGAAATATCCCCACATTGGCGATATCATTCCCGCACTTGGTTATGGCAAAAAGCAGACCGATGATCTCGAAAAGACCATCAATGCATGCGATTGCGACCTTGTTATTTCTGCAACTCCGATCGACATAACCCGTGTGGTTAAGGTTAAAAAGCCCTGCCTGCGTGTTGGTTATGAACTCCAGGAAATCGGTCGCCCGACCGTTGCCCAGATTGTCGAAGAGTTCCTCGGTAAAGGCAAAAAGCCCGCCAAGGCCGCCAAAGCTGAAAAGCCTGCCAAGGCCGCTAAAAAAGCCAAATAACACTCTCTAATAAAGACCCCAGCCACCACTGTGCGGCTGGGGTTTTTTATTGCAAACATTCTGCTGGCAGAATAATTGCCCAGGCTGATGGCCGCGCCAGCGAAGTAGATTGGTTTTGTTGTTGCCAGATTCAATAAAAGAGAATCAGCAGGGTTTGCCGCAACTTGTACAATAATATTCCTTGAGCGGAATGGTGGCATTGCAGTGCGGGCAGCTTTTCTGCGGGCCGCTAACCAGAGCCGGGTTGGTTTTTGCCGGAGCAGAGTTCGCCGCCGGTGCAGGGCTCTTAAGTGGCGGCAGCAGAGTTTCGTCAGAGTCGTCGCCAATGCTGTCATAATCAGGGAATGTGCTGGATTGGGCTGAGCTGGGAACTGGCTCATTGCCACCAATGCTGTCGTAGTCAGGGAATGCGCCCGCACTTCCTTGTTTTGAAGTGTCTTGATCGTTGCTTTCGCTTTTCATTTTCAAGGCGCTGCGGGTAGTTGGTGATTTCTGGCGGTCTGCTGAGAATTCTTCCTGGGCCGGGAACTTGCCGGCAGCTATCTCCCGCCATTTTTCAGCTTCAGGGTGGTTGTCGATGCGATGCAGGTTTTCGATCATGGCAATGTAATACTCAGGTACTTCTGGCGCCCCTTTGATGGCACGTTCAAAGATCTTCAGGGTCTGCTGATTATAGGTCTGCCGCTTAATAAAAACGTCGGCAAGATAGGCAACCGACTCAGTATCAGAGGGATTTATCGAAATTGCCTTTAAAATAAAATCCTGCGCCATTTTGTGGTCAGCCTGTTGTTTAACATAGACCTTGCCCAGAAAGATGATCACGTCTTTTCGAGTTTCGTCAATCTTCAGAAGGCTTTGAATATGATCGAGACCCTGAGTCGAGGTGTCTTCGAGCAACAGGGCGGCTTCACCGGCAATACGCTTGGCAAGAGGATTGCGTGCATCTTTTTTAAGAAGATTGTTGGCCAGTTCATATGCCCGCTGAGGCTTGCCAGTTCTTAACAAGGCTTCTGCCAGCATGACCTGAACCTGCTTGGCATTGGGTATGTCTTCTTTGGCGTATCTTTCTTCCAGAAAGGCAAGATTGGCTTCATAGTTACCGGTTTCCCTGATTTTTTCTACCCGGCGGATCATACTGGCCGATCTCCAGTTGGCAAGTGCCTCTTTGCCAGCTTTTAAGGCCGGAAATGCCAGCCCGATCAAAAGAATGTAGATTCCGACCTGTATCTTGTAAAGATAGATGAAGACTATAGTGGTGTTGATACCTGGCCTGAAATTACTATTTTTGTCTTTGACCATTTTTAGATGTTCAAGGGCGACTTCACGCTCGCCGTTTTCATAGGCCACCATGCCCAGAATGTAATGGTAAAGGGTGGCGTGTTCGGCTGCGTTTTCGAGTTTTAAAATAGCCTCTTTGGCTTCATCGGGCTTGCCTGAGCGCAGGCAGGCTTCGGCAAAAATAGCTGAAATGGTCACAGAATTTTCAGGGAAATCATTCAGCAGTTCTTTGCCGGCATCATAACATTGACTGAAATTGCCTGAAGAAAACAAACTTTCGAATTCATTGAATTTGACCGAAAAGGCATTCTGTCGTTCCCGGGCTTTTTCAGCAAGAACCTTAAGACGGGTGATCGTCTGCGGTAGTTCCTTGTTGTCGGGCGCCAGTTTTAGTGCCTTCTCAAAGCTTATGATTGCCATGTCATAGTTCTTTTTCTGCTCGTTTTCATGCCCGTCATTCAGCAGAGAGCTCAATTGCCGG
>DAOPYA010000202.1:0-4942 GCA_035352635.1 Candidatus Rifleibacterium sp.
TGTGCGCCACAGATTTATTTCGCGCCGGGCGGCTTCTGAAAGGAAACCGTTGCGTAATGACGCGGGTTTGAGAACCCGTTCAAAGAAACCCTGCAAGCCATCAGCCATGATATACACATTGCGAAAACCGGCCGAAGAAAGAATTACCCAAGCCTGCCCCGGATGTACCGACCCATTTGAATAGAGAACAATCCGGTCAAAGTTACGAAAGCGCTGCAAACCCTCAACCAGCGAACGCACCGGCATGTGCACCGCGCCCGGAATATGCCATTCTTCAAATTCTTCCCGGGAACGGATATCGACGAGGCTGATACGCTTCACGCCGGCCAATTTTTCGCGGGCGTAAACTTCGGGTTCAATATGATCGGCGGCGAGTTCTATCTGTTGAAGCAATTCTTTGCCAGACGGAGGCGAAACAAGAACTACCTGCCGGCTTGTCAGCAGAAGATTACCGCAGGCAGTCAGCATGATCAGCACCGAAAATACCCACAACCCGCTACTGCGCGAGGCCACCAGTGAAAACTTGAATTTTTCTTCGATCATCTCGGAAACCCAGAAGGCCAGAACCGCACCCGCGGTTACCAGCAGGGCAAAAGAGGCCGGGGTCATGCCAGCAAGTTGATAAATATAACTGACACCCATGTTTTCCATTGTATAAAGGGGCTCAAGAGCGCCGAAAAAATCGTTAAAGAGAAAACTGCCAAGCAGCGCTCCGAAAAGAAAGACACCTGCGTCAAATTTGCCGCTTACCAGGCCAACCGCAGCAGTGCCCGGGCACCAGCCGCCAATTACGAAGCCGATACCAAAAATCAGCCCACCCACAACCTGTGCATAAAGAAAAGTTTCGGGGATATAGAGCGAATCAGGGCTCAACAAACCGGTGCCAAGCAGAAAACCCAGACCAAGCATCGCGGTGATTACCGCGCTGAACATGACCTTGAGTACTGCCATATCGGTAAAGTAAAAAATGCCTGCCAGACGACGTGAACTGCCAAACCCGGCCTGCTCAAGGCACCAGCCGAAAGCGATGCCGATGATGAAAGCACAGAGAAACGCAGCAGGTGAAGCGAGTGACGAACTGCCAAAAAATGTTTCAATCATGCCACTGCCTCCTGAAAAAGTATGCCATCAGGTAGCCACCCACAAAAGTCGAGAGCAGAAAGGCTACCCCACCCGTAGTAAGAAGGGCGGTACCGGTTAAGGCCATACCTGAAGTACAGCCTCGCGCCAGTCGGCTGCCAAACCCGGCAAGAACCCCACCAAGCATCGCCAGAATCAGTCGCATGCCCGCCGAAAAAGATGCGCCACGCTCAACCTGAACCTGAACTCTGCGGCTCAGCAGGGCTGAAACGAAGCCTCCAAGAACCACGCCGACAAACATG
This sequence comes from Candidatus Rifleibacterium sp., assembly GCA_035352635.1. GTDB lineage: Bacteria > Muiribacteriota > Ozemobacteria > Ozemobacterales > Ozemobacteraceae > Rifleibacterium. The sequence goes on from DAOPYA010000202.1 coordinate 1,383, forward strand.
TAAACGAGATAGTAATTGAGGGGTTCTTTACCCCAGGCACCAAAATATTTGGAAGCGAGCACCGACTCAGGGTTGAGGCACAGCCCGCACCAGGCGGCGGCTCTTGCCAGGGCGTTAGAAGCACCGAGACCGGCACCCAGAATGACGAATGAGCAAAGCAGAGTCAGGCCGAGCAGAAAGCCGGCCAGATAAGGGTTGAGATACGGACGCGGATTTCCTGATGACATCAGCAACCGGCCCCCTTTCGGATTGTTTTTGCCGCTGGAACCGCCGGTGTGGCAGGCTGATTTTGCTGCGGCGTGATTTCGCCGCTGTCGAGCGGCGAGAAAGTCGGGCGTTCACCTGAACCAACTGGTGGTGGTTCTACAAGGGGTGCAGAAGGAACAGCAATCGGGTTAACCGATGGCATGATCATGCGATCACGCATGAATCCAAGCTCGGTTGCCCGCCAGAATGCTTCAATACCGCCAAGCAAAGCCTTGATCGGCCGGTGAGTCTTGCGTGACAGAATGCCGGCGGCCATCATGGCAAGACTGCCGTCGCGGTCAACAATCACCAGGGGCACGTCGCCAACCAGCCAGGTCTGATTCTCGAGCAAATCGCCAAGATCAACGACCCGGGCGCCGGTCGGATTGTAATCTTCGACCTGTTCAAAAGGTCTGATATCAATAATTTCGAAAGTGCCAGGCAGATCTTTGGCCATTTGTTGAAGCTGTGAGGCAGTAATACGTTCAGGCAGCCCGAGGTTACGAAATACCGGCGTCGCCACCTGGTTCACATCAGCTGCGGCAGCGACTGCCGGGGTTCCGGCCGCGTCAATTCTTACTATGGGAAACCCTGCTTCGATCCAGGCTTCTGAACCGCCGGCCATGCTGGTAGCTGATTTAAAACCGGCTCTTTCGAGCAAGCCAATGGCAAGATTTGATCTGAAAGCTGAATTACATACCGCTATTACCGGTTCATCACGATTCAGACGGCCTGGGGCCTGCTTTTCAAGAGTATCGAGGGGAATATTCAAAACTTCACCGATCTTCATTCCCTGCCATTCGGCGGGGCGGCGCACATCGATCACCAATGGGGCTTCGCCCCGCAGCATCTTTTCATGCAGTTCAAGCGGGGTCACCAGTATAGTGGTAGCCAGAGTGCCACCGGCAGCGGCATATTCAGAAAAAATAACATGTTCGGCACGATAACCGACCCTTTGCAGTCGCCGGCCGGCTTCTTCGAGTTCGGTCAGGCTGCCGGTTAAAATCAATCTGGCCTTGAACGGAACAATGATGCCTACCCAGGTTTCAAAACGGCCGCGCAGGGCGATATTCACCGAGCGCGGAATATGAGAAGCCGCATAACTTTTGTCGTCACGCACATCAACCACGTAAACTTCAGGGTCATCAACAATGGCAGCCAGATCAGCCACTTTTTGCCCGAGCACTGCAGACCAGTCGACGATTTCAGGCCCGACACGGTTCATGCGGGCATTCTCGCCAAAGTATTGAGGTGCCGGTTCAATACCGGTAAGAAACCGGGCTATAAAGGCGCTACGACTTGAGGTGTATTTGAGGTAATAATTGCTGCGCTTTTCTTCAGCTATGGTTGACGACGGGGCATCGCTAAGATTGGCCCCACAAAGCGACCCGGCACCATGCGCCGGCAACACCACCAGATTATCAGAAAGTTTTGCCAGTTTGTTAGTCCAGGTATCGAACATCATACCTGCAAGTTCACCGGCAGAATATCTGCCAGCCATGAGATCTGGCCGACCAAGGCTGCCGACAAAAAGCGTATCACCCGACAAAAGAAATTCCTGGCGGTCGGGCGTAGCTGATGGTACGACGATGCCACAAAGACTGTCGGGGGTATGCCCTGGCGTTTCGAGTATTCTGACCAGGGCTTTGCCCACTTCAATATTGCTGCCTTCGCGCAGTTCGACATGCGTGTATTCTGCACCACCGGCGTGCGAAACATAAATGGGTTGGCCAGTAGCCATTGCCATTTCGAGGTGGCCGGCAACAAAATCGGCATGTGAATGGGTCAGAAAGGTGCCGACCCATTCAAGTTTTTCGCTGGTGGCGTAATCAAGATAAGTCTTGATATCGCGACCCGGATCAACAGCGAGAACTTTGCCATCGCTGATCACCAGATAAGAATAATGCGAGAGAACCGCGAGGTTGAACTGCACGATTTTTAAGTCGCTGCCCTGATAGACAGCCTGAATCTGGTAGCGAGCCGCCGCGTCGTCATGCGAAGCAGACTCAGAATCGGCTAACGTTGCCGCTGATGCCGGCAGACTGCACAGCAGCGTAACCAATAGAACGAGGGCCGCCAGAGATTTGTGTAACCGCATATTGCCTCCGTCAGAAATTACCGTAAAGTTATATGCAGGCATTATACAACAAATCCAAAAATGCAATCACACCAATAAGAAAAAGGCCCCGGAAACCAGTTCCGGAGCCTTTTTCTTATTGTCGTTTCAATCCCAGCGGTGATTTATGCCGAAGGTCACTCCATAATCATGCGAGTAACCCCACTCTTTCTGCAGAGCAACCGGGAACCCGACCTTGCCTTCCCAGGCATCGTTGAACACAAGGAACCCGAGAACCAGATCAACGTTGGTGCCGCTTGGGCCCTGATCCATTTCGTAGGAAGCGCTGTTGATTTCGCCGACGATCGAGAAGTTGCGATTAACACGGTAGTCAGTGCCGGCTCTGACGATGAACTTGCTGAGGCTGTCTTCTGAGTCATTGGCCAGAGCAAGGTTCAGGTGGTTAGCCCACTTTTCGTTCAGCCTGCCGGAATAGGCCCCGCCGACTTCTACCCAGGCGCCGCGAGTTGCGTCAGCCGGGCCGACGCGCACACCTTCGGTGCTCTTGCCGGTCATGGTCACGAGCGGTTGATGGTAGTTGCCACCGGGGAACCTGCCTTCAGCGTGCAGGGTAACGGCATGATCACCTTCAAAGTTCTTCCAGACCTGGTAACCGAGCTTCACTGAAGGATCGTGCATACCGGAAAGTTCGACCGAAGTGCCGACTCCGGAGCGTGATACTTCCCATGACTGGAAAGGCAGGCTGAAGGAAGCGAACATCTTTTTGCCAGCCCAGCTCAGATGGAGCGGGGTAACCATTTCGGTACCTTCGATGATGTTTTTCTCACCATTGAGATACTGGTATTTTTCGTAGCGGCAGTGCAGGCCGAAATCCCAGGTTGAAATGTAGGGCAGAAAGGCTGATTCAACATGAAACAGGCCATGATAGCCATTAAAGTTGGTAAAATAAGGGGTAAAGTCAGTAGGCTTGAGTTCGTCAGGGATGCGATATCGCGCTTCACGATACAGTTCGTGTGTGCCAATGGCAACGGCTGTATCTGGGGCTGACGATGGGCCAGGCACCGGGCCACCCATGTATGGCGATCCTGGGGGTTGCATGGCTCCGGGCATACCTACAGGGGGCGGCGGCGGGGTCATGCCGTTACCACCATAGACAGGCGGCGCGGCGGGCGGTGCATAACCGTCGGTAGAGCCCTGAGCTGAACTGTAAGGGGAATAGCTGCCCTGGGGGGGTGCC
>DAOPYA010000203.1:0-4888 GCA_035352635.1 Candidatus Rifleibacterium sp.
TTCTGCTGGTGGCCGGCGCCCTCATCGTGCTGGTGACTTTTTATTGCCTTGCAAAAGTCGCAGACTGGAGCGCGGCCCTGAAAATTGATCCGGCCCTCACCGGTCAGGCGGCTATAAACCCGGTAATCTCTGAATGGATGTCTTCTGCGCCTATTATGGGCATTTTCATCCTTCTTGCCCTGGCATTTTCAATCCCCGGGCAGATTGATGCCAATCCGGGCATGCTTACCATGGTTTGTTTCATGGCCATTGCCCTTACTCTCAGCCGCCGACTGCATTTTGAATACATGGGTGCCATTACTCTTATTGCTGCGGCTATTGCTCAGGCTTTCTGGGCATTGCGTCCTGATCTTGGCAGCGCCGGCCAGCCATTTCACTCGCTCCTCTGGTCGGGCATGCTTTTTCTCACCTCTGTTGGCTTGCCGTTCCTGCTTGCGAAAGATTTTTCGTCAACCCGAAAAATCTGGATGAGCTGGTCAATCTATGAACTGGCCCAGGCAATCTTCTTTGTTTATGCCGCCGATCATCTCTATGCCCGCGAAATATCGGGTTGGGTTCCGGTTATCCTGGCGTTTCTCAAGCTGCCCGCCGTTGCCAGACTCGTCGAACAGCTTAAAGGGCGCCCGGAGCGCAACAGCATTCTCGCCTGTCACGGCGGGGTTCTGCTGTTCTATGTATCTCTGACCCCTTTCCTCCTTCTGGAAACAGGCTGGCTTGGCCTGGTGCTGGTTCTTGAGTCGGTTGCCCTGCTCTGGCTCAACCATCGCGTCGAGCACAACGGGCTGCGTCAGGTTGCTTCAGTCATGGCCCCGATCGGGCTTTACCTGCTGCTCTCCTGGTTGCCCCGCATGAAAGGCCCAGACAGCATTATCATTCTCAACCCGGCTATCATGTCAGTGCTGCTGGCAACCCTTGCCATGTTTGCCGCTGCTCGACTGGCACCGTATCATGATGACCGCCTCTGGCGCTGGAAAATCAGCTCATGGTTCACCTGGATAGCTGTGTTAACCGGTTTCTACCTGGTTAACCTCGTGGTCGCCGATGTTTATACCGGTTCTTTCGTGGTGACAGGTTCAACGATAAGATTTATTCCCCTGCCTGGCGATATTCTGCACATGCTTATCTACACGTCGCTCTGGGCAATTTTTGGCGCAATTCTCTGGCGGCATGAGAATTTGCCCTCGGCGATCAGGGTGTTTGGCCTGATATTGCTTTGCTTTTCGGTTCTCTGGCTGATTGCCTTTCCGTTCAAGTTCGGTTACCTGGTTGAATTTATGTCCCCCCTGTTTAACCTCGGGCTGCTGGCATATCTACCGGTTATTCTTGTGCTGCTCTATCTGTTCTTGAGCGAACCCTGGGGCGCCGAATCAGTGAGTATCAAGAATTTTTTCCTGGCCATGCTGCTGATCACTGGTTTTCTGGCCCTTAAGGTAATTAAAGCCTCAATTTTTCAGCAGGGCATGCCACTCGACGTTTTTCAGGCAAAAACAGCTACGATGGCTGTGGCTTCAGCAGCAGGCTGGATTATTTACGGGCTGGCCATGCTTGTCTGGCCGAAACGCCTCGACCGCCCATTCAGGCTTGCCGGGCTGATACTGATGACCCTTGGCTTCGTCAAGACTCTCTTGTTTCCGTTCAGATACAGTTATGATTTCGGCCGAATGGCGCCGATCTTCAACCGTCCGACCGTTTTGTTCGTTTTTGCGATTGGCGTGCTGATCTGGTTAACCTGGCGCCGTCAGGACGAGCGCTGGCCGGTTGCTTCGATTGATTCGCGACCAATGTTTGCCACCATGCTTGGGCTGATGGTTTTCTTCGTTCTTAATATTGAAATTGCGAGCGTTTTCGGGCAACCTGATTCAGAATTCACTCTGACGACCCGTGGCCGCCTGGCGCATCAACTTGGTTACAGCCTGGGCTGGCTGTTTTATGCCATCGGTCTTTTGATCTGCGGCATAAAATGGAACCAGGAACGGGCGCGTCAGACTGCCCTGGTGCTGGTATTGGTTACTTCGGCAAAAATCTTTCTCATAGATCTCCATTCGCTCGACCAGCTGTACCGTGTTGCATCCTTTATCGGTCTGGCTGCTGTTCTCATGCTGGTTTCATATCTATACCAGCGTTTCCTTTCTAAATCGGGGGTAAAAGACCATGAAAAATAGTAATCTGCTGCTGGTAGTTATTCTTTTGCTGGCCGTGGCGCTGAATCAGGTGCATGCGGCAGAAAGCTGGATGTCGCGGGCCAGCGTGACAGTTGACTGGAAGGGCCTGGTTGATACGGTTCTGCCACCAGAATTGCACCGAATGCCAAATGGCAGCCCGGCCAATGCAGGGCTGGATCTTTCTCTGGTCGGGCCTGATGGAAACTCACGGGCCTTTGAGCTATATATGCGCTGTCGCGGCGAACTCGAAACCATGAGAGTCGTTTCCGAAAAAGAAACGCTGCTCGATGACGGCCGCATCCTCTGGGAAGCCCCCCTTGCACCAGATTATCTGTTTAATTCGCTGAGTTTCTTTGTTAATGCCACGAATATGACTGGCAAGGTTGATGTCGAGGGTCGTCTCGAAGGTGTCTGGCAGGTTCTCGCAACTGGCAGCCTTCTTAACCCGCAGGGCGGGGGTTCAGCCACCGATGTTAAGTTCGCTGAGGCTGCCTATGACCGTATCAGATGCCATTTTACCGGGTTTGACAAGCATTTCAGGCAAGCTGCCATCTTTGTGCAGTCGGTAGAAGTCACTGGCCGAAAAACCGGCAGCGATTATGCCTATTTCACTCTGACACCTGAAATCGAGCAGACAACCACTGAAGATGGCCTGGAAGCGAGAATTTTTCTTCCCGGCTCAGGTTTGCGGCTTGAACAGATTGAAGTGATTACTGCTGCTCAATTCAAAGGTGACTGGCAGACCGGTCGTGAAAAAATATCTCTCGGCCGGCGTGAATTTATGCCGATCGATGGGGGTCGGGTAACTTCAATAAGCGAAGAGCAGCAGAAGCTGGTGATCGACTACCCGCGCATCTGGGAACACCGGGTTCTGCTTCTGCGCATGCGGTCTTCAGAATACTTTGGGCAGATCGAGCAGGTGAAAGTTAAGGTTCGCCTGCCCAGAATTCTCTTCTCGGCCGATCAGGAAGGGGAATACAGCCTGCAGACCGGCAAAGACAGCGTAGTATCAGTCAGGGAAAACCCTGAAAGTTCGCAAGCTGGTAACGGTCGCGCTTTAACCTTCGGGACACCCGTTGATAACACTGCCTGGGAAGCAGAAAGCATTCTTAAAAACTATTCCAGCAGGGGTGGCCCTTTTAAAATTGAGGGGTATCGCTGGCAGGCGCCTTTTGCAATTGAAAAGCCCGGGTTTTATCAGCTTGTAACCAGCGAAAACGTTAATCTTGATCCGTATCCAGCTGCCTTGCGCATTGTCAAAGATGCGGTTCAGGTCCCATATTTTGTTGGAGCCACTGAACGACGGGAACTCGAAATTGCCGCAAACAGCGAGTATGACCAGGCCGGAAACCGAACCTTTTATATTTTAAAGCTGCCCGAAAAAATGCAAAAACCTGCCGCTATCAAGTTCAAGGCAGCTGGTATTTTTACGCGCACCCTGAGATTTGAAAAACATGATTATGGCCAGATAAGCTGGCAACCATGGAAAGAAGTGCCATGGGTAAACCGCTCAGAAAAGGAAACCGAGTTTATTCTAGGTCTCTCGCAGTTCCCTGAAGATCAGAAAGAAATCAGATTGACGGTAGAACATGGCAGCAATCAGCCTCTAGAAATCCGCGATTTTAAAGGGTTTTATGCTGCCAGAGACCTTTTTTTCGTGGCCAGTGAACCGGGTGTTTACTCGTTGATGGGCGGTAATGCTGCAGCGACCGCGCCGCAGTATGATCTTGCCATCGTTGAAGACGCACTCAGCGAACTGGCGCCCACCCAGGTTCAGCCAGGGCTGATAACCCCCCTTGCTTCTGGTTCAGTGCCCATGGTTGCTTCTGAAGGCGCATCGGTAGAACAGGGAGCGCCTTTCAATGATGCTGGTTATAATTGGGTGGCCACTTTTACGGTCGCCGAACCTGGTTTTTGCCAGTTGTCGTTGAATCTTAAAGCCGCTCTTGACAGCAACCCTGATGGCATAAGGCTTGTTAAGAACGGGTTGCAGATTCCATATTTCCCGGGCATGCTTTCTCAATCGGAAATTGATCTCAAGTATTCTTCTGAATACAATCGCGACAAAAATTCTACCCAGGTAACTATCGAACTGCCGGTTGCTTCAAAGCAATGGCGAAGTCTCAAGTTTTTCTCTTCAGGAGTTTTCAGTCGCAATCTGATACTCGAAATTGCCAAACCTGGCAAAATTGGCTGGAAAACTTTCAAAACCTCAACCTGGGTTAACCGCAACGACAGCGATAGCGGCTTTTCCATCGATCTTGATCGCCTTCCCGAAGGTGAGAGACAATTCCGCCTGCTCATCGCCCATGGCGACAACAGCCCGATCGAACTGAAGGCAGTCAAGGGCATTTACCAGAGCAAAACCCTGCTTTTTAAAGCTGTTGAAGCAGGCGAATATCGAATTTATGGCGGCAACCCTGCTGCGAAGGCTGCCAGTTACGACCTGGCGATGATCAAAGATAGCCTGCTTACCCGTGAACCGCAGCGCATTCAGCTCGGTGAACCAGCTGAATACAGCGGCTCGAGTCAGGTCGGCAAACATATCGAAGAGGCGTTCAGTGACCGTGGCTGGGGCATTTATGCCGTTCTTGGCCTGGTAACAGCTCTGCTGCTCTTGATTATCGTCAAAATTTTCCCAGAGCAGCAACAGGCCTCTGATGAGTCGGCAACGCCAAAGCCCACCCAGGAACCACCGCCGTCGCAATCTTCGTCGTCGCAACCCT
>DAOPYA010000204.1:0-4828 GCA_035352635.1 Candidatus Rifleibacterium sp.
CATTTATATAGGCAAAGGCACGATCATCGAGGCGGGGGCAATGGTCTGTGGGCCGGCGATCATCGGTGAGAATGTAGAAATACGGCATGGGGCATTTGTGCGCGGCCATGTCATCATCGGCAATGGCGCGGTGGTCGGCCACGCCAGCGAGGTGGTGCGGTCGGTTTTTATGCCGGGTGCCAAGGCGCCGCATTTTAATTATGTCGGCGACTCGATTCTTGGCACGCACGTTAATCTGGGTGCCGGCACCAAGCTTTCAAACCTTAAAAACGATGGCAGCAATGTTAAAACCAGAATCGGCGAAAAGCTTGTCGATACTGGGGTTCGCAAGTTCGGGGCGATTCTTGGCGACAACTGTCAGCTCGGCTGCAATTCAGTCACGAACCCAGGCACAATAATGGAACCGAATTGCAGAGTCTACCCGTGCGCCAGCATTCAAGGGTTTTATGAGCGCGGTTCGATCGTCAAGCTGCGCCAGAACATTGAGACAGCCATAGCCGGGGGCAACTGAGCTGCGAGATCAATCGGCTCTTTCGGCCTTTTGCCCCTTTGCCCCCTCTGAAGCCAGCTTATAAAGCGAATTTCAGAACCAGAGGAGGCGAAGCCGGAGAAAAGAGACCCCAAAATGTGCTGGGCAACAGAACCTCGTTGTCAGGCGCTTTTAGCCGGAAACAGTGGCCGTGGCGTCAGTATTCGATGCCTGGGCGGGCCTGAATACCTTTGTCAAAATAGTGTTTCTGTTTGACCATGCTGGTAACCAGATCGGCCTGTTCGAGAATCTGTTCATCATCGCAGCGGCCGGTCAAAACCAGTTCAAGTTCGTTCGGCGTCTGTTCGATCAACTGCAACAGAGACTTACGGTCAAGCATGCCGTAAGTCATGGTGCTGAGCGCTTCATCAAGCACCAGCAGGTCAAAACGACCTGAAGCGATGAGTTCTTTTGCCAGACATACGCCTCGCCCGGCTTCGGTGATGTCTTCATCGATCACGGCGAATCTGAAAGTGCCATCGGGTTTCATGCGTTCATTGCCAGAGATGTGGTATTCGATGCCAAGTCGGTCAAGCACAACCAGTTCGTTATGGCGATAGGTTTCGCTGCCCTTGTCGAAAAAAACGACACCAACGCGGCGGCCGGCGCCGAAAGCTCTGATCATCAGGCCAATGGCCGCGGTAGTCTTACCTTTGCCGTCACCGATATATGCATGAATCATTTTAAGCTCCTGCTAAAATGTAATGTCGAATTCACTGCCAAAGAGCGGGTCTTCGTCGATAGCCGGGGTTGTGGTTGTGGGCGTGGTTGGGGCCGTAGTTGAAGTCTTGCCCTGCTGAGGCGGGGTTGTGGGAAACAGGCTGCCGGCTTGCGAAGTGCCGGCAGTGCCGGCGCCTGCCGAAACTGCCGCCGGTGCGCTTTCGGTGGGCGTGATACTGGTGCTGGTGGTTGTCGGGGCAGCAACAGCAGTGGCAGGTTCATTTATCTGGGTTGCGGCTACCTGCTGGTTCTGAGCAGAGACTGCCTCGCCATTACCGGCAACTGCTGCCACGGCCGGCTCAGAGGTCTGGCCTGCAGAACTGCCCGTTACAAAGCCCGGGTCTGCGGGCGGCCTGGTTTCGAGTTGCGCTACTTCAAGGGGGCGTTTTCGGTCGCCGCTCATATCCCAGATTGAAAACACTGGTTTCCAGTCGGTGGCGTTGGCGCCGCGTGGCACCTTACGCATGATAAAAATATCGCCGCTGTTGACCAGGGGCAGCATGGTTGCCATAAAAGGCCGGCGCCAGAAACCGCCCGTGTCTTTGCGTTCGAAGGCCATGAGAACGAAATAATTGCCTTCACGGTAGACAAAGCGTTCGACGCTGACCGGCACGAAATCAAACAGCGAAGCACCCGGGCACCAGACCAGCAACATAAATTTTGCGAAGTCGATGCCAGGTGCAGGTTCATCAGAGCCACTCTCACCCCAGAACCGGTTCAGGTCGTGAATATCTCGAATCAGGAAAAAAGGCCGGTCGGGAGCGAAGCGGCAGTCGCGGCCCTGCCATTCATTGTAGACAGGCAGTTCTTTAGTCTGGGCGATGGCAGGCGGCAGCCCGGCAACTGAGTATGCCAGAACCAGCAGCAGACAAAGCAGGCAAAAGCAATCGCGCATTACTTGATCACCAGGCCTTCACGGGTTGGCACAATTTCGAGACCATTGAAAATAACGATGGCTTCGAGAATCTCGTGCCAGGGCCGATCACGCAGCGAGCAATAAAGCGGCATCAATACTGGCTTCTGCCAGATTATTGCCACACCTGTATCAAAGGCGATTTTCTGCAGCACCTGATCGAGCGGGCGACCATCGCTGATCACTGTTCCTTTGGCACCATAGGCCGGAAACCAGTCGGCAAGGGTCTGGCTGCGGCATTTGTGAATCTTTTCAACCAGCTGTTTCCAGCCACCACCCTGCACATGCACCGGCGCGACAAAAATAAGCCCCTGCCGCGGGTAAAAGCGGTGATTTGGGGTAACTACCTGTTCCATCACGTTTTCGAGGGTGCGGGTATGCTGGCGCACCGCATTCTGGGCGCCGGTAGTGTAGTGGCAGACAAAATCCTTGCGGTAAGCGAGGGCAACCATGCGGGTGAGCTTCCAGACCGGCATTGGCAGAGTCCAGATGACGTGGGTGCGATCTTTAAGTGGCAGACTGACCTCGGGAACCAGAACATGATATTGTTTGGCGGCCTGGCGATAAAGCACCACGCTGTCGTGGCGCACGGCAACCACGCGCAGATCGGTTCCAACCATAAAACCTGCCGTTACCAGCATTGTATGACCCTGCCAGTTCAACCAGGCGGCACCATCTTCGCCGAGACTCACCAGCCCATCGACCTTTATTTCATCGGGGTTCTTAATCATCAGCGCCGAAACAGCCTGAGGCAGAAAGGCGATCAGAGCCAGCAGAAGCAGCAAAGTACCCAAACCGGAAAACCTTTTCATGAAACGATTCCTTTCATGGAGAACGATAAAAACAATTTAACATAAACGCGATAATTTATTATAGAATACCCTCTCAGGCAACAACCTGCAAACTCAAGATATCTTTCGCGAGGCAAAAAATGAAGCTATATCTGCTGCTCTCAATGTTAACCGCGGTCACCATGATTTCCGCAGTCTCCGCCCAGGAACCCTCAAGCCCGGTCACCCCACCGACCGCCCGAAAAGAACCGAAAATCACCGAAATACACGGCCGCAAACTCACCGACCCATACGCCTGGCTGCGCAACCGCGAAAACCGCGAAGTCATGAATTATCTCAAAGCCGAGAATCTCTACACCTCTGAAACAATGAAAGACACCGAGGCCCTGCAAAAGCAGCTCTTCGAAGAAATTAAAAGCCGCATCAAGGAAACGGACCTCTCGGTGCCCCAGCGCATCGACACTTACATGTATTACAGCCGCACAGAAGAGGGCAAACAGTATAAAATTCACTGCCGACGCGGCATCGAAGACGGGTCTCCTGAAGAAATAATTTTTGACGAGAACAAACATGCCGAGAATAAGGCATATTTTTCACTGGGGGTCTTTGAAGTCAGCCCCGATCACAATATTCTCGCTTATTCGACCGACACGACCGGTGCGGAAAAATTTGAACTCTGCTTTGTCAATCTCTCGACCGGCGAAACCTACCCCGACCGCATTGCTTCGACCACCTATGGCGTTGAATGGGCCGCCGATAACAAAACGGTTTTTTACACGCTGATGGACGACACTGGCCGGGCCTGCCTGATCAAAAAACACGTTCTTGGCAGTGAAACTGCCGCCGACCAGGAAGTCTACCAGGAAGCGGACGGGCAGTTCTGGACCGGCATCGGCAAAAGCCGCAACCGCAAATATCTGCTCATTTCATCGAGCAGTTCTACCACTTCAGAGGTCAGGTTTCTCGAAGCCGGCAATCCTGACGGCGAGTTCAAGATTTTCAGGCCGCGCCAGAAGGGCATTGAGTATGGCCTGGTCTGTCATGACCAGTATTTTTATATCATCACCAATGAAGACGCGGTGAACTTCAAGATCATGCGCACCCGAACCGATAATGTGGCGACCTCAAGCTGGGAAGTCTTTCTGCCAGCCCGCGAAGACGTTCTCATCGATGATCTCGACGAATTTGCCGGGCACCTGGTAGTCTGCGAGCGCCAGGGCGGGTTACAGAAGATACGCTATTACGACGTCAAGAGTGGTGAAGCCAAATACATTCCTTTTCCCGAAGCAGTTTACAGCTTCACCCTCGATACCAACCCTGAGTACAACACGACTCTGTTGCGTTACCATTACTTTTCGCTGACGACGCCTGAAACGGTTTATGACTTCGACATGGCCACCGGCGAATCGGAGCTTAAAAAGCAGACTGAAATTCTCGGCACTTTCAAGTCAGAGAATTACCGTTCAGAAAGGTTCTTTGCGACAGCGGCCGATGGCACGGCGGTGCCGGTATCGCTTGTCTACCGCAAAGACCTGTATGTGGCCAGTCAGCCGGCCAACCTGTATCTGACCGCTTATGGCTCGTATGGCTCTTCATTCGACCCTTATTTTTCGACTATTCGCCTGTCACTGCTCGACCGGGGCTTCATCTACGCGATCGCCCACATCAGAGGTGGCCAGGAAATGGGTCGCCCCTGGTATAACGATGGCAAGCTGCTGAACAAAAAGAACACCTTCACAGATTTCATAGCCTGTGCCGAGCATCTGATTGCGGCAAAATACACAGCCAGAGAAAAGCTGGTAATCAACGGTGGTTCGGCGGGTGGCCTGCTGATGGGCGCAGTGGTTAATATGCGGCCAGACCTGTTTAAAGCGG
>DAOPYA010000205.1:0-4825 GCA_035352635.1 Candidatus Rifleibacterium sp.
CGCGAAACTTATTTGCCTTCATCGGTTTCACCACCCTTTTCGGTTTCCTTCTTGACCACTTTGGCCTTGAGCGGAAGCTTGTGCATCGCGAGACGGAGCGCTTCGTGCGCGGTCTCTTCGTCCACACCGGAAATCTCAAACATAATCCGGCCGGGCTTGACTACGGCAACCAGTTGCTGCTGCTGAAGCATCTGCGCAATCTGGCGGGCAGCGGCATCACCTGCCTGAAAACCACCCATTACCCTGAACACGCGCTCTGGACCTCAGATAACGCGATTTTTCTCAAGCAGGGCCGGGTCATTGCGAGCGGTTGTTCAACCGAAATAATAACCAGTGAGCTACTGCAGAATGTCTATGGCACCAGCATCAAGGTGCTCGATGCCGACACCGGCGCTCATAAAATCCGCACCTGCGTTCCAGATTTTTTTGAGGGTCAGGCATAGCTCTGCCAGGTGCGAGAGATGGTCGCCGGCCCGTTCTGTTGCTGAAATTGATGCCTGGCGCCGAAATTTGTGTTAATCTTGTTGAGTCTCTAAATCAGAAAGCAAATTAACCCGAGGACTCATGATGAATTTTTTAGCGAAGCGCCATATTTCATTGCGCATTACCCTTTTTTCAGCGTTTCTCGGCATGGTGTTTTTGACGATTATTCTCAACGCTACCACCAGCGCCCTGCACGTCAGCAACCTCATCAAACAGTCAATCAATGAAAAACTTCACATCGCGGTTGGCATCGGGGCGCGGCAGATAGATGGCGACCGGCACGCCCGCATCAGACAGGATGGCGATGACCGAACCGAAGAATATCAGACACTCTTTCGCCAGCTCGAAAATATCCGCAATATCAACCCCGACATAAAAAACGTTTACACTATCAGGCAAAAAGGAGATGGTAGCGCAGTGTTCATCGTCGATGCTGACCCCAAAATAAAAGAAAGGGCGGCGATCGGGCATCGTGTCATCGAGATTACCCCTGCGATTCGCGAAGCTTTTGCCGCGAAGAACCGCATTGTGGTTGAAGACGGCTATTTTACCGATGAATGGGGAACCTTCGTTTCAGGTTTCGCGCCGTTCTTCACCGCATCCGGCACCTTCGAAGGCCTGCTGGGAATGGATGTCATGGCAGCGACCGTACAGAAACATCAGCTTTACAACACCCTCGCGATTCTGATTCCGAGCCTGATGGTTGCGGTGATGGCAATTTTTCTCAGCCTGATACTGTCGCGCGAAATTTCGAACCCGATCAGAGCGGTCACTGTCGATATGGGCGCCATCAAAAATTTTAACCTCGAAACCGCTGGTGCATCTCCATCATTGATCTACGAAATAAACGAAATGAGCGATGCCCTCGAAAGCATGAAAAAAGGGCTGCGCTCTTTCAAAAAATACGTTCCGACCGAACTGGTCGCAGACCTGATCAAGCTTAAAAAAGAGGCTTCTCTTGAAGTAGAAAGCCGGCACATTTCCATTTTATTCTCAGACATTCAGGGTTTCACGACGATTTCTGAACAGATCGCGCCCGAAGCGCTCGCCGAATCGATTGGCATCTATTTTGGCGAAATGACACGTGCCATCATGGAAACCGGCGGCATCGTCGATAAATTCATCGGTGACGCGATTATGGCCCTGTGGGGAACGCCGCACGATCTTGCCGATCACCCGCTGATGGCCTGCAAAGCCGCGCTGGCCTGCCGCGCCCGCGAGGCAGCTATAAACAAACAGTTTGCCGAAAAGGGTCTGCCGGTCTTTTTCACCAGAATAGGCGTCAACACGGGTGATGCGCTGGTCGGTAACATCGGCTTTGATCGACGCCTGAGCTACACCGCGATCGGAGACAGTGTCAATCTGGCCGCCAGGCTTGAAGGCATCAACAAGCTCTATCATACCGGCATCATTATCAGCGAATCAACTTACGCCGGCGTCAGAGACGCTATGCTGGCACGGTTTATCGATGTGGTGATTGTCAAGGGCAAAACCCAGGGGGTGCGAATTTATGAGTTGATTTCGGCTCTGGCTGATGCCCCCGACAGCGAAATCAAGCGGGTTAACGACTACAATGCGGCCATGGAACTCTATATCGCCAAAAAATGGCCCGAAGCCCTAAAAATTTTCGACAGCCTGAAGTGCGACCAGGAAGACTTCACACTCGACATGATGCTTGAACGCTGCAAAAAGTTCATTGCTGAACCACCCGGCGATAATTTTGTCGGCGTCGTCGCCCTGCGTGACAAGTAATGCGCAAGGCTCGCCCTGATGCGCTTCGGCTTCCAGACAAAGTGAATTGGCTCAGAATTCGAGGTTATGGTGCCTGACATCCTGGCCTTTTTTCATAAAAATAGCTATTTCGGCAAGATTGGTGGCGTAATCGCCGATTCTTTCGAGTGATCGGCCCATGGACATGTAGTCAAGCAGACTGTCAACATGACTTGGCTCGACTTTGATTTCTTCTCGAATGGCCTCAAACAACGACTTGAATTCGTGGTCGATAATGTCGTCTGACTCAAAAATTGATTCGGCCAGTTCCATGTCGAGGTTGCTGATGACGGTCAAGCCGTCTTTGAGAATGCTCTTCACCATGGCTTCCATGCCGTAAAGCTGCGGTGGCTGCTTTCTCCACTGATTTTTTGAAACATCGACACCACGCCGGTTCCAGACGATGATCTCATCACCGATACGTTCAAGATTCGACGCCAGCTTGATGCCGCCGATCAAAATACGCAGATCAGAGGCGGTTGGCTGAAAAAGAGCCATGATTTTCCAGGTCAGATCATCAATACGCATCTGCGAGCGGTTTACTTCAACTTCGATGGCATAGATACGGTCAAAAAGTGCCTGGTCAAAATTGCCGCTGCGTTCCTGCGAGTATTCAAACATCCGCAGCACCTTGTCGCCGGTTGAACGCACCAGTTCTCGCAAATCAGCCATCTCATGATCAAAATGTCGCTTGATTACCATCATCCGCTCCTGTCAATAATAATAAAACCGCCGCCAACCAGATTTTATCCAAACTTGCCTGAGATATAGTCTTCAGTTCGCTGATCGGCCGGGCTGCGAAAAATTTTGGCTGTTTCAGCAAACTCGATCAATTCACCCATCATCAGAAACCCGGTAAAATCAGAAATTCTCGCTGCCTGCTGCATTGAATGCGTCACAATCAATATCGTGTAAGTGTCTTTCAGTCTGAAGATCAGCTCTTCAATCCGCTGGGTCGCCACCGGGTCAAGCGATGAGCAGGGTTCATCCATCAGAAGAATACTCGGTTTTATGGCAATGGCTCTGGCAATGCACAGGCGTTGCTGAAAATCGGCCGAAAGCCCTACTGCCGGTGCATTCAATCGATCTTTCAGGTCTTTCCAGAGATCTACGGCGGTAAGGCACTCCTCAACACTGGCCATCTGGGTCTGCCGATTGTTTTCGCCCGCAATTCGCAACCCGAAGACAAGATTATCAAAAATTGTCTGGGAAAAGGGATTCGGTTGCTGGAAAACCATGCCGACATTGCGGCGCAGTTCGGTGACATCGCTGGCCGGCGCGAAAATATCACGACCGAGAATGCTCAACAGACCAGTGGCACGACTTTCCGGCACCAGGTCTGACATGCGGTTCATGACCCTGATCATCGTTGATTTCCCGCAGCCAGAAGGGCCGATCAAGGCGGTTACCCGGTGTTCCTGCACTCTGATATTGATGTTTTTCAGGGCATGAAATTCACCGTAAAAAAAGTTCAGATTCTGCGCCTCGATAATCGTTGGGTGGTTCATCCGAATCTTCCTGAAATGTAGTCGTCGGTACGCTTGTCGGCCGGCCGGCGAAAAAGTCTTTCGGTTGGCCCCGACTCGATAAGTTCAGACATCAGAAAAAATGCCGTAAGATCAGCTACCCGCGCTGCCTGCCTGGTGATATTGGTAACGAGAATACAGGCGGTCTGGGCCTTGATCGCAACCAGAGCCTCTTCGACCCGCGCCGTTGAAACCGGGTCGAGGGCAGAGCAGGGTTCATCAAGCAACAGCAGTTTTGGCTTGAGCGCAAGAGAACGCGCAATCGATAAGCGCTGCTTCTGGCCGCCCGAGAGGCGATTGGCGTTGAGACTCAGGCGGTCTTTGACTTCTTCCCATAGAAAGGCAGCCCGCAGAGTTTCTTCAACAATTCGATCGAGATCGCCTTTATGCGTCTGACCGGCCAGGCGCGGCCCAAAGGTGATATTGTCATAAATCGACATGTCAAGCGCCTGGGGCTTGTCAAAGGTGAAGGCGACCTCGCGCCGCAGCTGATAAGGGTCGTAATCGCCTGAATAGATATCACGGCCCTCAAGCTTGATACTGCCACTCAGAGCGCCAGGCAGGGTCACTTCCTGCAGACGGTTCAGCAGCCGCAGAAAGGTTGATTTTCCGGAGCGGCCCGGGCCGATAATCGCGAGAATCTTGCCGGCCGGCAATTGCAACGAAATGTTTTTTAGTGCGGTTACCGGTTCGCCACCTTCGACATGGTAAGCATACGAAAGATTTTCAACTTCAAGAAGATTAACCCCTGCCTGTTGCCCGGTCATTCAGTTTTTCCTCGCAATCAGCCAGGTAGCGGCGACATTGATACAAAGAATCATGCCCATAAGCGCCAGAGCAGTGGTGTAGGCCATATCCATTGAAATGCCCTCGCGGGCCAGCAGATAAAAATGCACCGACATCGAACGGGCCGAATCAAAAAACGAAGTGGGCATTTCGAGCGAAATACCGGTGGTAAAAATCACGCAGGCGGTTTCACCCAGCACCCGACCGAGCGCCAGAATTATACCGGTAAGAATGCCGTTTCGGGCCTGGGGCAGCACGAT
>DAOPYA010000206.1:0-1483 GCA_035352635.1 Candidatus Rifleibacterium sp.
GCTTTCAGTAGCCAGATTCATGATTAGAGCATTTGAAGAAAGAAAATACAGCGAATTGCGCGATGGCAGTCTTGAAATTGACGGCAAAACATTGAATTACACCGAAGAAGAAGATTTCAATGAATTTTGGGATCAGACTTATGGCGAATTTGAAATGGGTGACTATTCATACACTGCCAGCGAAATATTATATGGCCTGGATTATGGAGCTTATGAGCTGGAACATAGAAATTTCTCAGAACTTGAAGATGAACTCGAAAGCGGGGTTATTTGAGTGAGCCGTTTAACAGAATCAGCAATAGAAGAATTTGCGATCAAGCTTTTTGAAAGGCTTGGCTACAGTTATGTTCATGCTCCAGATATAGCACCGGACAGCGATAACCCTGAGAGAGCCGATTATTCTGAGGTATTGCTGATCGGCAGACTTGAACAGGCATTGAAGCGAATCAACCCCGACTTGTCAGCAACATTTTTGCAGGCGGCGGTCAAAGAAATTCGCCGCATTCATTCGCCGGAGTTGCTTGCCAATAACGAAACTTTTCATCGTTATCTTACCGAAGGTATCAAGGTCAGCTACCAGCACGAAGGCAGCGAACGTGGCGCCCAGGTTTGGCTGATTGATTATGCAAAGCCTGAAAATAATGAATTTGTTGCAGCAAACCAGTTCACCGTCATCGAGAACCACCTGAATAAACGCCCTGATCTTGTTTTATTCGTCAACGGCATTCCGCTGGTAGTGATCGAACTCAAAAACGCCACCGATGAGAATGCTACCATCAAAAGTGCATTTCAACAGCTTGAAACTTATAAACAGACGATTCCATCATTGTTCACATACAATGCCATACTGGTTGTTTCAGATGGTCTCGAAGCCAAAGCCGGTTCTATTTCTGCCGGTTTTTCGCGTTTCATGACCTGGAAAAGTGCTGATGGAAAAAGTGAAGCTTCTCATCTGGTCAGTCAGCTTGAAACTCTTATCAACGGGATGCTCAACAAGGCAACCCTGCTCGATCTGGTGCGCCATTTCATCGTCTTCGAAAAGGGCAAAAAAGAAGACCCGCAAAACGGCCAGATCATTATCAGCACTGTTAAAAAACTGGCTGCTTACCACCAGTATTATGCAGTTAATGCGGCGGTCGCCTCAACAATTCGAGCTGCCGATTTCAGGGAAAATTACAGTGCTAAAAATAGTCCATCTGCCTATGGCCTGCCGGATGTCGAATCGCAGCCAAAAGGCGACCGCAAGGCCGGCGTTGTCTGGCACACCCAGGGCTCCGGAAAGTCTCTTTCGATGGTGTTTTATACCGGCAAAATCGTTTTGCTGCTTGATAATCCGACAATTTTGGTTATAACCGACCGCAACGACCTAGATGACCAGCTTTTCGACACTTTTGCCGCATCCCGGCAACTTCTGCGTCAGGAACCTGTGCAGGCCGAAAACCGCGAGCACCTCAAGGAACTTTTGAAAGTGGCTTCCGGCGGT
>DAOPYA010000206.1:1493-4792 GCA_035352635.1 Candidatus Rifleibacterium sp.
GTTGTCTTTTCAACCATTCAGAAGTTTCAGCCGACCGAAGGCAATACTTATGAACGCTTGTCTGAGCGCCGCAACATCATTGTTGTCGCCGATGAAGCCCACCGCACTCAATACGGCTTTGCCGCCAAGACCATCGATGATAAAGACGATAATGGTCAGATAATCGGCAAGAAAGTCGTTTACGGATTCGCCAAATACCTGCGTGACGCTTTGCCACATGCCACATATCTTGGTTTTACCGGCACACCTATTGAAAAGACCGACGTAAATACTCCGGCAGTTTTTGGTAACTATGTTGATGTTTACGACATCGCCCAGGCTGTAGAAGACGGTGCAACCGTCAGAATTTTTTACGAAAGCCGCCTTGCCAGGGTTACTTTGAGCGAAGAAGGCAAGAAGCTCATTGCCGAACTCGATGAAGAACTGGAGCAGGACGAATTAACCGAAACCCAGAAAGCCAAAGCCAAATGGACACGCATGGAAGCGTTGATTGGCAGCAAACAGAGAATCGCCAATATTGCCCGCGACATAGTTCAGCATTTTGAGGCGCGACAGGAAGTATTTGAAGGCAAGGCCATGGTTGTCTGCATGTCACGTCGTATTGCTGCCGAACTGTATAAAGAAATAACCGATCTGAGAAAATGCTGGCACTCTGATGACCTGAGCAAAGGCGCTATAAAAGTAGTAATGACTGCAAGTTCAAGTGATGGGCCACTGCTGGCGAAACATCACACAACCAAAGAACAACGCAAGCTCTTAGCTGAACGCATGAAAAATGATGACGATCCGCTGAAGCTGGTTATCGTTCGCGATATGTGGCTGACCGGCTTTGACGCGCCAGGTTTACACACTATTTACATCGATAAACCAATGCGCGGCCACAATCTTATGCAGGCAATTGCAAGAGTGAACCGGGTTCACAAAGATAAACCCGGTGGTCTGGTGGTGGATTATCTAGGTATCGCTTCAGACCTCAAAGAAGCATTGTCTTTTTATTCTGATGCCGGCGGTAAGGGTGACCCGACGCTGTTACAGGAACAGGCAGTCAGACTCATGCTTGAGAAAATCGAGATCATATCGGCCATGTTTCATGGCTTTGCCTATGAGGAGTTTTTTGCCGCCGACACGGCCCGCAAGCTTTCTCTGATTCTGGCTGCGGAAGAACACATTCTGAAGCTAGAAGACGGAAAGAAGCGTTATCTCAAGGAAGTTAACGATCTATCACAGGCATTCGCAATTGCTGTTCCCCATGAGCAGGCTCTTGATGCAAAAGACGAGGTTGGTTTTTTTCAGGCAGTAAAGGCCAGACTGGCAAAATTTGATGGCACGGGCGTTGGCGAGAATGGAAAACGCAACATTGAAACCACTATTCGCCAGGTAATCGATAAAGCTCTGGTTTCTGATCAGGTTGTCGATGTTTTCGACGCGGCTGGCATCAAGAAGCCTGACATTTCGATTCTATCTGATGAATTCCTGGCTGAACTGCGCAATTATGAGCATAAGAACCTTGCCCTGGAAGTTCTTAAGAAGCTTCTCAATGATGAGTTGAAGATTCGTGCCCGCAAGAATCTGGTGCAAAGCCAGTCGCTTATGGAAATGCTGGAAAACGCCATAAGAAAATACCAGAACAAGATTCTGACGGCAGTTGAAGTTATTGAAGAGCTGATAAAAATCAGCAAAGAAATTGTTTCATCTGATGACGAAGCAAAGAAACTCGGTCTGAGCGATTTTGAATACGCTTTTTATACCGCTGTATCAAACAACCAGAGCGCCATAGAATTGATGCAACATGAAAAATTGCGCGAACTGGCTGTAGTATTGACACAGAGAGTGCGCGAAAATGCCAGTATAGACTGGACAATCAAAGAAAGTGTTCGTTCAAGGCTCAAGGTAATAGTAAAAAGAACTCTGCGCTTTTTTGGTTACCCGCCAGACATGCAGCTTCTGGCAACTGAAACGGTTTTGAAGCAAGCCGAAATGCTTGCCAACGAGCTGTCATCCTGATTTTTGATTATTTGGGGGAGAACAATTGAATGAAAGCTTCTTTAACCGTCTGGGGGATTCATGCAGGAAGGTTTGGCGATGCAGAATCGCTTTTCATTGAGAAAAAGTGTGTTGCTCTCGGCTGGCATGAAGTAGGTAGTCTGAAAAAGATTGGCAAGGCCAGAGATGACTTTAAAGAAGCTTTGATAAAAACATATCCTGCCATAAAAAAGGGCGCAATACCTAATAATGCTGGTCAGCTTTATCGCTTTGTTCATGAAATGAAGGTCGGCGATCTTATCGTTTACCCCAGAAAGAGCCACCGAACAGTTCAGATCGGTAAAATTACAGGCGAATATGAGTTTGTTAACGACGAAATCATTCATTATCCAAACCGGAGGCGGGTTGAATGGCTAAAAGAGTTGCCAAGAACCGCTTTTACGCAGGGTGCTCTCTACGAAATGGGCTCAGCAATGAGCTTCTTTCAGATAAAAAATTATTCTGAAGAGATTCAGAAAAAGCTTGATCTCAAGCCCGGAAAAGCAATAATTGAAGACCCTGAAGGCGATGAATCAATTGCTCTCGTCGCAGAGGAAATAGAAGAAACCACACGCGACTTCATTCTCAAGCAATTGTCTCAGGAGTTAAAAGGACACCCATTTACCGACTTCGTTGCCCACCTGCTGACCTTGATGGGCTACCATACCAGAGTTTCGCCTGAAGGGCCAGATGGCGGCATAGATATTATCGCTCATACTGATGAACTCGGCTTTGTGCCGCCAATTATAAAAGTGCAGGTGAAAAGCAGTGATGGCACGATTGGCGACCCGCCAGTATCGTCTCTTTATGGCAAGGTTGGCCAGAATGAGTTTGGTCTGTTCGTAACGATGAGCACTTTCAGTTCTCCTGCTAAATCCTTTGCCAGAAGCAAAAGCAACCTTCGCCTGATTGACGGCCAGGAGTTTGTAGACATCATACTGCGCTATTACGAACAGATGGATTCAAGATACAAGGGCATCATACCCCTTAAAAAGGTGTTTGTTCCTCAACCCATCGATGAAAAAGAAGATTGATCATGCTTGTTCCCGCGATCAAAGCATTAACCCAGTTGCCAACTAAAGAGGCAATGCAATCATGCAATGAAAACGAAGTTGCTTACAACCCCGAATTGTGGGAACTACAGTATCAAGGCTACAGATTTTTAGATAGAGTTCCAGCCAAAGAACTCGAACAAAGACATAGAGACATTTTGAAAAACATACGCGTATATGTGCAACCAGATGCTTTCAAAATACCAATTATCAGCTATTTAAGCT
>DAOPYA010000207.1:0-4652 GCA_035352635.1 Candidatus Rifleibacterium sp.
GCCAGGGTCGCCAGTCAGTCGCTGCACGAAACTGACCCGGCAGTTCTGGCTTCGATGGCCACCAGGTTGCCAGATGGTTACGCAGTGCAGCTTTATTTCAGCGCCATAAAAAACCGCTGCATCAATCTGATCGACGAGAACTTCAAACTCTATCAGCTTTTCCGCCTGGTGCTCCGCGAAGAACTGCATCTTTTTATTCGCGTTCTTGACCGCAGCGGCAATACGGTTTTTATTGATGAATTCAGCGTTTCGCCGACAATACTTGTCGATCCAATGCAGTCGCCCATTGGCGGATTTCTTATAAGGCTGGAAAAAAACTCATCGCGTCAGCTGGTTGTTGATTTCGGGCCGGTTTTTGAAGGCGGGGAGCACGTGTTGCGTCTGAATGACGCCTTTCGGCAACCCTCGCCCACACCACCTCTTTTCGACCATCAGACAGAGTCGCTTGAGCCTCAGCAACATCAACACTAAAGGGAATGCCATGACCAGATATCTGCTGGTAATAATTCTGGTAATGATTTCGGCGGGTAATTTATCTGCTGATCCACTTCTGGTGGCAGTGCGCAGCCTCGACATCAAAATGTTTAACGAGGTTCTTAATAATCAGCCGGCGATTAATGCCACTGATTCGGCTGGAATGACGGCGTTGCACCATGCCTGCTCCCTCGGTGCCGTTGAAATGGTCGAAGCACTGCTCAAACATGGTGCTGACCCCAAACTTTGCAGTAACGACGGACGCAACGCTCTTCATCACGCGGTAAGCATACCAGCACTCTGCTTTAGCCAGTCGTCTTCACAGGGTGCCGTAACCATCTGCCCGCTGACTATCCCGCTGCTGCTGGCTTCAGCCAGTCTCGACATTAATGCCGTCGATGCAACCGGTGAAACCGCCCTGCATATTGCATCCCGCAACGGGTTAGTCGGAGTAATCGCCTCGTTGCTTCAGGCTGGCGCCAACCCGGATTGCATCAACCGCAACGGTGAAACCCCGCTACACCTTGTCGGCGGTTCAATGCCTCATCTGGCAGCCCAGGTGCTGCTGGTCAACGGAGCGAAAGCCAACTTGACCCGCAACGACGGTGCCCTGCCTGTCGACCTGGCGGCCAGCGCCAGCAATGCCCTTCTGGTCAACATGATCAAAAGATATGAATCTGAGCGCTAAAAATGTTCTGTTAATGGCGGCAACAATGCTGCTGGCCTCAGTTCAGGCAGTTCATGCCTGCGCTGGTGGCTGCTCCGGCGTTGGTTGCTCACCGGCCTCAGTCACCTTCGATCTGCCAGAATCAAGTATCAGCGCCGATACCCTTGCAGGTCTGCTGCGCTCCGGGTCGCCACTAACCCTGATTGAATGCCGAAATGAAAACCAGAAGCGCGATCTGAAAATTCCAGGTGCGAAAATATGGCGGCAGGGAACACCGATAGCCAGCATCAGTGAAAGCCTACCGGCCACCGATAGCCTGATTATTCTCTACCCGGGCCTGGATGGCGGTAAAACGGCCTCTGTTGCCGTTGAACTGCAAAACCTCGGTTATCTCAGCATTCTTGAATATCAACCCGGAGTATATGGCTGGATGACTTTCGGGTTTGAGCCTGAAGGAACTGCCTCCAGCACATACTGAGCCCTTTAAGCCAGCAGGGCCAGAGGCAGGATTAATTTAAAATTACCAGAAACGCCAGGCAATGAAAAAATCTTCATTTCGCAGTTTGCCTGTTTGACAACAAAATTGGCAGAATTTATACTTGTAGCCGCTAATATATAATTGGAAAGTCTGTGCGGCCACCCGGAGTTAAATTTGAACCAGCAGCCAAGTGCCCAGGGCGAAGTTCGCCACCATTACCCGCTTGCAATTCGCGACGCTTCAGTTGCTACTGCCATTGGTCTTTTTCTGAAAACCCTGCCCTACGCTCTGGTTCGCTTTGTCATATTGATTGCCGTTACCTTCGTGACCATCGTCTGGGGAATCCTGACTTTCGGTGGCGCCGCCTGGATTGGCGACAAGGTGCATGGCCTGTTCGGCCTGGTCTGGTTTGCGGGGGGCAGCGGGATTTTTGGTTATCTCTGGCATGCGATAATCCGCTATTTTCTTTATATGATCAAATGTGGGCATATTGCGGTGCTTACCGAGCTGATAACCCACGGCGAAATCGGCAATGGCAGCGAAGATATGTTTTCATACGGCAAACGCATTATCATTGAAAAATTTGCCCAGGTTAATGCCCTTTTCGCTATTGACGCCCTGGTAGATGGGGTAATTGCCGCTTTTAACAATACCCTCGACTGGATAGGAAGCCTGCTGCCAGTTCCTGCTCTTGAAAGCCTGGTTAAGCTGGTTAAGGGTATCTTATTTCAGACGACGACCTACATTGATGAGACAATTTTTTCATATTCGCTGGCCCGTGGAGAGACCAATCCATGGCTGGGCGCCCAGGATGGCATCATTTATTACTGCCAGAATGTCAAAGATATTTTAAAAACCGCCATCTACGTTGTCATTCTCGATGTTGTCTTCTCGGCCATGCTCTGGGGAGTTTTTCTTGCCCCGGCACTGCTTCTGGTGTGGCTGACCACAAGCCGGATCATCGGTGGTGCTGCCCTGGTAGCATCGGTGATGTGCGCCGCCAATGCCCGCAGCGCTTTTCTTGAACCCCTGTTTCTAATAATGGTTATGATCAGATTTCATGTCGCGGTCGAAAATCAGCCGATCAACCAGGATTGGGACGTGCAGCTGAGCGGCCTCAACAGCAGTTTTTGCGAAATCAAGGAACACGCTGCGGCCTGGATGTCTGCCCCTGCCAATCAGACGGTTACCGGGGCCGAGAGCGCCAGCGGTTCATTATGAACCCCGACATCAGGGGGGAAACGCTGAGACACGTATGTAATGCAGGCAATCTGATTAATACCGGCACCGAATCGCCCGACTTTGCCGAAGTCAGAAAAGCTCTCGATGCATGCATTGTCCTGGTCGGCGAAATGGGTGATGCCGATCAGATCGACCCTTATCTGGTTTCTAAATTGACTCTCGCCTTTACCGCCGGGTTGGCAGTAACCGAACAGAGCGTCATTCTTTCTAACCTTTTTGAGCTGGGCAAACTTTTTAACCAGGATGAAATCGTTTTAAGAACCAGGTGCCAGCTTGATGCCACCTACGATGGCATGAATTTCGACACTGAATTATCGCCCCAGAACCTGAGACTTCTGGCCATGGGCATCTACCTGACCTGCCATTCTGAGAATATCATGCTTAAACCGCGCGATGCCATGGTAATGCTGCAGATTCGCCTTGTTGAGATGGTTCTGAGAAAGCGCCGCAAAACCGAAGAGGGCACTTTTAAAAAGCCTGATGAAAAGAAGCTTGAAGAAATTTTTCTGCAGAACCCTGAAATCATTCTCGAGTATCTTCGCCATGACGAACCCGAACTGGTGAGCCAGTTGATTGCCTTCTGGGAATACTCTCTGCACCTGGCGTATGAAAACAATCTACCAGAGCAGGTCTCAAGAGCTTTCGGCGAGCGACTTGGTGAATACCCTGTTTTCGAGCGGCATAACCACATCAGGCTCCTGCCGATGCTTCCATGGGTGCCACCCGAAAAGCCGACCCAGGAAGCAGAAGAATTTGAGATCGAAACAAGCCCTGATTTGAAGCTTGAAAGCCCGGCGGCGCAATCATGGATGAGCGATATGCCGGCGATTGGTCAGCCAATCAAAGCAACCCTGGTTCTCTACGGCTTCGGAATGTTTCTCAGCGGATCATTTTCTGGCATGTTGCTCTGGGTAACGGTTGCAGTGACCCTGGCTTCGATGTTTTACCGGGTCTGCCTTAATTTCAGAGAAGAAATGAGCGAGGGAAACGTTGCAGTCGCGACCTATTTTGTCTATCTTTTTGCCGCATTCGTCAGCATAGGAGCCTTTTCAGTGGAAGGGCTTGCCGTTGGTATGCTGGCGGCGGCTGGCATGCATGTGCTGTTTCCGACTATCTTCGGCTTAATCTTAGTCGGCCGCCGGAAATTTCTTAATGCTATGCGGTCGCTTTTTAACAAACGGGGTAAAAAGCGGCGTCTACGTTAAAATCAGGGCCGACCAGGTGCCGAGAAGGCGTTATTTATCCAGCGTGCTATGGCCGGGTGCTCTTTCGGCGAAAGATTGACCGGAAAATTAACGGTACCTGAGCCAGTCTCAAGATTGAAAACATTGTTATAGAACCCTATGGCTCGCGGAACTTCAACATTGCCGAGAAGATCGTAACCCATGAACGAGCTGGCTGGAGCAGTACCGGTCAGACGGCAGATGGTAGGCGCCAGATCGAGCTGGCAGGCCAGACGGTCAGGGTCGAAACCTGCGGGTGCCTGTTTCCGGCCTGAAGCAAAAATCAGCGGCAGACGGTTGAAAAGATAGTATTCACCAGGCACCAGATCACTGTGGCCGTAATTTGGCATAGGGTAATGATCGGCTGTCAGAATAATCAGGGTGTCTTCATCGAGCAGCCCGGCACTCTCGACCGCCGAGAAAAACTTACGCAGACAATTGTTGATCCAGTAGATGGAACGCACCACCTGAACAGGGTGGGAGGCGATTTCCGAGGGCAGTTGTTCTAGAGGAATGCCGCAGTAAGAAGGCGGTTGATGCATATCGATCGTTTTAACAAGCATTAAAA
>DAOPYA010000208.1:0-4623 GCA_035352635.1 Candidatus Rifleibacterium sp.
TCAATTACCTGCACCTTGCGAAGCTCAAGGTCGGTTTAATTATAAATTTCCGGCACGCCCGCCTTGAATGGAAAAGAATCGTCGCCTGATCTTATCCGTGTCCATCCGTGTCCATCCGTGGCACAGCTCTTTTCTCTTATTCGTGTCTATCCTATTCGAGGTCGAGAGACTTGCCCCCGATAAATATCCCACCAGTTGTTCCGCAAATAATGCGGCGGGCACCAACACTACCAGGTGACAAGCCAAGGGTATTAATTGTAGCGTGCCCGGCCAACCCTGATTTTATCTGCTTCCAGGTAGCGCCAGCATCGCGGGAGCGGTAAAGACCGGCTTCAGTACCAATATAAATATTGATCGTATTGATCGGGTCAATGAAGATATCTTTAACATTAACAGGATTAATCGTATTCATCTGAGTGAAGCTGGAACCACCGTCGGTGGAACGGAAAACGCCTACAGTTTTGCCCTGCCACATGGTAGTTGGGGTGTTCGGGTCAATGGCAATACTGTGAATAATTGAACTGTCATTGTCGAAACTGATAATACCCGTGAAACCAACATAAAACCAGTTTGTTACAGTTTCAGGGTTGCCGTTAGGAAAGCCTGATGCTAAAAGAATCCCGTTAGGAACCTCTGCACCGGTAACCGGTAAAGCATTCTGACTGATAAAAAGATACTCAGCATCACGAACATTGGTCAGCTTGAGATAGCCGTTTTTAAAAACATCAGGGCTTCTCGAACTCAGAAAGCTTTTAAAGCCTACATAAAGCACACCAGGTTCATGAACACTCATTTCAACACAGGTGAATTCCATTGTTCCAGATGCTGAACGGTGCAAAATATTATCGACAGGATCGGAAGGTTTGCGAGGTCTAACCTGAGTGCCAGAAACCAAGGTTGGTGTGGCTACTGAGCCAGTATTCTGATCCCAAGTCCATGAATAGTATTCAGGAACACTAAAGATCTGATCATCATCATAGAGAGTACCATCGTATGTATACGTATCAGGTTCTGGAACTGTATCCCACTTAAATCTGACAACCCCCTGATCGCGGCCAACTGCATACATATAGGTATCGTCGCCTGGGTCAATAATTACCGCAGACATAACCTTTGTAAAGTCAAACGTATAATCAGTATCAGTAAAACCGGGGCCTGTTGCGGCAGGTCTTGGATAAGGTATCTGCAGTTGCATAAAGCTGGTGCCTCCATCGGTACTCAAGTGTAAACCGTTGTTAGTCGCTGCCACCAATCGCGAAGAATGCTGAACACTGATCGCAATATCATTGATCAAATAACTGCTGCTGGCACCAACATCCAGGCTTGCAAGATATGTCGGGCCCCATGTGGTTGAATCCCAGGCGTAATCGCCGCCTGCCAGGGCGGGTATGGAAGACTTGAACACCCCATTACCATTGGTGCCCGCGTAGATGAGTCTTGGATTACCAGAAGCGGTTGTCTGGTCAATCCGCAGACAATACACAGGAAGGGTCGCACTGGTAACGCTCTGCAGACCAGTTGAGCCTGATGCCCAGAAATTAAGAAGGTTGATTTCAGCGGTGGCCGAAAAGTTCGCGTTATATTTGCTTACAGCTTTGAGAGTAACCTTCGGCTGAGCCATTTCCTGTGGTGCAATATATAATCCGGAATTATCTATGGTTCCATAAGAAGAGTTTCCATTTTCGATATCTTGAATTGACCAGGTAACCCTCGAATCAATTGAGGTGTCAAGCAAAGGCGAAACCTCGGCATAAAACTTTTGCTGCCCCACTTCAAGGGTTACTGAAGCCGCCTTAACAGGATCATTGGGTTCATAACCCCTGTGAATCACCACTCTTAACTCGCGCAGGGTAATGGTTGCAACATCAAAGACTGTGTTGTCTTCACGGCTGACGGCTCTAAGAAGAATCGCAGAAACACTGGCGCTATTGTTGGGGGAATTGGGCATTTTCGATGGCGGCAGATACAAAGCGTCTTTGCCAGATAAATCGAGAGTTCCGTTAGGCCTGAGAACCCCATCAGCCGACTTGGCATCAGCCCAGGTTTCTGAGGCGTTAATAAATTCCCAGGTAACTTCTGAATCGCTGATTGTATTATCAACAGCGGCAACAAAAAGGGCTGTCTTTGTGTCTTTGACATAGACTTCTTTCTGTTCGGGATTAATTATAACTTCTGCCTTTGGGGTCAAAGTAATGGTCGCTACCGCGTAGGGGTCAGGGCCAGGAGGAGTTTCATCTATCAAGGCCTTTACGCGCAAAGGCGAACTGGCTATGTCCATTGATGGTGAAGCATAGACTGTGACCACTGCCTCACCGTTGGTAACTAAGTTTGATGTGATAGTCATACTGGCATTCAGGTCAAATGAGCCACCATTCAGCAATGACCAATAGACAGTGGTGCCATCTGGTGCCGAAGTTGCAGCCGTGAAATTGATTGAACCATCTTTAACCCTCATGCTGACCGCAGGGGGATTGATAGCAACATAGGTTCCTTCTGTTACCTCAAAATAAATGGTTTTTGTTCGCGTCGGATCTTCGAGCGAAGAAATAATAATCGGGATCTTCTGAGCTGGATTCGGAGGAGTAGCAGGAGCCGTGTAAACTAATTCTGCTTTGTTAACAGTCACCTGAGCGATACTGGCAATGCCATAAGCAGGCACTGAAATAGTACCGGTGGCCGTGCTGTTAATAAAATTAACCGTAATTGTTGCCACATCACCTTTTTTGATTTTGTAATCAGTTTGAGCGGTAACCACTTCAACTCTGGTTTTTAAATCAAATGAGACTGTATTGCTTGCGGCCGGGTCTTCGGCCAGATAGGCCGAAACAGATATGCTTGCCGGTGAGGTTACACTCACTGGTGCCGTGTATAAACCCGATGAATTAACAGTACCATGTTTTAAAGGGTCTACAGGCACCGGGGCAGAAATTCTCCAGCGTATGGTACCTTCAACATTTTCTTTCAATGCAGAGAAAGCCTGCGAATCACCCGCAAAAAATGGCCCGGCAGCCTGCGGGCTTATTTTTATAACCGGGCCGAGAACGTTTATAGAGACAACGCTCAATGAAGTTTCGTTGCCCACCAGGTCAGAGAATTTGTAATAAAGGTTAAATGTTCCGTTACCGGGGAAAGCCGAAGATGTGTATTCGACAGGGGCAACCGGCGCCGTTTTGCTCACAAAAGTAGTCGGAATATCATCACCCGCCTGAACGAGCTGATACGATATGGTAGCTGTGTTTGGATCAGTAATTGTGAAATGCAGATAAACCGGAAGTGAAGCAATTTTGACATCAGAGATAGTGGCAGATGTCGGTGCAGCAGAGGCCCTGAATGCCGCGCTGTTTCCGGTTGGCGAAGTGTCATTCACCGTTACCTTGAGGGTCACAGGGACGGTTTCGACCCAGTTGGTCAATGAATTTTTGTATTTGCAGTAGATTGTCTGTTCGCCGGTGAAGGGGAGCAGGAAAGGCACAAATTTGGTATCGTATGGTACCCATGCTGCATTTGTCAGACTGGCTATGCTGGTTGACAGCTTCATATAGCTGGCACCCTCGGCAAATAAATCAAGTTCAACCCATTTTTTGTTCATCGGTTGAGCATCACGAGTCTCGATAGATGGGTTCGTCGGCCCTCGAGCAGTTATAGTGTCGCTGACGGTTATAAATTCGTTGCGGGTATTGTGCTTGAATCTGACATAAAGAGTTTTTGCTCCGGGCAGTTTATCAGAAAACTCAAATGATGTAGTTGCCAGAGTTTGCGTAGCGGTGACCCCAAAAAAGTCGCCAGTTTCAGAGAGATACATAACCGTTGAGTAGTCAGGAGCGGTAGCCACAGCCACTTCAACCCTGGAGCTGCTGGTAAAAGAATCTCCGCCGTTCAATATAATCGAGGGCGAAGCAGACTCACCGATTGTGACATTGACGTCGAGGGAAATGACTGGGGTTTCAATGTGGCCAGAATTGCGGTATTTGGCATAAACAGTATGTTTGCCGGTAAAACTATCGAGGTCGAAATTACTTGAATAGGTAAAACTGGCCCACATGGCTTCGCTTGCCAGAAGAGCATAATCTTCAGTTAACAACATTTCAGTGGCGCCAAGAGCAAATGGCCGCAGATTGATCGCATAGGTCGCCAGTGGTAGAGAATCATTTGTAGTTAAAACATAGCCCGTTGGGCCGACGAAGGTGATAGTGTCGTTGACGACGGTGTAGACGCCTGAGGCGTTCTGGAAACGCACGTAAAGGGTTTTGTCGCCGGCGGCCGGGGAGGCCTGGTATGTGTAAGAGTGTTTGCGGTCGGGGTTGTTGGGGTAAGGCAGCAGGGGCGAGGTCGAAAAATTCAGGCTTTCGGAAACCGAGAAGGTGGCGGCGTCGACCGAGTACATCTGCATGGTCACCGTGGCCAGGCTGCTGCTCAGGTCGCCGTTGTTGACCGTCAGAGTGGGTGCGGCCGGGTCGGGGATATCGACGGTGACGTTGAGAACCATCAGTGGCGATTCGACCTTGTAGAGATTGCGGTAGAGGGCGTAGATCGTGTGGTTCCCTTCGGAGGGGGTCAGCTTGAACGGCAGGGCATACGAAAAGCTTGCCCAGCCAAGGCCGGCGGTCAGACTGGCGTAATTTT
>DAOPYA010000209.1:0-4555 GCA_035352635.1 Candidatus Rifleibacterium sp.
AATCGATAATGGTGGATGTTTCATTAAAACCACAAAAAACATCCTGCATTTCAACGATATGTAAAGCTTCATCAGAGACAAAATCAGCCTTTTTGCAGGCTTCAATTGCCTTTTCGCGAAACTTGCTGCTGGTTACCACAACCACAGTATCTGGCTGAACAAGTCGAACAGCCGAATATAACAGCCCAAACGAAGCTCCCATACCGGTTATTAAAACTTTTTTGCCGTCGCTTTCTTCGTCTACAGCCTCATCTTCAGGAGCACACTGATGATATCTCTCATCAGCAGATAAAGCGACGCCTGCACCATCTGCCTGTTCCGGCAGGCTCCAGAAGACATTATCCATGATTTTTTCTTCACATATCTTCAAAGAGGCCTTAGCCTGGTCAAGCGCTTTATCTACATTGACCACTTGCCCTCTAAAACCAGCATGAGCGAACTCATTTCGCATATTTGCTGTTTGATTCCAGGTTTTCGCGAGAAGATAATAAGATTGCTGTTTGAAAGAATCGTCGGCCTGCTTTGACTTTGAACCAAGCCCACCAAGAAAAGTCTCTACATGATTCCTGCGATCCGTAACATTTAACCAATTCCCCTCAGGTTCTTCAGCAAGCCAGACCCTGTTGATTATCCATTCCCTCAGAAGCCTGAGAGCCGTATCCGGTTTTTGATAGTCGATATGCCATCTGATAAACTTGAGCTGCCGTTGCAACTCCTCAACAGTCAGCGGCATTTTTTCTTTCTTTAATTTATCGGAAATCATGATTGCAGCAATCTTGGCTTCCAGCCTTGCAACGAGTTCCTGAGTTGTTTTCAGCTCAAACCTGTTCTTCAACTTGTCTTTCATCCATCCGGTGAGGGTTCCTGCCGCTCTCCCCGCTTCAATTGCAAGACCCGAGCTGATCGCCGCATGAAGATTTTCAAGATGCCTGGTGAAAGAATTATTGAGTTTTTCAATATTGCCTGTGGCCGGTTTTGCTTCCAGGGATTCACTCCCCAGCAGATCTTTGAAGAAGGCTGCCAACTGGTTGATAGCACCGGTTTCTTCAAAGGTTTTGACTGCGTATGAGCCCCTGACGATACTGACAAGCGGTGTGAGATCGAAAACTGGAGTCTGGGCAGAACTGTTGGGGGCGAAAGCACCGTAATAAATACCGGCAAGGCTTGCCTTGCGTGCACTTTCAAGATAAGAAAGAGCAGTAAAGGAAAGAAGGGGCAAATGCCGAAAACTGTTGGTTACATCAAGATAGATGTTCGGGCAATCATTTGAACCAAGGCTCTCGGTCATAGCGTCAAAAATCCGCCAGATTTCTTCTATATTCTGCCCCGAAACGATCTCAATTTCCGTTATATCGATACCCACTGTTTTGGCGCAATCATGAAGACTTTGCAGATTTTTTTCTTTTGCTTCGGGGGTTACAAATACACACATTTTATCAAACTTTACCGGCAACATCTTGATCAGACCAAGACAACAAAATTGGCTGCGGAAAGTCTGTGAATTAAATTCGTAATTCGTCTCAGTAAGCGGCGTAGCGCCCAATGTGGTAAATAAAATATTTGTCATTTTTCGCCTATGCCTTTCAACAAAAACCGTCCTGAAAAATGTTATCAATCATCGATTTATTTTCCCGCTCGGTCTTATGAATCAATGAAAACATCACTGCTTTCACGTTCAGAGAGTCTTGTTGTACTGATAACACTTATTTTGCCCTGACCAAAAGTGGTGCTGCGACCGCAACGGATAATTTCGCCGGCCTGAATAAGATTCTGGAACATATTTACCGGGCCAATATAAGTTGCCTGACCGATAACACCGGCGATTGGCACCCTCTGCTGCTGACGGGTTGAGAATCTTTCCCAGTAAATTGGCTCAAGCTTCAGATTGGCAATGCGAACCTGTCGGGCAATCCTGGTCAGCGCGGCAAAATTCCAGTTGAGCTGCCTGCCGTCTGAAGCTTCAAAAGCTGAATATCTGCGAAGAAGCGAACCGATTATTCTTGAGAATTCCGGCTCGAGAGTTATTGAACCAGATGCTTTGTCTTTGAAAGCTACGGGCGTCACAAAACGCAGTTTCATCTCGCCTGAATCATGTGGCAGCAGACCAGGCTCTGAAAGATCCAGAGAGTTGCCCCTTGGCAATTGAATTTCATCCGTATGCGCCGACCAGACTGTCTTTGCAGTGCTGTCGTCAATTACTTCTTCGAGATCGCAAGGCACCCGCTGACTTGTCAGACCGCTCATGCCGGCATTGCGTGCCGCTACAATGATGTATGGCGATGATTCTGCCGCCCGGCCATAAAGTTGAACGGTAAAGTCGAAAAGACTACCCTCGGTCAAAGTTTGCATGCCGGCAAAACCGCCATCGATGACCATAAGATGCGGCACATCTTCGTTTGCCATGCCCTCGCCCTGCCCGATATGGCCGGGCCCGGTTTCGTAACATTGGGAATAGGCGCATTTCTCAAAAACCGGGCAACCAGAGCAGCCGGTTGCACCAGTTTTTCTCTGAATGCAGGCAATACGAACCAGTTGATAACCAAGGGCGCCCCGGAAGGTGTTGATCGGGTTCGCCGGAAAAGTTATCTGTCGCCCCGCCCTGTATCTGAAGCGCATCCGAACGTATCTCATCTGATTACCCCGTTTTCTGCAAACCGCCCCTCTGGCGATTTTCTAGCCTTTGGCGGGCATCTGTTACGCCCTCTTCAAAAACCTGCCTGTCAATTTTTTACATACTAATCCAATAAATCAGGCTTTGCAAACCCTCTGTTTTTTCTACGCCAATATTTATTCATGGCGATTGCTAAAACAGCACGCGACGTTTGAGATGGTCGAAAAGCAGCAGTTGTTTTCTGCGATGTCTGATTACGGCGATCACAAGCAAAAGCGCACAGATCGAGAGCAGACGGAACATAAGGTTTTTCATGGCCGACCCCTTTGTGGTTAATTTATGGTTGTTGATTCTGAGTATTTCTTTTTCAGTTCTTTATCTGAATATCTGCGAGAAATTTTTTCGACTTCTTCGGCGCTGAATTCGAGACGACGATTTTTGAACATTTCATTGATTATCTGGCCCATCAGATAAGTCAGACCGAAAGCACAGGCCGGGCCAGCAATATTCTTTATGATCGGAATAAACGAAATCAGCAGCTGGTTGGCAAAACGCCCGGCCAGGGTTGAGCTGAGACAACTGAGTATGCTCTGTACAGCGGCGACCGACAGTTCCACCTCGTGCAGGCGCGAAAGATGCACGATCATACCAATCTGAACCGGCACAATAAGAAGCGCATCAGAACCGGGAACGATATTTGCCAGAACCGCCGCCGCAGCAGCGGCGGCATAATAATTTATCAGGCGCTCGCCTTCCTGGGCTTTCATATTTGCCAGACGCGCAAACATGGTCTTGGCGCAGTCCGGCAGCAGCGAATAAATCTTTTCGCGCAGATCGATAACACCATATTGCTGAGGGTCATCGAAACTTTCGCCGGCAGAAAATGGCAGAACCAGACCCTTGGCGGCATATTCCCCGATTGACGAGAGGCCGTATAGATAATCCAGGAATTCTCTGATGTTCTTTTCCTTTTCGTTAACGGGGGTTTTGAGGTTCAGATTTTCCGGTTCCCAGAAACGAACGGGTTTCATCTTGTCAATCTGGTTGACAACCACAATCACGGGAAGATCGCGCAGAATCGGGTGCTTCTGCCATCCGAGCAGAAATTCGTGCTCTTTTTCCAGGGCACGGTCATCGCATTTGATTACCAGAATCGCCATGTGGGCTTCGAGTTCTGCAAGGCGGGTCATGTTTTCAGTGTAGGTTACCCCGTCAATGGTCTTTGCTTCAGCCTCAGCAAAACCAGGCACGTCGACGACAACAATGTCGCCGCCCGACGATTCCCATATCTGCTCGGTGTTGCTGCGGGTGGTGGGAATATTGCCGATTTCGAAGACATTGCTGCCGAGCAGGGCATTGAGCACAGAAGATTTCCCGGCACCGGTCTTGCCGGCGAGCAGTATTCTTGGCTTAACTTCTTTGCCTAGGCTCTGGCTGAGCTCATCGAACAGGTTTTTGAAACTTTCGTGATTGAAAATACGTTCGCCATCCTGCCTGTAATCAGTGGCGATTTTTTCGATACGCTTGCGCAATTCTTCACCTGGAACTTTTGTCATATAAACTCCTTAAAAATTTATTCTCATCGTAAAAGCATCGGGGCAGATCGCCTTTAAAATGCAGTGACCATCGTTAACCCGCGATTCGTGGCCGCAAAGAGCAGGTTTCACAAAGCGTTTTCTGAAAATCTGCCAATAGTGATGTCTTCCATTTTTTCTCCTTAACGTGCGGCTATAGAACACAAGGTTTGAAAATGAGTTTCGTTCAAAAAATTTGCGGAAATGATATGCGCGAATTTTCTGCCGAAAACATGGTCGCGCAAAACCCGCACGCAGACGTCGGCGGCAGCCGGTCTAGCCTGGCTTTTCGGCTTCATTACTGAAAACCTTCATTTTTTCACCTAAACGGAAACCTCCCCCCACCCCCGCAAACCCGCATTCTACCGTC
>DAOPYA010000210.1:0-4525 GCA_035352635.1 Candidatus Rifleibacterium sp.
CACGGCCGGCAATGGTTCCCAAGGTTAGCGGCAGCAGCGATCTGTCTCAGCAACAAGAAGAGGTCAGCAGCCGGGTGCAATCAATGACCATGGATGGTGAATTTCTCGACTCAATGATGAACCTTGGCAATTCAGATGCGATGAATGATGTGATGCAAGACCCTGAAATAATGGATGCAATCAGCCGCAATGACTACGAATATCTCATG
Organism: Candidatus Rifleibacterium sp.; assembly: GCA_035352635.1. GTDB lineage: Bacteria > Muiribacteriota > Ozemobacteria > Ozemobacterales > Ozemobacteraceae > Rifleibacterium. The sequence continues at coordinate 210 of DAOPYA010000210.1, forward strand.
AATAGCGAAAAAATGAAAAACCTCATGGACAGCCAGGAAATAAAAGAGATGCTTGGTGACGTCCAGCCCTGAAAATGCTGTAAAGGTTGGTGTGGGCAATGGTGAGAATTATTTGCGCGAATTGCTTTTTTGCCCTGTTTTTTCTGGTTGCGGCTTCGTTGCCGGTTTGTGCTGCCAGCGATTTTTCAGGTTCGCCCGATGTCGGTGAACGGTTTCTTGATGTGCGCAATTTTGCATTCAAGATTGCGACCCGCAATGGCTGGTCGCTGATCATCAGCAATGATGTTAACTCCCCCCAGAAAGAAGTAACCGGGGCCACCATCGAAGAAGCGTTCAGCAACTACTTTAAGAATACTTCTTTTGGCTGGCGGTTTTTTGAAGGTTGCCTTTATATCGCCAACGAACGCGAGCTGAACAAATTTTTTTCACAGCTTCCTGAACTCGAAATGACCCTCCCACACGGCAAAACAGGCGCTTTTTTCAGCGGTATTTTCCAGCAGATCGAACTGTCGTTTCTTTGTGATCTTCTTAAAGCGGTATCTGGCGTTGAGATTCGAACTGCAAGCGGCTTTGAGGGCAGTGTGATGATGCGGGCCCGCAATATGAACTGGCAGCGAATCCTGTTGGCCATTTCGCTTCTTAACCGCTTTCAGGTTGATAAAACAGATTTTTCGGTGATAATTTCACCTGAGCGACGCTGAACCTCTAAAAAAAACGCAGATTGCTGCCGATACCAGACCCATGAAAAGAACAGCCTTGTTTCTGCTGGTATTTGCTTTTGGCCTGATGCTCGTCGGTTACGGGCCCCGGCCGTATTCTGATCTGGCCGAATATCGGCGCCTGCCTGTCGAAACACGAATCAGCCGTCTTCAGAGTGCCGGTGAAGATCTCTTCATGCGCCGCCGTTATGAAGACGCTATTGTTGTCTTTAAGACCATTCTGGCCCTTGATCCGGGCGAAATGAAAGCCAAACTCTGGGTCACCAAAGCCGAAAACCAGATACTCGTTGAACAAAACGAAGTTAACAAAAAGATTCTGTATCGGAAGTATGGCCATCTCATTCCAAAAGATAAAATCTATGAAAACTGGCACTGGGGCCCTTCTGTTGGTCATTTTGAAGTTCGTTATTCTGAGCCTAAGCCCCATGTTCCGATCGTAAGAAAACTCCGCCCGAAAGCAACAGACGCAGCGGTGGCTGCTGCACGCAAAAAAGCCGATGCGTCGGGTGATGCTAATGACCTTTTCGAACTCGCCATGCTGCATTGGTCAAGACGTGAACAGGATAAAGCCCTCAAGGCTTTCTTCGATGCCTACGCCGTAGACCCTGAAGTTCTCAGCAAAGATGACGAATACATGCTGTCTACGATTTCGGATGACGTCGATGCCAAAACCGCAAGCGGCAAGGCCTCAGCCCAGGACTATCTCGTCAGCGGTAGATTGGGCCTGCTACAGGGTGACCGCCGCCGGGCTGTAAATCATCTTGTCAGGGCTGCTACCAAAGACAAAAATTTGAAAGATGCAGTTAAAAAAGAACTCGCTACCTTCATTGCTTCGCCTCTGGTCGATATGGTAAGCCTGCCGCCTGATTTTTTCAGCTTCCGTCAGGCATACGTCTTCGACAAGGGAGCCGACAAGCTTTATATGCGCATTTTGCTCATGCCCAAAGACCAGACTCAGGTTGTTCCGCTCGACATGATGCTCAAACCTGAGTGCGTCAAAGACATCGAGCTGGCCTCAAAAGATGTGGTTTACGCGTTTCCGCAGCCGGGTCTGGCTGAGTCGATGCGACTCTATCTGGTGCTTCCTGAAAAAGAAGCCGAATTCGCTGAATATGAAATCAGAATCGCCCTGACCCTCGACCGCGAGAAGAGCCAGGCATTTGAACTCTCGAATTATGCACTGGCCGCCGGGCAGCCCGATAACTGGAGCTTTGTCATCAGTTCAGAATACAATGTTTCTGAAAGCATGGCCAAGGGTGACTTCGAAAAAAGTCTCGAAGGCATGAAGGTCTCGGGCTGGCACCTGGCAGTTACTGCCGGCAAAGGCCCTTACGTGCCCCTTGAAAGCTTTAAGGAACCTTTGCCCAGGCAGATAGACGTCTGGAAAATTATCGAAAATGGCGGCGAAGCGAGTCTTTGACCGCATGCAGGTGAGCAGATGGCATGTTTCAGTCGCGATGCAAACTGTCAAAACTTCTTGAAACATCTTGCCGAGGCTTGATATCAGCTGGCCCGAGCAATTCTTCAAAATCATCTTTGCCGTAACCAAGCAGCTTCATGAGATAGTTGCGGTATGACAGACTGCGTTCGGCAGGGGTGCCGTTCAGAATGTAATAAATATCGCTGCCAAGCCCTGCAAACCCTATTTTTTCGGGGTCTTTAACTTTGCCGAGCAGTTTCCAGTAGACTTCACCTGCATCGCCGATCAGACGAAGCTGCGGCTTAAAACCGGCTTTAGCCATTTTGTCAGCAAGATGGCCGGCACCAAGAATATGATAATCGCCATAAACCACGAGATAACGCATGCCGGGGCAGGTTTTGGAATGGGCAGCAATCGTAGTGGTAATGAATGTGTCACGGTCGGCAAGAGAATGAGTGCTCTTGAGACGTTCGGTCAGCAGCACCTGAACTTTCAGTCGCTTCGCGGCCGCGAGGATTCTGGCGTAGTCCTTCCAGGAGAAGCCCCAGAGTTTTGCAAAGCTGATTTTGCCCTGCAGGGCATCGAGGGTGAGTTTGCCGGCCAGAAATGCGTCGATTTCTTTTTGAAAGCTGATGTCAACCCACTCAATGACCAGAGTCAGCGGTTCTTTGGCCGCCCGCATCATATTGAGCACGAGCACCGTATTGGCCTGTGACCGTGCGGTGGTATGCTCGTCGCCCAGCAGAACATAGCGGGCGCCTGCCAGAATTTTTGCCATTTCGGCGTCGGTCAGGGGCTGTGGTGAGGCTTTTGGAACAGCTGCCTGATATTCTTTTGTGTAATTTTTTAAGCTGGCAGATGGTTTGAGCTGGGTTTCCATCTCGCTGATCTGCGAACGTAGCGTTTTTTCAACGTCGCGCAAGCGGTTGAACTCTTCTTTGCTGATCTCGGCAGCATTAAGCACCACCGCCGCTAAAACCATATTCAGAGCCAGTATTATCAGGCTTTTTCGCATATTATATCCTGTAGGTTTGATTATCTTTTGATTATAATGATCATCCCACGGGTGCGCAACCCTTTGACGCGGGTTCAATCGGCAATTCGCCTGGCGGGCGCATTGTCAGGTCAGCAACTGTTTTTCGTAAAGCGGCTTAACAAAAATTAACCGGCGGTGGCTACCGATTGCGGGCGTTTTATGAGATATTTATATCTGACCTGCGACGTTATAACTTCGCCCACGGGGTTAGCCGGTCGTGGCTGGTCTAAGGATGCAACAAAGGAAACTATATATGAAAAAAACGTTGTTTATTCTGCTGGCAATGCTTATGGTTACTGTTCTGCCGGCGTTTGCAGCTTTCTGCCACAACTGTGGCAAACAAATGCCTGATGCGGCCAACTTCTGCCCGGCCTGCGGCAAGGCCTCGGCCGGTTCTTTTCAACCAGCGCAACCACTGCCGGTTGATAATACGCCAAAACCCGCAGCCGTTACCCCGGTCGTCACTGTGCCGGTCGTGCCAGTCGCTGGTTTGTCAGGCGATGATGCTTCGCTGGCAGATTACGACTATATCAACCAGATGGAACTGCAGCTTTCCAGTTCGGGATATGGCACAGCCCAGCGCCAGGTTCGCGAACTTCGCCAGCAGAACGAAACCCGTCTGGCCCGTCTCGAATCTGATTACCGCTATTTCGGCTCTTACCGGCGCAAACTACATGACCTGCACATGAAGAAGATGCAGGCGGTTGAAGATTATCTCAGCGCCTGGAAGGGCACTGAATACGGTTCTGACCGGGTTCGTTCGATGGCCGAGAAAGACCGGGCGTTATTCGTGCTTTCGTCTGTTAACGAAATGATTGACACCTTGCTGACCGGCCGCGGAAGCCTGTCTTCAATCTCACGCGTTGAAGAAATGGAAAAAAGACTGCTGCGGACTGCGGCGAATTATGTAGTTACCGCCCCTTACCTGTTGATTGACAACCAGCGTTTGAATCGGGGCGAACCAATCTGGGTCATAGATGTTGTGGTTGCTGAAGCCAAAGTGCTGCACATGGGCCGCGGGCGTGGGGCGCAACCTGTTTGCGGCTGGGTGTCGGTTTACGACCTTGAAAGGCGCAGCAACTGGCGTTCTGATCCGGCATTCTTCTATTCATCACCGACCGCCAACACTACTACGGTCATA
>DAOPYA010000211.1:0-4512 GCA_035352635.1 Candidatus Rifleibacterium sp.
AACTATGAGGGTGCGAAGATCGCAGAGCGTTGCAACGACTGACATGCCGTAATACCGCTGTTGGAGAGAAAAAAGTTTTCGTTTGCCCTTTATTTTGCCTTAAACCCCGACAAAGTTGCAGCCGCTCGTTTTTAGCTTAGCAGACTGCGTGGCCCTGTTACTCGAAAAGGCCGATGTTGAGGGCTACGGTGCCGCTGGCACCCTGAATTTTGGTGTCGGAAAGAATCGGGATCGGCTGGCGCTTGCCTGGTTTATAGCGGTTAAAAGTTGCGGCGCAGTTAAAATAGTGCTCAACCGAAGTCTTTTCGCCGCCCTTAAAGCCGACATACGGAAAAACAACCCGCTTGTAGCTGCGGCCGGCTCCATAAAGCCTGTCGAATTTCATTTCAACTTCGATTTTCAATACCCCGGGCGCCACCTGGTCAAAAATCCTCTCGTAGACAGCGGTGTACTCTTTCCCCAACCCGTCGCTCCAGGTGACGTCAAATTCTTTGCCACGTTCTTCTCTTTCTTTAAGGTCAATGTTGCCGCGGTAGGTACCGTTAATATAGAGCTTGCCGTAGGCTGGCAGACGCTCGGGTCGATCACCAGTGTAGAGCAGCCTGATACGCAGTGACGCCTGCTGCTGATTCTGAATTTTTAAAACCGGGTCGTGAAGATTTACACCGCACTCCGGGCAGATCATCGCCAGACCCGCCAGGTCGGTTGCATGGCATGCCGGGCAGTCGGCGGCCTGCAACGGCATCGCCCAGGCCAGCATAATAATTATCAGCAGTTGGTATAGTCTCATCTATTTCAGGGTATCGACAGTTGCAATTATTACCTTGAATAAAAAGCTCCATTTCATTAATAAATTATCACCTTCTGCCGAAAGATGTTCTGTGACAAAGGAGAGCGATTATGAAAGCTGTATGCTCTATGATTGTGGGCTGGTATTCCGTTGCCCTGCTGGGCTTTCTGGTCTATATCCGCAAAGGATTTTTGCACATGTCGGGCGAATCAGCCCTGCCTTCGCTTGATCTGAATTGCCCCGAAGATATGGCTGACGCCGATAATTTTTCAGATTTAACTTGATTAAATTGCCCCAACCTGTCTAAAATAAATAAAAGTTTATTTTAGACAGGGTTAAGCCTTTGCCATTCGATACCAAGTTTGAGTTTATTCTTCAGTTCGAAAAGATCCTTGGGGAAATGAAAAGCAAAAACCCCGAGACCTATGGCCGCAACCTGCAATTCCTCAGCGTTGAGACTATCGAAACTGTCCGACCCATTCTTCAAAAATTTTTTCCGAATGACAAGACTCTCATCGATACCCTCAACCGCAAAGACATAGATCTGATGCTGCTGCGTATCCTGAGATCCGAAGTGGTGGGCCTGCAAAGCGAAGGCGAGCGACTCGTCAGAAAAGCCCGCAACATTATCAGCCAGTTCGGGTTCTTGCCCCCGGTTGCCTATTTTTATGCCTACAATGGCGCTGAATTATTTGAGGCGATGCTCGACCGTACCTACAAAAATCTGCGAAAGCGCGGCAAACCCCAGAGCCTCTCAGAAATCTGGCGCCGCTTCTCGGCACCCCTGACCGCAAGCTTTGAGCTAAAAAACGTTTTTACCAAAGACCTGCTCTTCAAAATTCGTCAGCGCCTTAAAAATTACCTTGATAAAGACCCTCGCTTCTACCTCGACGCCCGAAGCCCTAAAAAACTTTTTGTGGCGCTCGCCGAATGGGGCGATTCGGTTAAATTTGAAGAATAGACCCTGTACTGAAACGAGCACCATAGCTGAACCCCCGGAGAGATAATCTTGGCAGACAACAATCAGGGATCGTCGCATCCGCCAAAGGCAATGTCGTTCTACCTGCTCTGGTTGCTTGGCATTGCCATTCTCGCCGCCCTGGGCCGGGAATCAGACCTCGCGTTGCTGGCGGTTTTCGTGCTGCTCGGCATTTTCTTTCTCAGCATCAGAAGGCATCTGCAGCAACGTGATCTGCTTCAGGAAGTCTGCAATTTTTACGAGCAGGCGCACGCACTCGACGATATGCAGCTGCTGCAAAGCGAGCGACCATTCAGCCGCATTCTTCAGACGGTCATTGAGCTTGGCAGATTTGACTGGGCGGTGCTGTTTCTCATGGATTTTGAAAAAGATGTGTTTATGGCTGTCGAGGCGGCTGGCATTGGTCTTGAGCACTTCAAACCGGTGGATTTTGACGATATCTCGACCGATCACGCCTCTGACAGCATGAAGCTGTCGCTTAAACTTCTTGAATATGCTTTTAAAACCTATGAATTCAAAGGGGCGCTGGCCGGCTCAGCCCTCGAAAGAAATAATATTTTCTATGGCTGCCTGCTGGTCGGTCGCCATGCCCATGACGCCGAACTTTCCTCAGAAGATTCTTTTAGACTCGATATCCTGTCTGACCAGATTTCCATCTGCCTGCATAATTACCGCCTGCACAAAGAACTTGGGTTTCATGCCGAAGAACTGGCACGCCGCCAGGCCCAGATTCAACGCGAACTCGAAATGGCCCGCATCGTTCAAGACGGCGCCATGCCCCGCCAGAAGATCAGGGTTCCGGGTCTTGAAGTCGCCTCGTATCTTAAGCCGGCCAGGTTTATCGGTGGCGATTTTCTCAGATACATTGAAGGCGATAACCCTGATATTCTCGGTATTCTGATTGGCGATGTCTGCGGTAAAGGCGTGCCGGCCGCTCTCGTCATGGCTGTGGTCGTCTGTCTGTTCAACGAGAGAACTGCTCTAGAAATCGAACCAGGCGCATTGATGGGCAGAGTCAACATTGCCCTTAAAGAGTTTCTGGGGGCCGGGTCACGCTTTAATTCAACAGCTCTCTGGGGAGTTTTTAACCTTGAAACCATGAAGTTCAACTATTGCAGCGCCGGGCATGACTTTCCACTGCATTACTCGTCATCTTCGGCGACCCTGACTGAGTTGCCATCAACCGGAACCCTTCTTGGCATCTTTAACGAAAGCATCTACGGCAATAGCGAAATTGATGTTGCCGATGGCGACAAAATACTCTTCTATTCAGATGGCCTGGTTGACTTCTTTGAGGCCTGGGCCAACTGTGAAGACGGCTACCTCTACCTCAAAGATTTTTTTATAGCCCGGGCCGCCAAACTACCTGAAGAAATCGTTAAAGAAATTGCCCAAATGGTCGAAAACTCCCCCGCTGCCGTTAAAGACGATATTACCGTGGCAGTGTTCGATATCGACCGAAAAAGAAGGGCCTGATCATAACCAGAAGCAGGTTGTTGCTTTTGTTGCTGCTGCTGACTGCTGGGGTGCTGATTTCAGCCACTGCCGATGCAGCCAGACTGCCTGTAGACGGCACTTTTCGTCTGCGTGCCCGCAAGGCTGAACTCGACAGGCAACTACAAACAAGACTGGCCGGTGATGCCGCTTACCGCAGCCAGTTGCGTGCATCTGCCTTGTCACAGCAACTGGTGCCAGGTGTCTCTCAGGTCGGCTTCCAGGTTTACAATTTTTCGGCCGGTGGTTATGAATACCGCCCAGGGCGCTTTGTTGCCCGGGGAACCCATTGCAACCTCTTTGTCGAACGCGGCAGCGAAAGTGCTTATGGCAAAGATTCAGCCGAAATCTTCGCACGCATTGTTCGCGGTTTCGACGAAAAAGTTTTTCCGTCAGTCGGGCGCTGGTTCGGCCAGCCTGTGATTCCCAAAATTTTCAATCTTCCCGATGACCGAATCTACATCTTTCTTGTCGATATTCGCGATTCATTCGACGAAGGTTATGTCGCCGGCTACTTTGATCATCGCGATCTTGAGGGCCTGTTTGGTAACCAGAAACCCGTTTTTTTCATGGATATCATGCAGGGAGACCCCGGAAACACTGACGACAAATCTAATACTTTTTACCGAACCCTTGCTCACGAGTTTCAGCACATGGTTAACTTCTCGATTCAGCATGACAACGGCAGTCTTGACCAGGACCGTTGGCTTGATGAAGGCTTTTCGATGTTTTCTGAGTATGTTTTTTCTGGAGAAATCGGTGACAACCCGGCAAGGTTGCCGCCATCACCTCATTTTGAGAGGTTTCTCGAGAACCCCTCAGTTAATTTGCTCAGCAACGCCCGCGCCAGCTGGTTTCAGGAAGAATCACTCTTCAGACAATACGGCGCTTCATTTATGTTTGTTGCCTACCTGGTCGAAAAATACGGCGGGTCATCGGCATCTATGCAGCAGCAGTTCACCCGTGAACTTATCCGAACCGTTCCCAAAGGTATCGATGGTCTTGAAACATTAATTTCACACGCCGGTACAAGCTTCGCTGAGGTATTCGTCAACTTCTGCCTCGCATTGGCCATCGATGACCCCTCGCTCAATAATGGCCTGTGGGGATTCGCCAACAAAACCGCCGCGTTTGGCAAAAGTGCCGCGCTGCTCCCGGTCAGATTCGGTCGTTCCTATGCCGCAACCGGCACAGGCTCATTCATTGGTGGCCACAATTCTGTGTCAGCCAACAGTCTTAATCTTGAAGA
>DAOPYA010000212.1:0-4510 GCA_035352635.1 Candidatus Rifleibacterium sp.
ATTTAGAGTCGGCCATCGCTATCAATCCAGATGCCAAGGAAGATTATGACAAGTCTCCTGCTGGCAAAAAAGCGAAAGGTGCAGAGTTTGCGCTTATCGCAAGTATTAAGGCCGGTTATATGCTTGAGGGTGGTGACCGCGAGAGCAATTGGCAGCTTTCATGGGATCCTTCAGCTGATCCACCCAGTTACCGGCTTTATGAAAATGATTTAAGTGGCACTCGCACCAGCTGGTTTACATCTGACTCAGTCGTAACCGGCCGCAGCGGGACTGGTGGCAGCATGAGGGTCGATTTTAGCAGAGACCTTGCGAAAGAAGCCGAACAAAAGGCAAAGAAAGCCTTAAAAATAGACCCTGCGACTTTGCCTGGCCGACTGGGCCAATATCAGGAACTTTGCAGCTTTGCATTGCCCTTGCTGCGTTTTGAAAAAGATCTTGACAGACTTATGAGCTCGCTTAAGGCGCTGTATGCACATAGGTTTGGCTACAGTGATCGTCATATTGCCATGCAGGCCATGATTCCACAGGTGTTCGAAATTGCGCGCCGCCACGTTCATTCACTCGGCGATCTGCTGCTGTTGTGCTCCAAAACCCCTGAAATCATCGAATGCCTGCCGGAAGATTACGAAGACAGCCCGGCAGGTCGGCTTTACCATTATGATCTCGCCACCCTCAAGGCTCGCGGCCTGCTGGCATTGAACATTTCAGAATTTGTCGGGGCCGAACCAATAAAAATCGCCGGCAAAGAAATTGAACTTAAATAGGTTGGTTGATGGCAGCGGTGGTGAGGCGATTTATTTAGACATGGCGATCAGCACAAAACTGATTGTCATAACGAGCAGCCAGGCGAGAAGGTAATAGAGCTGTTCGCGCCGACTTTCGGCAAGCAGGGTTTCTTCGGTCTTGAGCGATAAAAAAGCGGTGGAACTTTTAGCGGTCGGAGCGCTGATAAACGGACCTTGCGGGCTGTGGAACAATTCGCCGATAACGTAGACCGGGTGCTTTTCTGGCAGAATTTTTTCTTCTTTGATGACAGCAACACAGTAAGTGCCGTAATCAGGCTGAAAAATGCCAAAGAGGCCTTTGCCTGGATTGTTGTCGGTCGGCCGTTCTTTGTTCATTACGGTCTGCGCCTCGATCTGAAAACCCTGAGGGTCAATGGCAATGCGGCCGGTATTATCTTCAACGTAAAATAGTTCAGAGCTGATAATATCTTCGGTAACGTTATGGGTTATTCTTGAGCGTTTCTGGCCTTTGCTGTTGCTGAACACTTCTTTGAGCTTGTCTTTGCTCACTGAATGAAAGAAGACGCAATTCCGATCTGTGTATGGAGCCTTTAGCAGGGCGTTGCCGGCAACCAGACGCCCCTTGATCTCGACAATACGGCCCTGCGAAGACTGGCTTTTTAAAAGAGTGCCGATCGGTGAAGTCGGGGTATTAACCATATTACTGATTTTTCGCCGCACCTTGAACCACATATAAGCAATAAAACCACCGAGTATAATAAACGCAATCCCAAGGAGCATATATTCAGGATATCTCAAAATTTGCCCGCCATTTCCACGCCGTTCGCGCCGTTGTATTCTTAATTTAACCTTATTTTAACCGGTTTCGGTCATATCAACCAGAAATATTGCAAAAAATAAGCAAAGACACCTCGTTGCGCGAATAGTGCCCGGCAAAGCCTGGTTCTGCTGTTTATCTGCGATTAAAAGGCGTTTCGGCTGTATTGGCCAGGCTGGCGATATTAGCTGTGTTTCAGGCTTTGGAAGTGGTTTTGTTCTGTTTGTGGCTTTTTCGGGCTGTCAAGGCGTCAATTTCTTTGCATTCGGGTGATCTAAGACCAGATCAATCGGGTTTTCAGGGAATTGAACAGTTTGAACTTCCGGGTCAGAAACTGGAAGCGGCCGACTACGATGCCGGGGGAAATTTCGAGTTCTTTGGCGATTGCATGGATCTCGGCAATCGACTTTAATCTGTTGATTCTGGCGTTATATTTTTCAGGAATCAGCATTCCGGCGGCGAATTTATCGGCCCTGACCTCAATTGGGTCGGTTTTATCGCCTGAATTAATGAACAGATCTTTTTTACTGTCATTAAGAATGTGCCCGGCTTCGTGAAAGAACGAGAACCAGAAGAGATCGTTGCTTTTTCCGCGCAGATTAAGCAGGATCATCGCTTTTTCCGGCGAAAGCCAGCGACTGGCGCCTGACCATGGCACTTTGGGAAATTCTTTTGCCAAAGCCAGAGCAACGCCGCATTCGGCGCACAGAGCCATCATTTCAGGCACAAAAACCGCCGGCTCTTCTCTTGTCAGGGTTCTGATTTTGTTCAGGACTTCTCTGAATCTACTCTTGTCAAAGGCCCGGCAACTGATTTTTGCCGCCTGCAGCTCGCCAATTCTGATCCAGGTTGCTGCCGCACCGGGGTTGGTGTCAAAGCAGTTCGAACGGCGCGGGGCGACCTCGGGGCTTTGCCAGATTTCGTGCCAGCCGCTCACATCACTGACCCCAAAAAATTTGAGACATTCTCTAACCCTGGAAAAGGTTTCTGTTGACGGTTGAACCAGCTTGCGCAGCACCAGTTCCTTGAATGGAATCATTTTCAGCCACTCAACTTCACCTTCAAGGCGTTCTTTCTCACGCAATTTAGCCAGCTGTTCCTGATACTGTGATTCAAGGTTGTTCCAGAATCTGGCCGGAGTTCCGGTTACAAGCTCAAATCTATTGGCTGTGTCGGGAGTAATGGGCTGTTCGCCTTTGATTATTCTGATGATTGATTGCTGAGTGAGCCCGGTTCTTAACGAAAATTCTTTCAGAGACATACCTGAAAACTCCAGAAACTCTTTCAGGCTCTCACCCGGAATTACAGCATAGTCAGGCGAAAATTCAAAAAGCTTCTTTGCCATGATCGACTCCTAATGTGTATCTGCGATTTCAGTAATCAGAACTTCGCAGATTTCTTTTAAATCAAGGCCGCCTGTCGCAAGCTCAGGCACGGGGTCACCCAGAGGTTTGAAGATCAGTCGATACGGGTGCTGCAGATCGACAGAAAAAGAGCCCTTTCGATCGCCGGTTAATTCATGGCACCTTGCCGGAGGGAACCTGGAAATATCACTCAGATTATTTGCGGCACCAAGCTCGATCAATCTCTGGCGTAATTTCTTTGCACATTGATCACCAAGCTCTCTGATCCCTTGTTTTTGATCAGAGCATATTTTTTCCAGCTTCCTGTTATTAAAATAAATCTTCATGATCATTTTGTCAATTTAATTAACATTGTATGTTAATTAAATAGTGAATCAACGAGTGTCGCAGCTTTTCAGATTAATGAGACTTTGCTGTTGCCTTCAAATGGTGTTAAGTCGGCTGCAACAAAGGATTTGATGGAAACTTTGGCTTTGATTCGCTCTTTCAGTTGCAGAAGAAAATCGGCGGAAATTTTAAGCTTGGGCTCCTTAAATTCAAATGAATCGCCCGGTGGGATTTCAGGAACATCAATTTCGATCGCCTCAAAAAAGGTGGGGTCTGCAGTTATGCTGAGGGCAGATTTGTTTTCACTTACTGTCGCTCCGCCCGATGCTTCACTTTCCATAAAAGATCTTTCTGGTTCTTGCATTGTAATACCCTCTTCGTATTGGTATTTTTCATCATTTTTTTTCTGGGGTTATCATGCTTTCGGGGGTTTCGGGGGTGGCTATGAGCTGCAGGTAGAGGTTTTCGACCTTTTTTCTGGCCCAGGCGTTTTTGCGAAGAAAGGTCAGGCTTGATTTGATGCTTGGGTGGCTGAAAAAACAATTCAGTTCAACCTTCTGATTCAATTCTTTCCAGCTGAAGCGATCACGGAGCGCCGTCAGCATCATTTCGAGAGTGACCCCGTGCAAGGGGTTGTTCGGCTGCGGCCGGGCCTTGTTTTTTTCTTCTGCAATATGTTCATCAGACATGGTCTTCTATCCTTAATTCAATGCTCGAAAAGGTTTGTTGGCGCATGTCAGCAATTCTAACACAAAGTTCATAATAAACTATGCTGAAAAATCAATTGCAGGCATCGTTTTCCAAAAGCTCATTGAGGCTGCAAAGCAAGTCTGAAGCCCTTAAGCGCAGAGGTTTTTCTTATCAATTACTCTTGCTTTACGGCAGAATCAGGCTTTGCGAACTGCAGTTCGTAGAGCTTGTGGTAATGACCACGGGCATTCAGCAGTTCTTCGTGGGTGCCCTGTTCGACAAGTCGCCCATTATGCAGCACCAGAATGCGATCGCAGTTTTTTATGGTGGAAAGGCGGTGCGCGATTATCAGGCTGGTTCGCTGGCTGGTCAGGCGCTGCACCGCCTGCTGAATGATCGCTTCGGTTTCTGAATCGACCGATGAAGTTGCCTCGTCGAGAATGAGAATTTCGGGTTCTGTGGCCAGCGCCCGTGAAAAGGCGATCAACTGCCGCTGACCCGCAGAAATGTTGCTGCCCCGCTCGTAAATGCGGGTGTTTACGCCGTCGGGAAGCTTGCTGATCAGG
>DAOPYA010000213.1:0-4362 GCA_035352635.1 Candidatus Rifleibacterium sp.
GCGACTGAATTTAATCTATCTTAATCAGGTGTCCACTTTTATTTTACCAGTCCAACCAGCTTGGTTCTGGCATGCGCAAAATGATGCGCTACGGCAAAGCCTACGGCGGTGCCCACGTTTATTTTTATTGGGCAGCAGCCTCATAACGCTGACGAATCTGATGACATCTAGCAGTAATGTATTGAAAGAGCTCACCTTTCAAAGAAAAATCTGCCTTGGTAATCAAATCTGCTCTTTTCCCGGCTTTAATATTGGCCAGCTTATTCTTAAGCTCATCTGGCTTTTTATTTGAATCGTAAACAACTATGCCGAGGCCGCCTCTTTCTCTTGTCAAGGCAAGAGCCGGGATGTCAGTATCACCATCTCCAATATAAATCATGTCAGAAAATTCGGCCCACTTGTCTTTAACCATTGAGTTGACATCTTGCTTCTGGTCTTTAAAAGAGCCTTTTGAAATTTCAAAAATCGCCCTGGTTTTGGCTGTTTCATCCATACAAAAAACCGGTATGCTTTCTGGTTCATCTTCGTGACCTGACAGGGCGGCAACAGTAAAGCGGCAGCCATAGGTAAATGTGATCAACCCAGGAGGGAAAACCAGTTCGATCAGATCTTTCAGTCCAGCTGATACAATAAAATGGTTGATTTCAATTTTCGATTTGGAAAATGCTTTTTCGTTCTGTAATTTCTTAACTTGAAGAAGAAAATCTTTTACCTTGGGGAAAAGTTCTATCTTCGGCAAAACGAATTTTTCAAAAAATTCTTTATTCAGCGGAATCTTTTTTGTCGAAGCCAACCTAGATAGTGAATACATCCAGATCGGAGCATCCATTGCGAGGATATGCTTCCATTCTTCCTGAACCTGGTCGCCTCGGAGGTCTTTAATAACACTCCAGAACTCGCTGCCAATCTTTTGGGGTTCAATAGTTTCTACAGTAATCGTCGTTGAATCTTTCGGAGTCAACGTTCCGTCAAAATCCCATATAATCGCTATATTTGGCATGCAGAATTTCTATCAGGAAGACTTTGCTGCAGCTTTTTTAACCTTTACCAGGCGGCCACTATCAGCATCGCGTCTAACGCTCGAAGAGAGAATCACATAAGAAGAGGTATCGAATTTATAATCTGCTAGCGTCTTCTGTTCTTTGCTTTTTGAACCACTCTTTCCTGCCATTGTTTTTCTCCTGATCATTGTATCTACAATATAAGATACAAAACGGCCATACTACGTCAAGCAGCCTCTCTTACATGCAACAAGTTCTGCTTGCCCATGCTTTAAGGATACTCTACTGCCACAAAAAATGTAAAGTCTCTTTGCCCCCCTGAGCAAAATCATGACTTCTTGCTTTTTGACCTCTTTGTCATTCTTTACACTACCCGCAAAATCTTTATCTAAACGAAATTGCGCACTCTTGCGGTGAATACAAAATCTTACGAACTCCAAAGTGGTGAAACTCCGTTTTCCTGCTCTAAAACAAAAGAATCCGTCGATTTTTAGACGGATTCTTTGATTCAAAGCGGGAAATGGGGTAAGGAAGTTAGCGCAAAAGTCGTTTGTGTGCTGGTTCTCTTTTTGTGGAGCGGCGTTTTTGTCAACATTTTGTCAACATCGCCGGAAATCGCCTCTTATTTTGATCTCTCAAAAGCCGTTCTGGTTTAATAACGTCAAACCAAGTATAGCCGAACCGGCAGAATTGTCAACGCCCACAGTCGCTGCCTGTTTAAGCTTACGACCGTTGCTGCTGTTACTTTGCTACGGTTCTGTCAAACAACCATCAAATAACTCATCAAAATTTCAAACCTTCGACATTGTGGCATTGAGTAAGGCGGTGAGGCTCTCGCTGGTGTCGGCGATACACTTTTCGAGCTTGCCCTGCATGGAAATGGTTAGAACTCAGCTCGCGCAGCTTTTTTATACCGTCAGGGGTATCAAAGGCCGTGTCAAAATGCTGCTCAAGCAGTCTGGAAGTCTGCTTATTCATGCTTGTCCTCCAGTTCCTTTTCGATCTGCTCGATGCTGGGCAGACTGGTTTTTAAAGGCTCAGGCATTGATTCAAGCAGCTTGTATTCTGCAATACCAAGTGGCCTGGCATTGTCACGCAGAGCATATTCGGCTACCACCTTGTTTTTGCTCTTGCACAGCAGCAGCCCGATCGTCGGGTTGTCATGCTCGCCTTTAACCTGAGCATCGATTGCGGTGAGATAGAAACCAAGCTGACCCAGGTGCTCAGGCTTGAATTTTCCGCCCTTGAGTTCGATCACCACATAACAACGTAACTTCAGATGGTAGAAAAGCAGGTCAATGAAAAACTCGTCGCCACCGACATCAATGAGCACCTGACGGCCGACAAAAGCGAAACCCGAGCCAAGTTCCAGCAGAAACTGCGTAACATGCTGCATTAAAGCCAATTCAACAGCTCGCTCATGTGCTTCTTCGGTCAAGCCAAGAAAATCAAAACGGTAAGGATCTTTAAGGGATTCCCGAGCCAGGTCTGATTGCGGACTGGGCAGACGCTGCTCGAAGTTGGTGACCGCCTTGCCACTTCGTTCCAGAAGACGGGTCTCTATCTGCATTACCAGCACATTGCGGGACCAGTTATTTTCAATGGCTTTTTGAGCATACGCCAGGCGTTCTTCGCGCTCTTTGAGTTTGGCCAGTAAAACGAGGTTGTGTCCCCATGGTAATTGTCCAACAGCCTGTTGGACAATTTGTTCGTCCGGCCAGGCATCGGCGAAGGCACGCATATACATGAGATTTGCGCGAGAAAAC
Source organism: Candidatus Rifleibacterium sp. (assembly GCA_035352635.1). Taxonomy (GTDB): domain Bacteria; phylum Muiribacteriota; class Ozemobacteria; order Ozemobacterales; family Ozemobacteraceae; genus Rifleibacterium. The sequence continues at coordinate 2,768 of DAOPYA010000213.1, forward strand.
CCTTTCATGTCAGGGAAAGCTTTACGCAGGTCGTGTGAAAGGTGGTCGATGACTTTAGCTCCCCAACCCTGTCTGGCCTGACGCTCCAGAATTTCATGGCCGATCTGCCAGTATAGCGTTACCAGTTCGCGATTAACCGCCAGCGATGCCCGCTGTTGCGCAGAATGAATGCGATTCTTCAGATCTGCCAGCCAGTCGCTGTAACCTTCTGGTGCTGCAGTCAGAGATACAGGTTTTTCACTCATGCCTTGTCTCCCAGGCAGGCGTTCAGCTCTGATTTAATGGTTTGCTCAAGTGTCGGAGCGATCAATTTTGTGCAGATGTAGCGTTCAGAGAGTTGGTTTTTACTCATGCTGTCACGCTCTGGCTCGAATACTGGTTAAATTCAGCTATCATCTTTTATGCACAGCCTCTCGATTCATTTTACCTGCCGCAACAAACAGCGTGGCAGTTGTTTCTATAGAACAATATAACAGTTATCTGGCTGTTGCAAGATTTTAACAGGGTTAAATGAGTCTGCCAACGTTGAAAATCGGCTCGGGCAATTTTGCCAACAAAAAAAAGTTTCAGTCCCAGATGGTTCTTACAAAACCGCAGCTCGAAATTTTGCTGTCCTTAGTTACCAGATCACCGATCAGCATCCCATGTTTTGTTAACAGGTGAAACCAGGTCGTTTTCAAATACGACGCTGTTTTTCAGAGGGTTGCCCTTGAATTTGAATTCGGGCTGGCTGGTTGCACCAGGGTCAGATTTCAATGCCACAATTATTCGATGTAAAGTTTCGAGATAGTCGTCGCTGATCTCGTCTATTTCTTTTTTGATCTGCTCTCGTCGAGTCATAGATTTTTCTCCTGATCAGATAAATTATTAACGGTTCATCCGAATCTTGCATCCTTTTTTAACGAAAAGCTCATCGGCATAAAAGCATATCAGGCAAACTTAAGCTTAACATCAAACAACCATCAAACAAACAGCACCCAATAAAAACCGCTTTAGAAGAGAGTTTTATTATTCAGCTCGCCTCAAAAACGACAATTCTGTCAAACAACCGTCAAGCAAACTTGAAAGACCGAACCCTGTATGTTTTGCATCTTGAATTGAACTGTATTAGATTGAAGATATGATGTCGAGCAGCGAGAAAATACTGCAGCTGATCAAGCAGGGCGAAGGTCTGGAGCTGGAATTCAAAGAAGCCAGAACCAGGCTGAACCGTGATGTTTTCGAAACCGCCTGCGCTTTTATGAACCGGATCGGCGGCACAATACTGGTCGGCATCAGCGACAAAGGTGAAATCAAGGGCATCGACCCGCAGCACGCTGCCCAGACGAAAAAAGATTTCATTACGGCCATCAACAACCCGCAAAAAATCAGCCCTCCGGCCTATCTTTCAGTCGATGAAATAACGCTCGAAGACAAGCTCGTTCTGCGCATCTACGTGCCCGAAAGCTCACAGGTTCATCGCTGCAACGGCCGCATCTACGACCGAAACGAAGACAGTGACCTCGATATCACCGATCACACCAACCGTGTTGCTACGCTATATCAGCGCAAGCAGGCGATATTCAGCGAAAACAGGGTTTATCCCTTTGCCGGGC
>DAOPYA010000214.1:0-4329 GCA_035352635.1 Candidatus Rifleibacterium sp.
CTGCCCGGGCTCAAGACAGCCGAGCAGAATGCGGGCCTTGTCGATGCCTCGAATTCCGGGTCTGGTAGAAACCGACGCAGGAGCACTGCCCAGAAATACGGTGCGAGCCACCCGGCGCGCGGCATTCAATGTGCCGAATCTGGCTTCCTTCATTTCAAGAGCAGCAGTCTCTGACCGATCACCGTCAACATCCTTTTCGATGACGGGGTCCCAGCCTGGGCCGAGATGATTAAGGAGTTCGTTGCGCGATTCGTTGTCATACAAAGGCAGACTGCCTGGCATAATCATCATGTCGCGGTTGTCATTCTTCCAGAGACGATAAATGATCTTTGCCATCAGCTTAAGAACGCCTCTGGTGCGCTGAAAATTCTCAAGGGTCGACCAGTCTTCATAAAGCCGGTCAAAAACCTCGGGATGTATCGGGTAGGCTCGCATAAGGCGGTCGAAGTATTCCGATTCCTGTGTTTCGCCGGGCAGACGAGCCCCTTCAGCCACATAGGTTTCGATGAATTTGCGACAAACGGCTTCTCTTGCCACCTCGTTCTTGACTGGTTCAAACAGTCTTCTTCTGACGATTTCGAAAGATTCTTCTGTGGCAACTGGTTTCCAGATTGCCTGAACCCGCCCGAAGATTTTTTCGAGAGCTAGCAATGCAGACCTGCCGCGGTCGCTGCCGGCTTCAACTTCTGATTCGGGCAAAGAAGCGAGTGTGATAGCATTCGGAACAATCTTACAGGATTCAGTCAGGGCCTGAATAAATGACATATTGCTGTCAAAACTGCCGCCGCTGAGCTGCATGGCATCGTTGAACTGCCTGATGTATGCCAGCAGTTCATCAATGAGAATGACACATGGAGCATATTTCGAAAGAAGCTCTACGAGAATATCCTTGCCGGGGGAAGTGCCTGTCGTATCTGCCTGCTTAAGCATGGCATAACCCTCTTCGCCGCCAAGCTGCCAGGCGAGTTCGCCCCAGAGCGTTTTGATAGACTGCTTCCCGTGTTTCCAAGGTTGGCCAGGGGAATGTGCGTTGCCGTCGAGAACTGCGATTTTTGCATGCTTTATATCTTTAAGGCCGGCCTGTTCAATAATTTGAGGGATTCCGGCAAGGTCGGTGAGAGGGCAGGATCTTGAAGCGAGATGATAGACGGCAAGCATGGTATGGGTTTTACCGCCACCAAAAGCAGTTTGCAGTTGTATGACAGGTTCGCCGCCCTTGCCGTTGAGACGGCGGGCAACCTGAATGAGCAGCAGGCGCATGCCTTCGGTAATGAATGTTCTCTGAAAAAAGGCCACAGCATCCTGATACTCGCGCATAGCCTTGCCCGAGCGAACAGCGGTAATATCGGCAGCAAATTCAGCCTGTTGAAAGGTGCCTTCAAGAACGTCCTGATGTGGTATTGCTATTTCTCGCCATGGTTTCATATTCATAGTTTCTTTGCCCTTAGAATTTCAATTCATTCAAGAAACGGAAGACACAGACCAGCAAACCATATTGGGATTTTGAAGATCTGTAACAATCGGGTGAGCGTCAATGGGTTTAAGAATTTGGCGAAGTTTTTGTCTGACTTTGCTTAGATCAAAAACACGGGGAAACAGTTTTGAATGCGTTGCTGGCTGTTCGAGATGAAGAACAACACGAATTTTTTCAGTCATTAGTGATTTTTGTGCCAAACTATGTTCAGAATGATCGGTTGCCATTTTGGCTGCGACAAGGCCAGCCAATGTGTCTCTTGTTTTCAGGGCAACTTCATCCCACAAGTAGATTTCCTTTGTTCTGCGGTCGCTACGATAGTCTTTGACCTCTATCAACCACAGGCAGTTATCTGAAGAACAGGCAAGAAAATCAACGCCTTTGTTCCCATTACAGCAATCTTTGAATCTGTTTTTATAAAACGACCACTGGTCATATTTAGAAACATCCCAACCGTCTGGAAACTCGAACAAAAGCCGACCTTCCTGTATACATGTCTTATTCTGCATATCTACCTCATCAGCCGAGTTTCAGATAACGCTCTGATTGCATCAATTCTTCGTCGAGCGCTGAAATATCCCCGATGTCGTCCATTGATTCACCTTGTTTAATCTCAACCCCGTCATCTGTGTTATGAAGTCCAAAGCAGCGAAATTTAATAGTTTTAAAAGCATCGGACTGCTGTAGAATCTCAAGCTCACGCAATAAGAAAAGACTGTGCGTAGCAATGAAGATTTGTAAGCCTTGTGAAGCAAGCTCCAATATTGTCTTAGCAACTTTTTTTATTATTACAGGATTAAGATTTGCCTCCGGCTCGTCCCATAAAAGCAATCCTTTATCCAGAAGACTGCCAGTGGCAATAAGCCTGGCAATCATAGCCAACTTACGGTGTCCTTCGGCCACCAGGCTCATTTCAATTCGACCGGTCTTCGATTTTAAATAGAATCTTTCGCCATCAAGTTCGATTTTTCCATCCATTATCTCTTCAAGTGGTTCAAGAAGCTTTTTCACAATTTTTTCACGCGGCCCTTTTGCCAGAGGGGAACCCAATAAAAGACAGACATCCCGCCAGATAGACTCCACAGGAAGGCGATGCAACTCGTATAAAGAGACAAATCCGGGATACAAACCCATTAAATCATGAGTCGGGAGGTATACCGGTCTTTTATCGAGCCATTGCGAAGGAGAAATCTCCAAAGGTATTTCAGACTTTGTTGCAGTATTAAGCGAAAAACCAATATTCCAGGCAGAATTCTCAAAGACTGCGCTTACATCACAGCGATTTCGCCCTGCCTGCCTTCTCACAAGCCGTCCCAACGCATCCGGCTTGAATACCTCTCTAAAACTTGTGGCCAAAGCAGTTTGCAAAAACGCTTTGGTCGGACCTGTATTTGAGATTTTCTGACCAGTAGCCAATGTACTGGCAACCCCATATATTATTTTGAGTAGATGAGTCTTTCCCAGGCCATTTTCGCCTACAAAAACATTCACATTGTCACTAAAGGTCAAACTGGCTGACCGAAAGACTGTAAAGTTTTTTAAATTCAAAGATTTTAGCATTCTGGATGTTTCTCCGGTTCAAATAGAGAATCGATCAAGTATATCTTATCGTTTTTTTTCATCATGAGTAAGCTCCCAAAATCTGATTGTGGAGTCAGTCAAAGAGATTGCCGGTAGTGGGTTTGCGTGGAGCCTCGACGGCAGCTGCCTCGATGCCGCTCCAGCTGGTAATCAGTTCGTTGTAGGCGCGGGCATCTTCGGCCTGGCCCTGGCGTTCACAAAGCGTATAGAGTCGATATGCCAGCTGTCTTACCGCATCGACCTTGCCGCCAAGCGCAGCGAGCAGGACTCCGGAAGCACTTTCGCCCTGCTGACGCAGAGCTCTGATCAACTGGTGCAGAGCCTCCCATACCGGCAAACGTTTGTCCGTAGTTGGATCCCAGTCAGTCGGATACTCGTTCCAGCGGCGAAGACGAACTTTACCTCCACCTCCGAACAGCACTCCAGCTGAACTCAAGCCTTCGACGCTGGTTGATTTGGCGCGGGCCAGCACATCTGCTTCGCCGAACAGACCTTCGCGCCAGCCGTTCTGTTCGAACCAGTGCAGACAGAACTGGGTATCGGCGTCGAAATCGTCTTCGGCAAGAAAACGGTTGATCAGCTGCAAGGCCGTTTTAACCGACATCGGCGAGCCATCGGCTTCGAGAACAGCGGCATACTTTGAAAATATCGCCATGCCGGGCCCGATAATCGCCTGCGACAGATCGACCGGCGCCACTGGCGATTGATCGTCCCCGACACCTCTTGTCATTTCATCGAGCGCAGCAGGTAATACCATATTAAGCTGACGCTGAAACTCCCGGCGTGAAATGGTAATGGCATTTTCAGGTCTTTTGCGGCAAACCAGCACAATGCTTGAGGCAAGTGCATTGGTCCCAGAACCAATCATACGATTACCCATTTCTGTTCTCAGCGGCCAGGTTCCCGTTAATTGAAAACCAGCTTTTAGCACCGCGCCGAGAAAAGTTTCCCAGCCAGACGAGCTTGTATTACTGCTGGAATCTGAGTCAGACTGTTTAAAAGCATAATAAATTGTGACCGGAGCCTCTGGATGCGCCTGTTCAACAATTTTATGCATCGCTTTCGTCATGCCATCAAGAAAAAACGCCTCTGCTTTCGCCTTGCTCCCCTGCCGGTGCGGAGCAGCAATCAACTCTTCGTTTTTCGGCACAGCAATAGTCGATAACAGTGCCGGAAAAACTTCTTTAAGAGCTCTCCGAAGCCAGATGTAAAAGAAATCTGACAGATCTGCATAGGCTATGTTGTCGTAGTAAGGGGGATCTGTGGAGATCACC
>DAOPYA010000215.1:0-4319 GCA_035352635.1 Candidatus Rifleibacterium sp.
CCTGGCGTCAGGCCAGACGACCTCGAGTGCCTCCTGCAAACGATTTTTGAATTCTTCATCGATCACCTTTGGTGGCGTCTCATACTGAGCCGAAATACAGGTAACCGGCCCGGTAGCCATGCCGCAGGCAGCCATTTCGCGACTAAACTTGTCTTTGAACTGAAACAATGCATCGGTCAAGGCATATACACCAACGTCATCACCCGCAGAGAAGCTCTCAACCTGCCGCCATTGGTTGGGTTCCATGGTGCAGGCATCAAGATTTTGGCTGACAAGCAGGAGCGCAAAAAAAATAAATAATCGCAAGGCTTGACCTCAATTCAGTGGATAAGCACCTTTGGCGGAAGTGGTAACTTCGGCGAGGGTGCGGTCGTGAACCCGGGCGGTGATGCGCTCGGTCAGTTGAACCCTCGTTTTTGAGCGGGGTTTATCAAGCAGAACCTCGACGGTAACGAAAATTTCTGGTCTGCCGATATCAGCAGAACTGGTGGCTGGTTGCACAAATACTCCAATTGCACCAACATCTTGAAGACTTATCGAGAAGTCGCCGGTGGTGTTGCCGAAAACAAATTTCGCCAGATCAGGAGACCCAACCTCAGCCGGGGTTACCGAGGGCATGTTGTCCCATAACCCGGTTTGATAGCATCTAAGCGTGTTGTTGATGCATTCAAGAGCGCAGCCTTTCCAGATTCCGGGTCTTTGAGCCTGCCCCAGCTCGGTGATGGCGGGTATACAGGGGGTGGTAATCGAGAAAAATAATACGGCATTGTTGCTGGCTGAGGCGACCTGTTCGCGCCAGTTTGCGTTGACGAATATGGGTCGGTCGGCGCCAAACCTTGAGGTTTTGCCATCTGGCCTGACCTCGTAGGCGTGGTTGGCCTTTTCCAGAATCTCTTTCAGGCGCAGCAAAAAGATCTGTGCCTGTTTTTGGCGCTGTAACCGCCATGAACCGGTTTCGAAGCTTGCCTGGCTTGAACTGAAGACGCCAAAGGCCGAGATCATAAACATGGAAAACACTGCGGTCGCTATCAGGATTTCGGTGAGCGTAATTGCCTTGCGGTTATTCATTGGTTCACAACCTTGCAGTCTGACTTGCGTCAAGGCTCATACGATAGGTGCCGACCGTAGTTTTGCCTTCAAGCTGAAGATTCACCACAATTTCGATGAACCCGCGGTTGAAGTCATTGGCCGAAAGCAGCATGAACTGGGTTGACCAGGTGGCGATCTTCAGTGGTTCGGTAAAGCCGGTCTGCTTATCGTCGCTGTCAGGAAGGTGATTCAGGATATCACGTGGGTGACCCGCGTAAATTCCGGTGAATTTCTCGAAGGGGGGAATTGTTGGAGTTTCAATCGGTGAATCGACAGCGGTGTCGCCGGCGGCCAACCGTTTTTGATAGATCATGTAGCGATAAGCACGCAAAAAGAAGTCTGGGTATCTTTTTATTTTGTACAGCGCAATATTCTGAATGCCCTTGGCGAAAAAATCGGCCTGGATCTGGTCTAGTTGAAGCTTTCCGGTGACGGTGGACTGCGAAAATGATTTCAGGTAGGCAACGCCCAGCAGCAGCAGTATTGAAGCGATCGATAAAACAACCATGATTGCCATTCCTGATCTCTGGTGAAAGATTGATAGCTTGTTTTTCATGGTTCAGGACTCCAGGTCGGCAATAAAGGTGATTGCCGATACTTCGCGTTCATCGGTCAGGCCGCCGACTGGCTTGACCGACACCGTGACCTTTATGACCGCTGCAGTCGCGTCAGAGAACGTTTCGCCGGCGCGGTCATTGAAAAGCCACGTCGAGGGGGAAGCCGGGTGATAGGCCGGGTTCGGAAATTTCAGTTCCATCAGTGAGTCAAAGGTAATTTCCTGGCGCTTGAGGGTTGCGTGGATGCGGTAGGAATGCTTGTCGATTTTGACGCTGTCGCCAAGAACGATATCTTCGAGACTGTCAGTGAATTTTTGCTCGTTAGTGCCGGCTGAAGTCAGAAACGAATTGAGGCTGGCAAATGGCATTGCAGAGAACTTATTGAGGCGATCAACTAGAATCTGCATCGCCTCACCCTGTCTGAAGTCAACGTTGGTGCCACGGTGCCCGAAGCTTATAACCCCCGCCGCCGAGAAGGCGGCGGTGCACAGAATCAGGAAAGCAAGCATGATTTCCACCAGGCTGATGCCAGAATGTCTTCGCAAGAGCGGCTTGATCATGATTGTTCCTGTCTGAGCGGGTTACTGGCCGGTACGATTTCGTTCAATGACCCTGAAGTCGAGTCGGGTCGGCACTACATCAAAAACCGCTTCAATTTTACGGAGATTGAAAGCTGGCCCGGCGTTGGGTGTGACCCCGGCCGGCGGGTTTGAAGAATAGGCAGTTGGATTGGCGGGCCAACCAAGGGCATCGTCTCTTACCTCGAGAACGATTTTGTAGCGGCCTGGCTGTCTGAAGACGTATTGCAACGGCAAGCTTGCACCAAACATGCCGTCAGCGAGGGTTTTGGAACTATCAGTCAGTTTGAAGCTGAGGGTCGCAACAGTGCCGGAGTTATCAGAGAGAAGGGTATCGAAGCGCACCGGAACATCGACTTCGAGTTCATTGCCGGTCGGGAAGAGCAGGCTGGTAACCGGGCCGACACTGGCGCGGAAAGCGGGGGCAAAGGCTGCGGTATTATCATCTTTGTTCCAGGCTTCGGGGCCGTTAAAGTTCGCTTCAGCCATGCCCGGAGTCGAGAACCTGACCCACGCCGGTGGAATCGCACCGGTGCCGGTTTCGATGTTGTTTGGTGCCAGGAACTTCTGGTTGACGTATTTATCCTGGCTGGCGCTGATAAAGGCATTGGGGCGATCATTGTCGCAGACAACGATTTGACCGCTGCGCTGCGCCGGTATAGAGAGATCGTTTGTTGAGGTGTAGCAGGCTTCGCGCCATGCGAGGCCGAATTCAAGGTTTTTATATCCGGGGCGGTTGTTGGCGCGTTGCGGGTGCATTCTTCCGCTCCAGTCGCCGTTGTAACCCCATTGGTTATTTTTGTCTTTGGCCAGTTCACGGCTGAAGTGTGCCAGATCGCTCGTTTGAATTGAATAAACACGGTATGAAAAACTCTTGTTATACATGCCTTTGGTGCCGGTAAGCGAGTCAAACTCTGATTCACTCGAAATAGTGGCGCTCGTCAGCTTAAAGGCCGCACCTGAACCGCTAGAATACCAGTTGCGCAGCATTAACTGCTCGGCAGTCATGGTGGTTCCTGGCGGAACTTCTGGTGGCATCACACCATGTTCGGTATCGTAAGAGAAGGTCGCGATCTGGTTCGACAGTTTGTGGCTGACGTGGAGGCGTGGGCCGACAATTGAGACCCCTGTGTGATACGGATCGCGCCCGGGGTTACCGAAACTGCTGTTGGCAAGCGGGTTGTTATCGCCAACCACGAAGACCAGTTTGTCGGGGCAGGCGGCAGGCGGCGAAATGGTCTCTGAGAGGGTTTCGCCAGTTGTGCCGTAGAGAATGCTGTTGTTGATGAAATACGCTTCGGCAAGCGGGTTGATTGAGGCATTGCTTGTATCGACAAAGGGGTTAACATAAAAGCGACCCGGGGGGGTGTTGTCGGTTACCAGGACCTGGGCATCAGACCAGATGCGCATATTTATCACCCTTGGAACCGGTTTGGTTTCTTTGATAAGGGTGCCACCGACGCGGCGCCAGACTTCCTGGTATATCTGATAGCGGTAGGTGCGCCTGAAGTCGAGGCTGAGTGTGTAGCTCCCCGGTTCTGAAGGCACCGGGAACAACTGGCGCATCTGGGTAAGGGGCAGAACTGCCATAGTGGTGTTGATCTGTCGATCTATAATGACTTCATTACCACGTTTAAGCTCTGATTTCCAGGTTGCTGACAGACCACCTACCCAGCTGACACTGCCCGGTATGAGATTCGGATCAGTTGGGATCGGAGGGGTGTCACTGGTCATTGAAGCGACGCGGTTAACACCGCGGGCCAGATTGTAATTGGACTCGCGCAGGCGCAGGCCCCAGTAAGCCGGCGGGTCAGCATAATCCGATTTCCAGGTGCCATCAGCGTTCTGGCTTGCCGCTACCGGAACCAGGCTATGACCGTCGAGCACAAATGAAGTCGGATCAAGGTTGGTATTGGCAGAATTGCAGAAACTGTGTTTGCAGCTTTCATTGCCCCAAAGAAAATTGTTGCAGCCATACCCAAGGCTTCTTGGCCCTGGTTTGAAGTTAGACACCATAGAACTGCTGGTATCAGCGGTTGTGAAGATGCCGCTCATGATAACGCCACGGTCTTGTGGTGATAGAACAGGGGGAACC
>DAOPYA010000216.1:0-4307 GCA_035352635.1 Candidatus Rifleibacterium sp.
AAAAAACCGTAAAGTCCGACAGACTGCTAGAATATTACATGTCGAGCCTAAACTCTACTGGTCAGACCAACTGATAATTGATATTATGCCCTACCCACCGATTGAATCTTAAAAAAATCAAAAACAGGGTTGCATTTGCCACGAAAATAGTATAATATCAATATAGATTGTGAAACTTTTCGCTTTCACAAAAATTTCTGAGTTGAAGGGCGCAAGCCTGACATCGAGGAGAAAAAAGTGGCTTCATCGTCTGTTTCCAACACAAATGAACGCCGGTTAGGCGTAGTAGCGGTCATACTCAAAAGTCCCGATAAAGCAGTTCATGAGTTTAATGACATTCTACACCAGTTTTCAAGCCTGCTGGTAGGCCGCATGGGCATTCCCTATAAAGAACGCGGCGTTTCGGTTATCTCGCTTATTGTTGACGGAACAAATGACGAAATCGGTGCCATGACCGGCCGTATCGGCCAACTCCCTGATGTCAGTGTCAAGGCGGTTCTTACTCGTATATAGCACCGAAGGGGGCTTCTCATGCACATGGTTAACGACAAACTTTCTACTTCAGCCTGGGTTAACAATGTTATTAAACCCGAAGAATTCGAAAAGTATCTCGTCGAAGGCAAAGATTTCATTGATGACGAAAAAATCTGGCAACAGATTAACGAAAGCACTGAACCAAGCGCAGAGCGGGTTCGCGAAATTCTTGCCAAGTCCCTCAGCGTTAAAACCCTTGATCCAACGGAACTTGCAACCCTGATGCAGGTGCGAGACCCACAACTCTGGCAGGAAATGTATGAAATGGCTGCCAAGGTAAAGCACAAAATCTATGACAACCGCATTATTACTTTTGCTCCCATTTATTGTGGGAATTTTTGTGTAAACAACTGTCTATATTGTGGTTTTCGCGCCGACAACGACAAAGAAAAGCGTGCCAAGCTCAGCCTGGCTCAAGTGCGCGACGAAGCCGAAGCCATCGCCGGGAAAATCGGTCACAAGCGTGTCATAGCTGTTTACGGCGAACACCCAGAAACTGATGCCGACTTTATTGCCGCAAGTATCAAGGAAATTTATTCGGTTAAAGTAAAAACGCGCAAAGGCCATAGCGAGATAAGACGGGTTAACATCAACGCTGCGCCTATGAGTGTTGCCGATCTGCGCAAACTTCATGAGGTCGGAATAGGCACCTATCAGGTGTTTCAAGAAACCTACCACCACGATACTTACAAAAAACTGCACCCGGCAAATACAATCAAAGGGAATTACCCCTGGCGTCTTTATGTGCATCATCGAGCTTACGAAGCCGGTATCGATGACGTTGCCATCGGTTGTCTTTTCGGTCTTTATGACTGGCGCTTTGAAGTAATGGGTCTGCTTTATCATGCCATCGAACTCGAAACCCGCTTTGGCGTGGGCCCACATACTATTTCTTTCCCGCGCATCAACCCTGCCAGCGGCTCACCATTGCCAACTGACCCGACTTATAACAAGTATCTGGTTTCTGATGAAGATTTTAAAAAGCTTGTAACTCTTATCAGGCTTGCCGTTCCTTACACAGGCATGATTATCACTGCCCGGGAACGCCAGGAAGTCCGTGATGACGTAATGTTCTGTGGTTGTACCCAAACTGATGCTTCGACAAATATCGGTATTGGTGGTTATGCAAAGAACACCGGCAAACAGGAAATCGACGAACAGCAGTTCATGCTCGGTGACACCCGTTCCCTTGAGGAATTGATACGTGATCTTGCCAAGCGCGGCGTCATAACTTCTTTTTGTACTGCAGGTTATCGTTGTGGCCGCACTGGCGATCAAATAATGGATCTGCTCAAAAAGGGCCAGGAAAAACACTTCTGCAAACTTAACGCGATTTTGACTTACCGTGAATGGCTCGACGATTTTGCAGGTGAAGAGACCAAAAAACTTGGCGAAGCGGTTATCAGAAAAGAAATCGAAGAAGTACAGAAGAAAACCCCGACAATTTTTTCCAAAAAGCTCTATGACCTGACCATGCAGTATTATGAAAGGATCAAAAATGGTGAACGCGATCTCTACATATAATCTTGAACGAATGGCCAGATTTTACGGCATAAGGATCTGGCTATGTCGACGCACCGGTCGGCGCTGGGCATTTCTTGAAGGTGCCGGAACCGAAAAGGTAATGTCATCAGAGTTGATTTTTGAAAACGCTGAGTTTGGCGTCTTCGTTCAAGGTGAAGACTATGATAAAGCTGGCCTGGCAGCAGAAGTCGCCCAGCTGATGCAGCCAATCGGAGTCTGCTGAGCAATTTTAAGTTGTCTTTCTTTAAAATATCAGCTTGATAAGACGCCCCGCATCTTTCTGGTGCGGGGTGTTTTATTTCAGCTGAGAAGTCGCAGACCGGTAATACCAGAGAGAATCAAGGTTATACAGAGAAGTCGATAGAAGTCGAATGGTTCGTTTAAAATAATGACTCCTGACATCACCGTGCCGACTGCCCCTATTCCGGTCCAAACCGGGTAAGCCACGCTGACGGGCAGTTCTTTTAAAGCAATTGAAAGCAAAACAAAACTCATAATCAACGTAATAACGGTAAACATTGAAGGCAGCAACCGCGAAAAACCTTCTGAATGTTTAAGACCGGTGGCCCAAAGCACCTCAAAAATACCGGCGACTAAAAGAATGACCCATGACATGGCATAGTACCCCCGAATCAATATACCTGCAATTATAACACAACAGGCAACTTGCCGAGTCTCAGCTGTGCGCGAATAGCATTTCAAGGCCAGCCTCAAGACAACTGCCCAACAGTTTTACTTCATGATCAGATGCTGCAAAATTCTGCAAATTTGCCATCAGCTTAGAATTGAAATCTGAAAAATAAAAATGCGCCAAAGTTCTTCAAAGCATGGAATTTTGACTTGTGAGATGATGAATTATTCTGAAAAATGAAAGTCTGCAAGTTGCTCGAATGCGCGTATTTGCATTTAGCAACTGGAAAAAAAAGCTAAAGTAGTTTAAAATTAGATTGTGTCATTGCCATGTCATCTCGACCATGAGATGCAACCCTCACACGGATCAGGTTCAATACCGCAGCATGAAAAGTCTCATGGAAGAATTTGCCAGAAGAACCCAGGCTCTGCTTTCTGAGCCGGGTATTCTCGAAAGACGCCCTGCCTGGCCAGTTGTTAAAGCTGGCGCTATAAGTCTGGCGCCATTTGCAGATAGTGTTGTAACAGAACTGAAGCCTGATCATGCTCTTATTTTTATTCTAGCTCTTGCAAATGTTGGTTCAAAACGCGACCTGCTTCTTAAGGCCCTGTTTAAGCGCATGCTTACCATTGTTCCCTCTGATGATTTTGTCAGGCTGCTCAGCAAGTTAAGTCAGGCTGAGTTAAAAGATAACCTGCTTCCTTATATTTATGAAACTGGAAATCGTGGTGCGATAGCCTGTTACCTGGCGGCAAAGCTACAGGTTTATCTTGCCCCTGAAGCCTTTCAATACTTTCTCAACGCCAGAATATGGCACCAGACAGACCTGATGAATCTATGTCTCCTGGTCAAGCCTGAAGAATCCAAAGCGCTCTGTGCCCACATTGAATCTGTCATACCAATGGTTGAGCATCCCCACATAAAAGAGGGCTACACTGAGTTTCGAAATATTCTATTTAACCACCTGGCCTGCGAACCAGTTCATCCTGAAGTCGATGAGACGCAAACAGAAAAATCACCTGTTTCACCTGCGCAGTTACTTGCCAGCAAACCGACACCCTTACACGAACCCTCTACAAAACATGAGAAGCCCGTTGATAAAACTTCAGAACCCAATAAGATCCCTATTGCCAGGCAACCAGAACCTGAAAAAGTGGCAGCAAAAGATAACCGCCCAGCCGCATCAGACAGTCAGGCACAGACAAAAGCATCAAGAAGTCTTAACATTAGCCTGCAAGAGAGCCAGACAAAGCTGATTATACCCCTTGGAGTCATTGGATTGCTTTTTACAGGGTGCTTGTTTTATTTTTCCTGGTATTACAGTGATCCATTGGCAATGCCGAATACCCCTCCTAAAAATGCCCGGGCACCGCAACAATGGATTGATTCTGTTTCGATGAGACCGGTCACTGCGAAGTTTCTCTCTGCCGACAAAGATTACCGAATGGGTGAGCTGTTTTTAACCCGCGATAAATTTGCTGAAGCACTGAAATTATTCGAAGATGCACTGACAATAGACCCAGATCATTTGCAGGCACTAATGAGAAGCGGTTATTGCCGGCTTAACTCGGAGACAACAAGGCAGCAGCAGAAATTTTCCGAAGGGTGCTGAAAAAAA
>DAOPYA010000217.1:0-4140 GCA_035352635.1 Candidatus Rifleibacterium sp.
GCAGGGTCTGCATGGGTACTGGCAAACTTGCTTCAAAAGGCTGCCCGGGTAACGAAGTTGTTTCCCAGGTTTATCCGATTGAGTCGCAGCCCCTGGTTGAATGCCGGCATGGTGGCGGCTTGCTCGTTTCAGCGTCAAATGGTTATGAAGCCGAAGACGACGATGCCGCGGCATCGACCAACACTGATTCCAGCTTTATGCCCGACCCCGATTTTTTCAGAGGAAACTACCAGACTGGCGCTGCTCAGCCGGTTAAACCTCCTGCGGTTACTGGCAGCTGGATTTCCCAGGATAATCCAGATACAGCCGTTCTGCAAAGCTCCGGTGCCAGGCCTCCTGCCGGTATTCCCGCTGATGGTTTTCTCGATGACGATATGGCAGACGCTCCAGCCGTTGAAGATGACCTTGCCGATGCTCCGGCCGTCGAAGATGCCCCGGCCGCTCCAATTAGAGAGCCTGGAGTTATTACTTCCCCGGCCGCCCCCGGAATGGATTTTCGCGAAGACTACAATTAGCGATGTAAGCGATGTAAGCGATGTAAGCGATGTAAGCTATTTAAGCTATTTTCTGCCGCAACTACAAAAAGACACGCCCCCGAAAGGGCGTGTCTTTTTGTCGGCTAAAAAATTGTCAGGTATTGTGTTTCAGAGATTGCGATTCAGGCGTATTTCTGCGTTGGAAACAATAGTTCTGGCAGCCTGACAGAACTGTTCAAGGCTTATGGACTCGGTTATACCAAAGTCTTCCTGGCTTCTTGCCAGATCAATGCCGAGATTTTTCAAGGCAACTACCGGTACGCACATGAAATGAAATCTTGGAATGTCGTTATAGCTGCTTTCCTGGGGAAAATCACGATAACTGAATTCAAGAAAGTCTGAAAGAAAATTAAAGAGCAGCATGGCTCCGCTGCCACGAGTTGCTTCTCCAGATTGCGAAAAATTGTGAAGAATGCGCGTATAATCAACACTTGAATCAGCAGGCAGGCGGCTTTTGTTTAGCTTGCGTGCCACCGGTTTAAGATACTTGATCAACAGATCGACAATCTGATGCATGTCGTCACTGCTGATGCTGGCATCCCTGCCACGTTGTGCACAGATGCGGGCAAGATCTTCCTCAAATTTCACGGCGAAATCGGCCGTAAACTTGAATTCCTGGGCTTTAAAATAGTTGCTGGCCAGTTTGCCGTCTTCATGACTGCTCTGCATACCCATTGAACCAAAGGCAAAAAATGTGAGCAGCCCACCAAAAGCCAATCCAGTTGCGAACCGTCGCAATTTAAAGCGATTGAGGTAGTTAATATTGCGGTTTAAATGGCTCTGCAGCCTCATCATCAGTGTCATGCCATTACCGCACCCACCGCAGAAGTGGGCACCGGGAATATTCAGGTGGTTACAGCCAGAACACCTGACTCTGAGGGTGTAACTGCACACCTGGCATGTTCCGGCCGAGTTTAATTTTCCGGTCTCACATTTTGGGCAATACGAAAACATAGCGAAGCCTCATAAAACAGATTTCATTGAGATTATCGACATTTTGCCCTGATCGGCTCATAAAAAAAACGCCTTGCGGCGTTTTTTTTTATATCTTCTTGATTGTTATTTTTTTCGGTGGTGGCGGATCGTTGTCTGGTTCTTCGTCAAAATCAGGAAACGGTCTTCTTGGGGCGGGTTTAGGCAACGGCCGATCTTCTTCATCTGGCCTTCTGCGGTATGCCGGTGCGGGTCTGCCCTGGGGTGGCCTGCCCATGCGACTGCTGGGTGGGCGCAATTGTGGCAGAATACAAATGTAGATTATCGATGATTTATAGACAATTTCGACCTTATCTTTGAATGAGAGCGAAACGGAAAACTGGTCATAAGCCTTGAGTTTCCCGCGTAATACAGTTCCTGTTTCAAGAATCACTTCGACCTTGAGATGTCTTTTGCGTGCCTGGGATAAGAACTGATTCTGGACTTGTGATTTATACTGAGACATGCGAATCTCCTGTCAGGCTTTTCTTCAACCGCTATCTTACAACCTTCCGGTTGAAAAAACAACCGGCAAATTTATTACATGCCCGAAATTGCCTTGGTTTTAGTCTGAAGATACTGCAGCAGCGAATCGATTTTTTTGGCTTCCTGAGCAGAATCTTCTGCCAGCTTTTTCATTTCGGCCGCGACAACCGAAAATGCACGACCGGCCTCGCCAACCCGAGCTGCTTCAATAGAAGCGTTCAGCGACAGCAGGTTACTTTTGCGGGCTATTTTAGTTATTACTCTGATAACGTCTTCCATCTGGTTGGTTGAAGCTTCAAGTTCTTTCAGATGCTGGTTGGTGGCACGGAGTCGCTCAGTGGTCAACTTGAGAATCTGAAAGGAAATGTCAGGAACATCGGCGAGCAGGTTGCGAAAGTCATCTTTGGTGATAATAAAAAAGGTTGTTTCCTGAATCGTGGCAACCGAGGCTGAGCGGGGTTGCTCATCAATGATGGCCATGTCACCGATTACTGCACCTTTGCCCAGAGAAACAAGCACCGAATCAACGCCAGAGTTATTGCGCTTTAAAATGTTGACCTTGCCGCTCTTAACGATATAAAGTGCATCGCCCTTGTCGCCCTCTTTGAATACGACGTTCTTAGGCGGAATGTTCTGCTCAATGGTGATGGCAGAAAGATCAAGCAGTGCCTTGTCAGAAAGGCTTTTGAAAAGATTTACCTGCCTGAGAAATTGAATTTTATCAAGATCAGACATTCAGATTCCTGTAGAGATATTTGTGCATTATCGTAACATCGTTAAAAGGCTCTGTCAATCAGCATTATCTGTTCGCAGTGCTGCCTCGAAAAATTCGCGACCTGCTTCAATCACCGTATTCGGATTTCGCTCATTGCAGAGGGAATGACGAAGCTGCGCTGAATGAGGGTGGTTTTTCAGGTAACCGAAAAGATGCACCCTGAACAATGGAACCGCTGAAGGGCCGTGTTCCATGAGCATATCGATGAGATGATTCCGGAAAATTGGAAATCTGAGATGTGGAGCAACCAGCTCATTTCTGCCCAGGAGTTGCGCAAAAAGCCAGGGTTTGCCGACACAACCGCGGCCGATCATGAAGCCATCGCACCCGGTGCGTTGTGAGAGTTCAATGAGATGCTCTGGAGCAGCAATATCACCATTGGCAAAGAACGGAACGCTTCCACACAGCTCTTTTATGCCTTCAAGGTACTGCCATTGGGCGGTGCCAGTGTAGCCTGCCTGGCGTGTGCGTGCATGTACGGTAACTGCCTGTGCCCCGGCATCAATAACTGCCCGGGTAAAATCTTTTACATTGATGGTGCTTTCGCTCCAGCCGATGCGAAACTTCGCAGTAACTGGCAGTTTGACGGCCCCGGCGACCTTCTCGATGATCTTGGCAGCCAGTTGCGGAGTTTTCATTAAAGCTGCCCCGGCGCCTGTTTTGACAACTTTGGCAACCGGGCAGCCCATATTGATGTCGATAATATCGCAGATTTTCAGCTCTTCGATCAAAGTGGCGGCCTGAGCCATGATCTGTGGGTCTGAGCCAAAAAGCTGCACTGCATAAGGTCTGGCCTGTGCCTGAAAACGAACCATATCAATAGTTTGCCGGCTTCGATAGGTTATGGCCCGGGCGCTTGCAAGTTCAGAGACCGTGAAACCAACGCCCAGCCTCGAACAGAGAAGTCGGAACGAACCATCAGTCACCCCGGCCATTGGGGCAAGAATGAGGTTGTTGGGCAATTGGACGCCGCCGATTTTGACCGGCTTGACCAGGCCGGCGAGCGGGTTGGTTGCCAATGGTGCCTGACAAATGTTTTCAAAGGGGGCAGAGGGATCTTGTAGCCAGGCCGGGGAGCCTGGGTCTTCAGTGGTCATCAGATTTGTCGGCCATGCTGTCATTATAAATAAACGAGCAGTTGCGGCCGTTATCCTTACATTCGTATAGTGCGATGTCGGCTTTTTTGATCAGCATGCTTTTGATGCTTGCATGATCAGGAAATGTGGAAACACCAAGCGAGATGGTAACCTTGAGTGCTTTTTCCTGGCCGGGAAAATCAAAGGCTTCAACGGTCTTGCGCAGGCGTTCGGCCACGCTGGCGGCGGTCAGGGCCTATGCGAATGGCTGCCAGGGGACGTAGTTGAAAGATTG
>DAOPYA010000218.1:0-4096 GCA_035352635.1 Candidatus Rifleibacterium sp.
CGTTGAATACTCTTTATCGGCATGTGTAATCCTTATAAAGTGCATGAATGCTGTAACCTCCGCCGGGGGTTGACGTATAAAGGAAAGAATGTTAACCTATACATCGACACCTGTCAACTTATATTTTACAGAAGGCATTGAAAAATGTCAAAATCTTTAAAATATAAACGTGACTTCACTACAATTAATCAACCGGAGGATCTATGCCATCGCCATACAATCTGTTTATCAGTCATTCCTGGTCATATAGTGACGACTATAATCGCCTAATCAGTCTTCTAGATGGTTATCCCTATTTTTCATACAAGGATTTTTCTGTCCCAAAGCATGATCCCATCCATAACGCTCCCAGCTCAAAAGCCTTATATGATGCAATTTACAGGCAGATGGCAGCGGCTCACGTTGTTGTGATTATGGCCGGGAAATATGCAACGTTTAGCACCTGGATAAACAATGAGATAAAAATTGCCAAAAATGAATTTCTGGTTGCAAAGCCTATTTTGGCTGTTGTTCCTTGGGGTAATCAACAAGTTTCTACCGTAGTTCAGAACAATGCTGATGAAATCGTTCACTGGAACGCTTCATCTATTGTTGATGGCATCAGATCTCTTTGCAAGTGAGGCCATTATGACTGATTCGTTACAAGCACCTGCAGCCAAAGCCCCTTTACCAGCTCAAGATAGTTCTCAAGTAGAATTACTTGCTACAAAGCTTTTTAATAAAAAAAACAGTTCTACTGCCAATAAGGAAGAAATAACCATCGTTCTCGAGCAATACAAGCTATTGGTAGATTCTACCGAAAAGGTTTATGAAAAAAGACAATCAGCAAATTCATTTTTCCTAACTCTTAACGCCGGGTTATTCACTATTTTAGGCTATTTATATGGCAAGGACGCAGATATTTCTTTGCGTTTTATGGCGTATATACTCCCAATTTTTGGCATTGCGATTTGTTATTATTGGGCTCGTGTCATCGACTCTTATAAGCAGTTAAACTGCGGTAAATTCAAAGTTATTGAACAGATTGAAACTCATTTGCCGCTGGCTCTCTTTACTGCAGAGTGGTTTGCTTTAGCTAAAGGTGAAAACCCTGTAATCTATCATCCTGTAACAAATTTGGAACGCAGAATAGCTATTTTCTTTCTCATTACTTATGTTTTTATTTTGCTATATGTAATTCCGTTCAAAGAAATTCTACTGTGGTTATCCAGTCTTTAACGCCGCTTCGCATATTTCCTATGTTTTTTAGTGAGGTGTTCAATGTTTAGTAGATTCAAATTAACGCTGGGTAACGATTTTGGTTCCTATTATGATGTCGGCTTAAAGCTTTACAACCAGACTTCCACAATGATTAAACAATCATTGGAAACCTTTTTAATAAAGGAAGATCGCTTGGATGGTAGCCGTTTACAGCAACACTGGTTTCCTCAAGTAGATGCAGACATATTTTTATCACATTCTCATGCTGACAAAGATCTTGCCATAAGCCTGGCCGGCTGGTTAAAGCAAAAATTTGATCTTCGTCTTTTTGTAGATTCTTGCGTGTGGGGCTACGCCGATGACTTGCTTAAACAAATAGACGACAAATATTGTGTCATACCTGGCAGTGAAACATACTGCTACCAGAAAAGAAATGGCTCCACCAGCCATGTCCACATGATGCTTATTGCTGCATTAACGAAGCTGATTGATCAAACAGAATGTGTGTGTTTTCTTAATACACCAAATTCAATCACATCTGAGAATGCTGTCTCTAAAACAAAGTCTCCATGGATTTATTCTGAAATAGCAATTTCTGAATCAGTTCGGCGCAAACCAACTATTTATCACCGTGTTTCTCCGACGAAATTAGCTAGTCTTATGGAAAGCAAATCATTCAGAGCCAGCTTGGAAGTTGAATATGATATTGATCTAAGCAGGCTACTGGAAATAGATAACGCAACGCTTGTCCATTGGCAAAAACTCGCTTTGTCAACAAAGTTAGATCATCCTCTTGATGGCCTTTATAAGGTTCTAGGTATCAGCAAATAACAATTTTGTCCTTTTCCCTGACCATAGTATTTTTTTCTCTTGGGGGCAGCTGATGGTTGATATAAGAGAGCTGGATTTTATCTGTAAGGTTACCAGGGTTTATCGGAAAAATATTGATCTGCTGATTAAGCTTTCTGATGATCATAGGGTTAAAAGTCTTGACATGCTTCTTAATCCTCAACTTGTCGCAGAAAGTGATTTTTCAGAAGCATCTTTTTCGGTATTTGACTCGCATAGGGTTTCATTTTCTCTATACGCACTGGCAATAGTTCATTGCTATTCTCTTGTTGAGAATAATAGGAAAAAAATTTGTCTAAGACTCCCAGGCTTGTCGCCTGAACAAGCAAAGGACTTATCCTATATTAAGAAACTCAATAAGATTTTGAAGTTATATAAAATCGATCCGAAAAAAATCAGTAATTACGCTGTTATGGAAGATTTCCGCCTTTTAAATAATGCGATCAAGCATGATCGCTATAATCTTTCAACTAAGGTAACAACAGATCAAGGTATAACCTACGATGCTATGGCAATAAAAAAGCTATACGTTGAAAACGCTCAATATCTGGAGGAGTATCTTGTTGATCTTTACAAGAAAGTCACTGATATTACACAAGGCCTTTCTAATAAATAACTTAGCAGTGCAAATTAGGCGGGCCGTGATTTCAGGCCTGAAATTGCAGAAAAAATCTCAACAAAATACCTTGTAGGGGCTCAACAGGCTTAAAATTCGGCAATCGAAAAAACACTGGAATTTTGACTCACTCGCTCAAATTCCAGATTGTTTCAGCAATAACCAGAATGGGTTGGTTTTTAAGAATCGAATTCATAACATTAGCAATCTCCGCTGGGGAAGTTTCCGTGCCAGAACTGCCTCTCTTTTCTCTTCTAATTCCCTCAAAGTTGATTCCAAAACTGGACTCATCTTTTGCAATTGCAAATCGAACAAGACAAGCAATTTCATCCCCGCCAAGCTTTTGTTTGGCTTTTGCAATCATGGCAGGAGAGACAGTTATTATCACCCCAGGATTAAACGCGATGCCTGAAAATTTGTCCAAGTCAAACAGCGCTAACATTTCAACAATGCGGCGGTTTTGGACGTCCACAAAGAATCTCCAGTTAACCTGTTTGAAGAATTTGTAGCCGGCAACAGCTTCACCGATGCTGACAGAACGATCCAAAGACGAAACACTCCTTCTAATCATATCAATAGAAGGGTCTGAATCCAATAAAGACGCGTTATTCCGCCTACTATTTACATCTATCGAAGAATCAACTTTTGAGACATCACTTGATTCAGGGGTAATAATCTTCTTGCAATCAATAACGGTTTCATAACTAAACGAAGGCCAGTCGAGTAAAATCTCAGTGTCTTTAGCCGCATGATAGAACCGTCGCAATTCTTCGCGAAGTTCTCTTTTAACCAAATCATGAGAAAGAGCAGAAAAAAAGGTGCTAATATTGTCTTTGGTGCGAGCATTACGAATAAGTTTCATTTCCTGAAAAAAGGCATCTTGCTGACCATTTGCAGCAAGCATTTTAGCTTTTTCCCTGTGAAATTCCATAGAGTCTGGAAATGAAGCAACCAGGCTCTCGGCTATACTCAGGGCATTAACAAAGTCTTTATTCTGAAAATAGTCATTATACAAATTAATTCTTGAGTCGGTCCCCGAAAAACAAGAAAAGGGAACAAAAAACAAGAGAATCAAAATCAAAGGCCTCATAGCTCCCCCCACAAACTATAGAAATCTAGTGAAACATAATATAACAGAAAAAAAAATTTGTAAATTCTTCAATGGCGGTGGGTTTTATGGCAGCACAAATGAAAAACCTTATCATGAGCGGGTTCGCCTCGTTCATCACCAGTGGTGATTCTTGACAATTTTTTACGTTTGCTCAATACCGCTCCCATGGGCTGCAAAGCAGGTTTTTGCCGAAGGCCACCGCTCACTTTGCCGGGTGATTTTGACAGGAGTTTAACGGGTCGGCTTGTTTTGTAGCCTGAAACCGTTTCCAGAAGAGGGTTTTCGGAGATTTTCTCTCGAAGACCCTCTTTTTATTTCCA
>DAOPYA010000219.1:0-4048 GCA_035352635.1 Candidatus Rifleibacterium sp.
CGGAGACGACAATCAGACAGTGTTCCTTGGTCGAGACTTCAATACCCGTAACGACCTGTCTGATGATACCGCCCGCAAAGTCGATGCCGAAATTCGAAAACTGATCGAAGCCGCACTGGCAACTGCCAATGAAATCCTGACCAGCAACCGCGAGCTGCTCAACAAATGCTCGAAAACGCTGCTTGAACGCGAAACGATCAACGGTGAAGAATTCAAAGATCTGATTGAAGGTCGCGAATTGCCGCCGCTTCCAGCAGTAAAACCGCTGTTGAACGTTATTGAAGCCATCGAAAAAAGCAAAGACCCGGCGAATAACCATGAACTGGCCAAACCCGACAACAAAAACCCAGATGGCCGCAACTACATCAAGGATGCCTGAGTGAGCAAGCTCAGATTTCTCTTTATTCTCGGCACCCGCCCGGAAGTCATCAAAATGGCTCCGGTCATCTTTGCGGCCCGTGAAACCAGAGAAATCGAAAGCCAGATACTGCACACCGGCCAGCACCTTGAGCTGGCAGCCGAAATGTTTCATCACTTCAGGTTAAGGCCAGATTTCGACCTGGGCGTCATGCAACCCGAACAGACTCTTTTTCAGCTCACCTCGCGCATTACCGAGGGCATTGGCGAAATCGTCTCGCGCAATTCCTACGATATGATCTTTGTGCAGGGCGACACGAGTTCGGCCTTTCTGGGCGCCCTGTGCGCCTTTTACCGAAAAATACCGGTCGGGCACATCGAAGCCGGCTTACGCACCAATGATCGTTATAGCCCCTTCCCTGAAGAAATGAACCGTCGCCTGGTCAGCCCATTGGCAAGTCTGCACTTTGCACCGACCACCCGGGCCCGCGACATGCTGACCGGCGAGGGAATCGCCGCCGACCGGGTCGAGGTGACCGGCAACACGGTTATCGATGCCCTTTTCTGGAGCCTTCAGCAAGACTACCCTGTAAGAGAAGACATCAAAACCATTCTCGACGCACCGGGCCGTTTGCTGCTGGTAACAACTCATCGGCGCGAAAATTTTGGCGAGCCACACCGGCAGGTATTTTCTGCACTGCTCGAACTGGTCGAACGGTTTCCCGATACCCGGGTTCTCTTTCCGATCCATCCGAACCCCAACGTGCGCCGCGAAGCCGCTGCCATGCTCAACAATCATCCGCGCGTTCACCTGACCTCACCCCTCGACTATCAGAGTTTCATCAGAGCCATGCAACAAAGCTTTCTAATTCTGTCAGATTCGGGCGGGGTCCAGGAAGAAGCGCCCAGCCTGAATAAACCAGTCCTGGTTTTGCGCGAGTCAACCGAGCGCCCCGAAGGGCTGGCGACCGGCGCCATGAAACTCGTCGGCACTGACCGTACCCTGATTCTGCGCGAAGCCACCAGCCTGCTTACCAACGAAGAAACTTACCAACGCATGGCCGGTGCGGCCAACCCTTATGGCGACGGCAAGGCGAGCCAACGCATCATCGCCGCCGCCCGCCGCCTGCTCAGCAACTAAACGATATTTTTTAAATTCAAGCGCTGAACAAATTGCCTTGACTTTTTGCTGCGATGCTGCTAAAAATTGCTGCAACGCAAAATACGGGAGCAGCAAAATGAACAAATATGCAAAAATCATTGGCAGCGGGGCTTATGTCCCGACCGAGGAACACAATAATGACGAATTCCGCAAAAAGTTTGGCGAAGAAATCATCAATAAAAGTCAGGAAGCAACTGGTATTCTTACCCGCTTTCGCGCCCCTGCAGACTGGGCTACCTCTGATCTGGCAGTTGCAGCATGCAAAATTGCGCTTGCTGATGCCAAACTTCAGCCTGAAGACCTTGATCTGATAGTCCTCGGAACCGACACCCCCGATTATATTACCCCGGCGACCTCTGTTGTAGTGCAGCATAAACTGGGTGCCAAAAATGCGGGCACTTTTGATGTGGGCTGTGCCTGTGCGTCGTTTCCAACTGGCCTGGCCATCGCATCGGGTATGATGGCCAATCAGCCACAGATTCGTCGGGTGCTGGTCATTGGGGTTTATATGATGCATCGTCTTGCCGACCTCGAAAACGACCCGATGAGTTTTTATTACGGTGATGGCGCTGGAGCGGTTGTTCTTGAGGCTTCAGACAAGCCTGGTTTTATTTCGTCGGCTCTGGCTGCCGATGGTTCTTATTATGAATGCTGGGGCATTTATTCGAGCGGCACCAAAGAACCGGTTACCGAAGAATCAATCAAAGCCGGGCGCAGCAAAGTAAAATTTGTAACGCCTTTCCCATCGACTGTTAATCGCGAAGGCTGGCCTAAACGAGTACGCGAAGCAGCCAAAAATGGAAATTTCGCAGTATCAGACATCGATCATATCGTGTTTACTCAGGTTCGCAGCAAAACCATCACCCAGGTAATGGAAGACCTTGGTCTACCCGAGAACAAAGCCATCAAGATCATGCACGAGTATGGCTATATGGGTTCGGCATGCATACCGGTAGCCTATGACGTCGCCAGGCGCCGCGGTCTGATCAAAGAAGGCAATCTGGTCGTCTTTATGGGCTCAGGGGTAGGCTATAACCAGTGCGCCGTAGCAATGCGCATCTGATCACCCCGAGTAACTTTAACTCTTTTCGGTCATAGACAGCAGAAGTTTAACCGCTGACTGAGGTTCGTAATTTTCATCCTCCTGTCAGGTTCGCTTGCCTACGCATTTATCAAGCTCTACTCAACGGGTTTTGTCGGCTTGATTATGTTGCTGTGCCCACCGCCACTCTGACAAAAAAAACAGCAAACGTCTTGTTGAGGGCAGCACAACCTCAGTTGAACCAGCTCAACAGCCCAGCATATCAACCGGGCGACACTGGCAAACAGCATCTTCACAAAAAGGCTCAGTTACGAGTAACACCCCGGCCTGGCAGCCGGGCGTTGCTTGCCGCCATCCTGACTCAGGCAGCATAAAAGCTTCCTGCTTAAATACGTTTTTTGCTGAGCAGGAGGGCAACACGACAGCATCAGGCCAGATTCTTTTGGCGCCAACCGTAATTGCATCAGAACCGGCCTTTGGCTTCGGCAAAGCGGTTCACTCGGAGGAACTGCTCTACCGTATGTGATTCAACATAAGCAGTCCGTGTCGTAACAAGCTCTCGAAAAAGGAATCCCGTTAGCCACGACGTGGTCATCAACGATCCGCAAAGGATTGGCGCGGTCGTGCCCCTCTCTTCACGCCTTGTTTTGAAACATACAATGAGCCTTTATAAAGAATGACGCACAAATGCTTTGCCTTTGGCAAACTGCTTCGCTCAGCAGAACCGCTCAATGGTGCGAGGTTCTGCGTCATCAGATTATTTGCTTAAAACCTTGCCCTGAAAGTTGCCCTTTGGTCGTCGTCTTGTGGCCTGCCGCCTTGTGCTTGTCGCCTTGCTTAGCTTGGGCCATGGTTCGTTGCCCCACGTTCGTTGCCTTTGCGCCCTTCATTCTCCTTTTTTACCCATTTACAGGTTTTGGCATTTATATTTTCCATATTTTATCGCGCATTTTATGTTGCCCCCTGGCTTATTTGACCTTTGAATATCAGAGGCTTTCTCGAAGGCAGGATCAGAAGGCCATTTCATCCGGCGCCTGTTCAGTTAAGGTCGCCAGATGGCAAACGGCCTATGGCTTGGCTGCAATCCCTACACTCACTGTTTGTGCGACTTCACAATTTTGCGGAAGTCGCCATTTTTTTCCACTATTTTGCAGCATTCTTATTTTCATCTTTCAGTCAATCTTCACCCAGATACGTGCCTTCTTTCTTGATCTTTCCTGATCTTTCCCGATCTTTCCCGATCTTTCCTGTCTTCTTGATCTTTCCTGTCTTCTTGATCTTCCCTGTCTTCTTTATCTCCTCAGTCTCCCCGATCTTTTCGGTATTTCTTGGTCTTCCCGTCTTCTCAGACTTCTCGGACTTCTAGGGCCGCCTGGTTTTATGACCATCCTGCCCATCCAAGCCTCCACGAGCTTCGAGCATCCCTGGGCTTTCCGATCTTTCTGGGCTTTCCCTGAGCGCAGGGCCTCTTTCAGGGTGTCTTTCCC
>DAOPYA010000220.1:0-4000 GCA_035352635.1 Candidatus Rifleibacterium sp.
AAAACAGCGAAACAGCGTTGACGCTGCTTGCTTCTTTCCATCTTTTAACATGCATCATTGGGCCTTTATCGACAATTATCACCCAAATTTTAATTTTTAGAGAAACGGCAGTATTTAAAAATTAACGTTCACACTGAGAGATGAACATCCGATAGACAGTAGTGAGAAACCAGGTGGAGGTAGAGTTCGTGAGCCGATATCTCTCGATCAAAATGATTACAGTCATTCTTTTGATTGTTTGCTTGTTTATAAATCTGACCGGTTGCCGCGAGGGAAGCGGCAGTTCATCGCTGGGTCTTATTGTCGGCCCTTCGCAACCGGCTATTTCAGCCGAGGGTTTCGCACTCGAAGGCCATATAACCAATGGCGACCCGAATCAGGCGCTCGGCAACGTGCCGGTCGTGCTCTATAACTCAATGGGGCAGAAGATTGCCACTACCAATACAACCGTAGAAGGCAAATTTTATTTTTTCGGCGTTCCCGCTGATTTCTATCAGGTAAAAATTGATGAAAAGGGCACCATTTTAAGCCCGTTGTCATATTATATGCGCGTGCTCCCTGACGGCAAAACCTCGCCCGAAGCCATTGAAATACCTACCAGCAGCGTTACCGGCAGCGGTGAAGTGGTGACCTTTCCGATCAGCGGCGTTCTCAGAGATCGTAACGATACCGAAAAACCCGCAGCCTTTGTTCTGGTCGAGCTTTATAGCGGCGACAAACTGCTGCAGGTGCAGCAGGCAACCAGCACCGGTGGATTCTACTTTTCAGGCCTCGCGTCCGGGTCATATCGCTTTATTCTCGCAAAAGGCTCTGATCAATACATGATCAGGGATGACGTGGTCTTTGCCATGCAAAGCGGCGGGGTGATCGTGCCACCCGTCAGCATGATTCTGCTTGAGCCAAAGGTCGGCGACACCGGCGGCAAGCAGATTTCAGGGCAACTGGTCAACGAAAATAACAGTCTTTCGGTCGGCAATATCAGAGTCGTTCTTCGACGTGACGGTATCGCCCTCGGAGAAACCTTTACCACGGCCGAAGGCCGCTTCTTCTTTTTTGATCGAACCCCTGATTTTTATGAACTTCAGGTTTTTCCGACCACTTACTTCGCTTCAGCAACCAGTTACATCAGAATGCTGCCTGACGGCACGACTTCGCCGGCTGATATCAAGATTCAACTGGTGCTGGCCAAGGATAACAGTGCGGTCATACCCACGTTTCCGATTTCGGGCAATTTAAAAAACGCCCGCAAACCTGACGAAAGCGTGGCTTACCTGCTCGTAGAACTTTTTAAAAACAATATTTTGACCCAGATTCAACAAACGAATGCGGTGGGCGATTTCAATTTTCTCGGCCTCGCCACCGGAACCTACAAATTATCGTTTGGCCGCGGTTCAGCCGTCTTTATAGAAAAAGATGATGTGATTTTCGATATGCTGCCAAACGGCATTGCCGCCCCGCCGGTTAACCTTGTTTTTATTGAACCAAAAGAGATCGCCTCGGCCAGTTACCAGATCAGCGGCCTGGTTAAGGCCGCCAGGTCAAACCAACCCCTGGCAAACATAACCGTATCATTGACCCGCGAAGGCACAACATTGACCGAAACCAGCACCACCACGGCTGAAGGAAAATTTTTCTTCTTCGATCGTTCAGAAGGTTTTTATACCATTCGAGTGCCTGGTAATGCCAGTTACACCGAAACTGAATCTTTTATCAGAATACTTCCCGATGGCACGGTTTCACCGACGGTTCTCGAAATAATAATGCAGGAAGTCGTGGACCCCGACGAAAGCAAACGAACTTATATGGTCGTCGGCAACATTAAAGACCGCAGCAAACCAGATCAGGCCGTTACCTACACCCTTGTTGAACTGCTCGAGGGCAATTCTCTCAAAAAGGTTCAGCAGACCGATGCGAATGGAGGGTTTCTGTTCGAGGGCCTGTTTCCGGGGCAATACCGCCTTGCTCTTGCCAGGGGTTCAGATCTTTTTGAATTTCGCGACGATGTTGTCTTCGATATTCTCACCACCGGCGTTATTACACCGCCAGTCAATCTTCTCTTTCTAACCCCAAAAGAAATCGATAAAAAATATACCGTGTCTGGCCTCGTTATGCTTGGTACAACGAATGAACCACTGACCGGCATGAAGGTCGAGCTCTGGAAAGACGCAATTGCTGGAACGCCCCTGAAAACAACTTTTACAACTGGCGAAGGTCGTTTCACCTTCGGCAATCTTGAGACAGGTCTCTATTTCACCCGGGTTGGTGCTGACCAGAGCACTTATCGGCCGAGAAGCGACTATATCATTCAAATCAGTGAAGATGGAGTTATATCGCCAAAAGAGCCGCTGATAAAGATGACCAAAGATCTTACCACTGTGCAGACCTATCTTGACCTTGAGGGCATAATTCGAGATGCCTTTACCGGTGCGCCCCTTGAATATGTCACCGTTAACCTGAAAGGCTACGGCAACGTTCTTACTGATCGCGAAGGCTACTATTATTTTAAAGATATTCCAGTGGGCCTTTACAATCTCGAAATGCAAAAACCAGGCTTCAATACCCTGTCGGTAAGCGTTCAGATTGTTAAAAACGAAACAAACAACACGCTGATGACCTTGCCGGGTAACCTCGATTACTACATGATTTATAACCAGGAAACCGCCAAGGGTTCGATTGCCGGTCGTGCCGTCAACCCCGACGATGGCACGCCTCTGCCCGACAAAATCGTCAGGGTTTATCGCATGGCCGAACTCACCAAAAAGAAGAATATTCTCTCGCCAACCGGCACAATGCTCGAAATCTCTGAAACTCGCTGGGAAACAAGCAACGAACTGCTCGTTTCGACGCGAACCGGTTCTGGTAGCGCTGGTTACGATGATGCCGGCACTTTCAAGATTACGCACCTCGATCCTGGTTATTACCTGGTTTATATTGGCGAAAACAACTCAAAACCAGTATTCAAAACTGTCACTTACCTATACCCGGCTGACATTTCCTGGACTATTGAAGATCACGTGCTGAACGTTGATCGAATTCACAGCTGGAGCGTTGTCAATGTGTCAGCAGGCATAACTACCTACCTGACCACCTACGACACCGAAAAACGCTGACTGCCTGATTCAACAACCACAAATGATGTAACAACGCATATACCCTGCCAGAGAGGTTGCGAGCTGCCTCGCCCGCATAAATCAGCCTAGCTGCCTGACAGTTACTGAACCAGCCCTGGCAGGCTGAAGTGCTAAACCCCGTCATCAGACGCGGCTCGGTGCCTGACGGTCACTGAGGCAGCCTCGGCCGAATCAATGGCTGAATAACTCATGAGACCAGGGTTACAAAAATTTTCGCGTCATTCGCCATCCAAACCAGACAAGTGTTTTACGTGCTTATTGATAACCAGCACTGTTGAGCGGGCACATAAACCAGAACAGGGTTGTGAAGACTCTCTTACATAACTGGGAATAAAAAAGGCCTGCAGTTCACACTGCAGGCCTTTTTTTAACTGGGTGAATCAGAACCCCACGCTGCCGCCGATTACGAAGGTCGGGTCAGCGTCAGTGACGTTGAGACCAATGAGTTCGAGCTGCGCGTTCTCGCTGCCAACGCGGGCACCAGCGTGAATGCGGTGTCTGACTGAATCGTTTTTAAAGTAGTCAAAGTCGCGATAGTTACCGAATTTGGCTTCGCCAAAGACGCTGGCGCTGCCAGCAATCTTGTATTCAAGGCCAAGACCGCCCAGAATAATGTCTTTGCGGTTAAACTTTTGAACCATACCGTTGCCAAAATCGATTTCCTGGTTTTTGGTGAACACTGTGGCAAGGTTCAAAAAGCCCGTAAAGTTCGGTCTTATCTTCTCAGACATGGTTAAATAAACCTGCCTCAGGTTCTCGATCTGTTCAATGTCGGCGAGATTAAGCTCTTTAGCGCTCATCGGCGCGAAATTAAAGCCAACGCAGAAATCGGTTTCGTTTTGTCGGGCCGTGTATTTCATGCCTAAGGC
>DAOPYA010000221.1:0-3960 GCA_035352635.1 Candidatus Rifleibacterium sp.
ACCCATATCGCCATGACCGCGGCCGTGACCGTGACCGCCATGACAATGACCGCCGAGACCGCGACCGCCATGACAATGGCCGCCATGACCGCGACCGCAATGACCGTGACCATCGGAGTGGCCCGTTTGACCACCGCGATAAAGGTCGGCGCCACGACTTTGTCATCGTTGCGCCACTTTTCTGGTAACAACAGCTTTATTCGTTTCCACTGCAAAACAAGCCTTGCAGACATTTGCGGCATCCTGTCGCTTCGGTTGTCGAGTCGGCAGATCGGCTACGCCGAAGCGCAGGATGCGTGAGTGTCTGAGGATTCATCTCAAAGTCTGATTTGCAAGTTGCTTGATTGACAATTTGAATTTGGGGCGGTATGATTAGAGGGTTCGAAATTCCTCAACAACGGGAGGTACATACTATGATTGCCAGGATCACTAAGCGCTGATTTTTTTTTCGCGCAACCCGTTTGTTTGAGGGCAATTCCAATCGCCTTTTGGCATGGTGTCTTCTGCTGTTCGGTTTTTGCTGCTGTCCGGCTTGATTGCCGCATGTATGGCAGCTTTCCGCAGTTGCCGACAGGTTGCTTCTTCCCTTTTTATCACAAGGAATTAATAAGAAAATGTCTATAGAACTCGAAAAATCAGGTTACAGCTTTTTTCAGGAGCGCCACCGACTTGAAACTGGGCTTGCTCTTGAAAACATTGCACGTGTTGTTTCAGATTCCCGCGAAATATATATGATTCAGAGCGCTGCGGGAAATTTCCGCGCCACTCTGAGCGGCAAGCTCAGGCATGCTGCCGAAACTCGTCGTGATCTGCCGGCGGTTGGCGACTGGGTAGCCTTCACCCGGGCCGATGCTGAGAATGCGGTAATTGACGCGGTGTTTCCAAGGCAGACCTGCCTTGAACGGTCAGCGGTCGGCAAGCTTGATGTGCAGATTATTGCGGCCAACGTCGATACGGTCTTTGTCGTCATCGCTGCCGATCGCGATTTCCGTATCAATCGTATCGATCGTTATCTGGCACTGATTCTTAATGGCGGCATCAACCCGGTGGTGCTGATCAATAAATGCGATCTGCTCGAAGAAGAAGGTTGGCGCGATCTTGAAGTTCAGATTTTCAGGCGTCATCCGGCGGTTGAAGTGGTTGCTACCAGTCTGGTAAGCGGTCTTGGTCTTGATCATGTACGTCGGATGATGATTGCCGGTCGAACCTTCTGCTTTGCCGGTTCCTCGGGGGTCGGCAAATCTTCACTGATCAACTGGTTTGCCGGTGAAAATCTCTTTTCAACCTCAGAGGTCAGCCTTGCCACCGGTCGGGGTTGTCATACCACCAGCAGCAGGCATCTGCATCTGCTGCCCGGTGGCGCCTTGTTGCTCGATACCCCTGGTATGCGCGAAGTCGCGATGTCAGATGCCGGCGATGGCGTTGGCGAGACTTTTCCGGCCA
Source organism: Candidatus Rifleibacterium sp. (assembly GCA_035352635.1). Classification (GTDB taxonomy): domain Bacteria; phylum Muiribacteriota; class Ozemobacteria; order Ozemobacterales; family Ozemobacteraceae; genus Rifleibacterium. The sequence continues at coordinate 1,444 of DAOPYA010000221.1, forward strand.
TTGAGGCGCTGGCGGCCGATTGCCGGTTTTCTGATTGTTCACATACCTCAGAACCCGGTTGCGCGGTTCTGGCGGCCCTGGCTGACCAGACCATCGATGCGGCGGCTCTGGCCAGTTACATGAAGTTACGGCGCGAATCGTCGAGGTTTGAGCAGAAACTTCACGAACGCCATCGTGCCGACAAGAACTTCGGCAAAATGGCCCGGCAGGTCTTGAAAATTAAAAAAATTCTTAAGGGCTGAGCCATGCCTGAATTCTTAGAATTGAATCCGGTGGCAATGGCAATGAACGTTTTGCCAGCCAGCGATGCCATCGCTGGCTGGCACTACTAACAATCAGCGTGCTTGAGGCGTGGCATCCCGGCAAAGCCAGAATGAACTTCGTTGCGGTGAATTCTGCTGGCTGCAAGATCGATTTATCTCGATTTTGCCATATTGCCCGCGCTTCGTTAAGCTGCTATACATAGATTATGAAAAAGCTCACCCCCGAACAGGCCCTCGAAAAATACTGGGGCTACCATGAGTTCCGCCCTTTGCAGCACCAGGCTGTCGAAACAGTGCTGGGAGGCCGTGATGCTCTGGTAGTCATGCCGACCGGCGGTGGAAAAAGCCTCTGTTATCAGTTGCCGGCGGCCTGTGGAATCGGGCTGGTGCTGGTTGTGTCGCCGCTCATAGCTCTGATGGACGATCAGGTTGCAGCGGTTAACGAAATGGGCATGCAAGCCGGGGCTTTGCATTCGCAAAGCCCCGAAAAAGACCGGCGCCGGGTTTTTGCGCAACTCCATGCCGGCAGCCTCGACCTGCTTTACGTCAGCCCCGAACGACTGGTGACCGGCGGGTTGTTTGATCTGATCAGGCCGCGGCTTGGTTTGTTTGCTGTCGATGAAGCCCATTGTGTTTCGCACTGGGGGCATGAATTCAGACCTGAATATCGCCAGCTCGGGCCTTTATTTGCAGGTTTTGCCGGGGTGCCGCGCATCGCGTTGACTGCCACCGCCACCCCGAATGTGCAGACCGATATAGTTACCCAGCTCGGGTTGCGTGATCCGGTCGCGTTGATCGGTCACCCTGACCGCCCGAACCTTACCTATCGCTCGTTTCCGCGTTACGATCAGGGTGCTCAGGTTCTTGATGTAATTCGCAGGCATCATGGCGAGGGCGGTATCGTCTATGCCCAGACCCGCAAAGAAGTTGATCGCCTGGTTAAAAGCCTCGCCCGGGCCGGAGTTTCGTGCGCTCCATACCATGCCGGGCTGAACGGCACTCTGCGTGCCACCGCCCAGGACGACTTCGTTCACGAACGCCTCGACGTTATCGTGGCGACGATTGCTTTCGGCATGGGTATCGACCGCTCGAATGTGCGCTACGTCGTTCACGCCAATACGCCAAAGTCGATCGAACATTACCAGCAGGAATCTGGCCGTGCCGGCCGTGACGGCGAACCGGCCGAATGTGTGCTGCTCTTTTCGGTCGGCGACCTCGTTACCCATAAAATGCTCTCGTTTCGCGAAGAAAATATTTCGCCGGCCCGCCGCCGTGTCATCGAGCGCCAGCTCAATGAGATCGGCCGCTATGCCATCGCCCCGGTCTGTCGCCACCGCCTTCTGGCAGAGCATTTTGGCAAGCCATACCCCCCGGAAGGCTATTCAGCCGGCGATGCCGCTGAGCCAGGTTGTGGCGCCTGTGATGTCTGTCTTGGCGAAACCACCGCCATGCCAGGCGAAGAATCACAACTCATTGCCCAGAAGATTATCAGCGCGGTTTATCGCACCGAAGGCCGCTTCGGTGCCGGTTATGTAACCAAAGTGCTTCTTGGCAGCGAAGACGACCGCATCTCGGCCAACAGCCATGACGGGCTTAAGGTTTTCGGCCTGATGAAAGGCACCCCTGAAAAGGCTATCCGTGCCTGGATCGACCAGTTGATCGTGCAGGGGCATCTTGCGGTAACCGATGGTGAATACCCGTTACTGCAGGTCACTCAGTCAGGCCTGAATGCCTGCAAGGGCACAGAGCCGGTTCGACTTGGGCACCCGGTCGTCAGGCTTCCAGCACGCAAGAGCAAAAAATCGGCAACTGCCGATGCTTTGCCAGGCGCTGCGACACCGCTGTTCGAAAACCTGCGCCGCCTGCGCCTGCTGCTCGCCCGCCAACTTGGTATCCCGCCCTATATGGTCTTTGCCGATTCGGTTCTGACCTCGCTGGCTTTGCTCAAGCCGGCTGATCTCGATGCAATGCGTGGCATCAAGGGGGTGGGCGATAACAAACGTGACCGTTATGGCCGGGTTTTTCTCGCCGTCATCGCCGGCACTGACCCTGAAACAGCAGCCGGTTCTTTTACCTGAGATGATTCACGCACTGGCACAGCTTATGCCGATCACTGAAAATGCGGGCCCGGAGTTCTTCGCCTTCGATAAACCGGCGCTGACCTCGTTGGGTTCAGAGATCACTTCAGAACTGGTGGGCCTGGCAAAGTGAGGGCCGATGAAAATTGTTAAGGTTGCTCTGTTAATCTTTCTTG
>DAOPYA010000222.1:0-3917 GCA_035352635.1 Candidatus Rifleibacterium sp.
TCAGGAGCGGCAGCCAGGCCGCCGGAAGTCATTACTGCCAGAAGCAGCAATGTGCCCAAGATTAAATTTCGTTTCATTTTGACCTCCAGAACGCGTGGTACGTAACGTACATTGATTTTAAGAAATAAAACCCAACTCGTCAAGGCCTTAAATAACCCCAAAAAGCGACGTCATTATTCTGGTGAAAACATTCGCAGCGTAACGAAGAACAAGCCCCGTGATTACCCGGGGCCTGTTTTATCTAAGGAATGTATTGTTATTGAACCCTGCAAAAAAAATAGAGTCTGTTCGACGGCCCGGCATATCAGCCGGGTTGCTTTATTTATGCTGATGAAACTTATTTTGGCAGGGAAGCCAGCAGTTCATCTATCTCGGCGCTGAGGGGTTCGATGGCCTGTTTCAGCTTTATGCAGGCCTGTTTCCAGTATTCGGGGTCAGATTCACGCGAATGCCAGGCATCAGAGACGGCGGCTTTGGTCGCGGCCTTGAAATACTTTACCGCATACTTCAGGCGCCATGACGGAAAATTGATGACATCGCCAATTCTGCTGGCCGCCATGCCTGCTTCGTTGCTGGCCTTAACTGCCTGTTCCGCTGCCTGGCGCCATACTTCCCGGGCTTCAGTGTCAGAGATTTCACCCGGAAACACCGGCAACAGTTCTTTGACCCTGGTAAGGCCTTCGGTGGCGTTTTTCACCCAGACGACGTCACCTGTCCAGATTGGTTCAGCTGTTTTCCAGTATCTCATTTCGTTCAACCCGGCTTCGCATTCTTCTGCAAAACTGCGGCACTGAAACTCGTGCACCTTGTCGCTTTCGTTTCTATGAGGGTAGATTGCGGTGCCCATGACAAATCTTTTGCGAAAATACATCGCGCCCAGCCGCAGTTTAACGTCAAGCTTGTTTTTTTCTATCATTGCGAGCATTATGCGTGAGCATTTGAAGCACTCTTCAGCGACTTTGCGTCGTATGGTTCCCCAGTCTTTGCCGCGAAGTTCTTGGGGCAGAATTTCTGGGAAGCCCGATTCAGAGCTATAGGGAAGCATTATCTCGCGGATTTGCGCAACGGCCTTCTCGATCGCCTGCTGGTGAAGCATTGCCCATGGAACATCTATTTCAGACACAGCATTATTGCCAGCATCTTTATAAGCGCTGAATGAACCAGAAGAAGCCAGGCTTTCTTCTTTTTGTTCAATCAGTTTGACGGCCGCTGTTCCCGCCTTAGAGAGTGCAGTTGCTTCGTCCCCGCCTTTTTTTATCCACGCATTCGCTGCCTTGCGGGCCCGTGAAATTTCACGGCTGTTACTAAGCCCATTAACAAGGCTTTGCAACTGTTTTTCAGCTTTGACCATCCCTGCTCTTGCGTTGTCGCCAGAGATGCCGCTTGAATCAGTGTTCTCTAAGACGTTCAAATTCTTGACATATTCTTCAATACAAGCGTCAAAAGCGTTTATACTGAACGCGGCAAATAGTGGCAGAGAATTGAAAGTGAGGCATAACGCCAGCAGAAATAACACAAGTTTCTTCATATATAAGGCTCCTGTTGGTATATTCAAGGAAACGCTGCAAACTAATCTGGTCTGAACGATAAAAGCATTTTACGGCATTTTTTGTGCCCGGGCAAGTACGAATCCAGCCAGACCGGCCTGTTGCAAAATTGATTTAATGGTTTTAAAAAAGGCAGCTTTCCCGCGATGGCAAAAGCTTTTCGGGTTTTGAGGGAAATAAAAAACGCGCCTACCAGGACTCGAACCAGCAAGAGAACCCGCTAATACTGCTTGTATTGCAGGTTCTTCTGTGATACCAGGTGCCGTTACGATTGATCAGCGATGATATTCAATACCCTTCAGCTCTGGTTAGCTGTTTTCGGTTTGACTGTCAGGCACAGCCCGATATTTTTCAGAATCTTCAGTATTGTGCTGAATGAAGGGTTGCCGGTTTTTGAAAGGGATTTATAGAGACTCTCACGGCCCACGCCAGTTTTTTCGCCAGTTCGGCCATACCTTTTGATCGTGCGATGGCGCCAAGAACAGAAACAATGTCGGCGGCGTCGCCTTCTTCAAAAGCTGTTTGCAGATAAATCAAAACATCTTCTTCATCGTTAATGTGATCGGCCATATCCCATTCTGTAAGTTTCATATTGAAAGCTCCTTTGTCATTCTTTTAGCCGTCTCAATATCGCCCGCCTGGGTTGATTTGTTCCCGCCGCAAAGCAGAATCACAATGTATTGCGAGAGTCGAGATGCCTGTAATGATTGCCCATTTAACGCGGTTCCCACAAAAGATGCAATCAGCTGTATTTTCTCAATTACCGGTAGATTGGCAGGATTATTCGATAGATATTTGGGCAAATAAACTTAGCGAAGCAATTATGCAGCCTTAGTTTTGCGATGTTCGGGGGTAATCTTTTCCAGTATTCTTATCAGCCACTCCGGCGGGCACCGCTTACCCATAACCCAGTTCTGCACTGTTCGCAAAGGAATACCGTGTTGCCTGGCAAAAGCGGTTTGCCCACCGGCGTTTGCGACCAGTTCAGAAATTGCTGCGTTAGCGCCGTAATACAGCTGCTCTGCGGGTATATCGGTATCGTCATCCCAGCAGACAGTGCCGCACTGCACAAATGCTTTTTTAAACAGCTCTGGATTTTTAAGCCGCTCGAAGATTCTTTTTTTCAGAAAAGGCTTGAAGTCCACGGTTTTTTGCAGCCCGTCAGCGAACCGCACGAGCAGAGTAAAATCGTCCTGCGCAACTACGCTTTTTACAGTAATCATACAAACCTCCTTACTTGAGCGGTTCGACCTTAAACAGTGGCTCTTCTCTTTGCGCCAGTTTCCAGAGTGCCTCAAGCTCGTCTTGATGTAACTCAGCCCACACTTTAATCTGCCGGGCCTGCTTGCCCGGCATTTCGCCCGTCATAATCTCGCCGTCAAGGCTAAATGAAGCGTTCCAGTCTTTATACTCTGCGTGGAAATGACCCGGATTATGATCACCGCAATTCATTCTAATAATAATTCCGTAGAAGCTGGTTATTACAGGCATTTGCATTCTCCCCCGTATTCATAATACATATACCCATTGAGTGCAAAAATCAAGCAAATTCATCGCCCGTTTAACAATTATCAGTTTTCTGACAACATAGAAGTAGGAGCCGGAAAGCTGAAATAACTGCCTTCAGTAAACTGCCGCCAAAGCGGCAGAGGTTTGTTGACGCCTAATTTGAATGCAAATTTAACGCGAAGCAAGCCGCGATCAGCGCGGGGTATAGCGTGAAAACCGCTGAAAATCAAGCCGCACGGCTGTTAAGTTTTGTTAAGGTGAAAGCACCTATCGAAGAGCGTAGAGCACCGATTAAACACCCTATTTCATTTTGGAACATACACATTGATGCCTGGCGCTTAAGTGTTTTGAGTCAGAAAGAATATTGTCGCCGGCATGGTTTGCGCGATAAAGCGATTTTTTTTAATCTTTCAAGAAGGGGTTCCCTGAGCGCTTACCAATGTATAAAGAAAAACGCGACTACCAGTACTCGAACCAGCAAGAGAACCCGCTAATCCTGCTTGTATTGCGGGTTTTTCTGTTTTTGGTATGCCTCGAAAACCCGCTTACTACCGTTTACTGGTTTTAAAATCACTACCAGTTTCACTACCAGTTGTTAAACGCTGAATGTAACCGATCTGACGCGGGTCGAGGTGCATGTAACCTTGAGTAGTAGACAGGTTTCTGTGCCCGGCCATTGTCATAACCACGGCAATCGGCACGCCTGCTGACAGCATCGTGCTTATCCAGAAGTGTCTTAGACCATGCAGCCGCCGGTATCTGATACCGAGAACTTTGCACGCCCTGGTTAAAACATTCGTGGCGTTGTGGACTGGTAAAATAAAAGTGGACACCTGATTAAGATAGATTAAATTCAGTCGC
>DAOPYA010000223.1:0-3893 GCA_035352635.1 Candidatus Rifleibacterium sp.
TCGGCAGGTTTCCGCAATGTGTATATCATGGCTGATGGCTTGCAGGGTTTCTTTGAAAGGGTTCTCAAGCCCGCGTCTTTGCGCAACGGTTTCCTTTCAGAAGCCGCCCGGCGCGAAATAAATCTGTGGCGCACAATGTTTCTTGGCTCGGGCATGGCCGCCGGAACAGTCGCACCCCTCACAAGCGGTACAGTCACCGGCCCTTGAACGATCGCAAAAAAAACTTTTTGTAAAATAGGGCTTGCCAGGTTAGCTTTATGATGTTAAACTTTAAAAAGTATCGTATCGAGTAACGCAGCGATTGCTGCGGTTGTCTTTTTCAGTTGTATGGTTATTTTTCTCAGTATTGCAGTTTTCGGCTCGTAAAAGTATAGCGTATCGATTAAGGAGCAGAAATGCGTAGAATTCTTGCAGTTGCTTTTTTAGTATCCGGTCTTTTATCACCGCTCAGCGCGCAGAACCTTACCCAGGGTAACGAACGTCTCAGCAGTTTCCACGATCAGCTGAGTTCAATCGAAGATATCAGCCTGCGCAAAACCCTCGAGAACAGCATTGCTGCCGGTCTCATCGAATCACAGCACGATTTCAGTGCTGCGGTCAGCAGAGCTGAAGCGATTGCCAATAACTCCAGCCCGATTCTTTATTCGGCACGTGGCGCGACTCGCGAAAGCAGCGACCTCAGAACCCGCATAACCGAACGTTCGGCTCCCCTTTCGGGTCTCGACTGCGATGCGGTCAAGGTTGTTAAAAACGAAGATTATAAACGCGAAGACAAACTCTTCAAAGATTTCAACGGCTCACTTCCCCGCAGCTATACTGATGCACTTGCCCTCTGCGAAAAATTTAACCCTGCAGCCGGCACTAACGACGCTCCAAGACTCGAAAAAGAAATTGATGCTTTTCTTGCTTCAATCAGCAAAGATCCGACCATCCTTCATGCCCTCAAAGTAACCAACACCACCATGGCTGACCTCAAGAAAAACTGGTTCGGTTCAGGCACTGGTTTTGAACATGTTGTCGCCGGCGAAGTTAAAGGCTCGAAAGTTAGTGGTTTTCACTGGTGGTACAGATTTTATAACGATGAACGCAATGGGCATGCTGATGTACTTTCTTCAGTAGCCGGCATCGGCAACCAGAAGATCTACACTGGTAGCTTCATGTGGGACCCCGACGGCGACGGCCCCAAAGCACCGGCTAAAAAACCCAAAGGTGGCTTCATCAACGGTAATTCAGTGCAGTCAATTCTTGCCCTCGGCCACATCGCAATCGAGACCGCCAAAGAAATGGGCAGCGTACCAGGCTCCCTCGCCTTTAAAGCCAATCTTAACGGTGAATCATTCAACTGGCAGCTCTACACCATGAATGGCAACATTCGCTCTCTCTACCCGATGACCGACAACAAAAATGGCGGCGACTTCGACCGCTCAGTTCAAGAAGCCGACTTCTATGACCGCGAACAAGAATTCCTTAATTCAACAAAATAATACCCTTTAAAAAAAGTGCGGGTCTGCCTCATAAGCAGCCCGCATTTTTTTTGCGCGAAAACCCGATTCTGAACGGGTCGAAAAATACTGTTTGCCAAGCCGGTCATTTTTTTGTTATAGTCCGCGCCATGCAACCTTTAAGTAATTTTAAGAAAATTCAAAAAGCCGAGGGGCGAAACCGTCCTCGGCTTTTTTTAATTTTCGGGTGGTTGCTGTTGCTGCCATGGCTTGCTGGTTGCGGCGATGCCCGACCGGCTATGGTCATCGCCGGCTCAACCTCGGTACAGCCGCTCATGGAAAAAATCGTTGATCGTTACCGCAAAATGCACCCTGAGTTAAAGATCAACGTCGAAGGCGGCGGCAGCAGTGCCGGCATCATGGCCGTAATTACCGGAACCGCCAGGCTCGGCATGTCTTCGCGTCAGTTAAAAATGCAGGATGAAAAAGAATCTTCACTGACGCCTATTACCATCGCTTATGACGCGATTATCATGGTTGTACACGTCGACAACCCGGTCAATGTTCTCAGCCGCGAGCAGGTTCGTGACCTGTTTGCCGGCCGCCTTACTTCATGGAAACAGGTTGGTGGGCATGACCGCGAGGTGCACCTGATTATCCGCGAAGAAGGCTCTGGTACCAGGTCGGCATTTGACGATCTGGTAATGGTCGAGAACAAGAAGCCGGTCGATATTCACCCGTTTGCTCTGGTTCAAGATTCAATGGGCGGGGTGCGCGAGGTCGTCAAAAATGATCCGGATGCCATCGGTTTTATTTCAATGGGTGGTATAAATTCAGATATTAAGGTAATCAGGTTGAACGGTGTTGAACCGAGTTTTGCCAGTATCAAAAATCATCAGTATGAGCTGGTCAGACCATTTCTTCTGCTGACCCGGGGTGCACTCGACCCTGTTGCTCAGCGACTGGTCGATTATGTTTTCAGTGCTGATGGCGAGCGCATCATGCAGGAAGAAGGTTGTGTCAGTGCCCGAAAATAAGCCGAGCAACAGTTTAAGCAGGCGTGAAGAACGGATTCGCAGAATCTTGCAGCTGATGGCCCTGTCTTCGGTTTCGGTTCTCGCGCTTATCATCGTTTTTGTTTTTCGCGAAGGCCTGCCGCTGATCTACAACAAAGGTTTCGCAGCGTTTCTTGGTGGCCAGCGCTGGGCGCCGACCCGTGGCAGTTTCGGCATTTTTCCGATGATTGTCGGTACCATCGAAGTTACCCTTGGCGCACTGCTGATTGGGGTGCCGCTCTCATTGCTTGTGTCGCTCTACCTTTCTGAATTTGCCGACCGCAAGGTCAGAACGGTGATGAAACCCCTGATTGAGCTTCTCGCAGCGGTGCCATCTGTGGTTTATGGCTTTATCGGAGTAATTCTGCTGGTGCCCCTGGTTCGCAACTATGTTGGTGGCACAGGTTTTTCGGTGCTCTCAGCTTCGATCATTCTTGGCATAATGATTCTACCAACCATAATCAGCATTTCACTTGATGCGCTGCGGGCGGTCCCCCAGAATTATCGCGAGGGCAGCCTTGCGCTTGGGGCAACTTCATGGCAGACCGCGGTGCGGGTTGTGCTTCCGGCGGCCAGGTCTGGCATCATCACCGCCGTAATTCTCGGAATGGGGCGGGCGATGGGCGAGACGATGGCCGTGATCATGGTGGCCGGCAATGCTGTTGTCGTGCCGACTTCGGCGTTACACCCATGTCGAACCCTTACCAGCAATATTGCCATCGAAATGGCTTATGCATCAGGAGCTCATCAGCAGGCCCTTTTCGCCACCGGTGTCGTTCTGTTCGTGATGATTTTCTGTCTCAATATTTCAGCGACACTCTTCGTGCGCAGAAAGTAGTAACCATGACCCCCGAAACCATGGCGGGCAACCGTTCTTATAACCGTCTCGGCATTGGTCTCAGCCGTCTGATGACCGTTATGGTCGGGGCTATTCTCATCGGCATTCTGGTGTTTCTGGTAATCAAAGGCTATAAACACCTTTCGCCCGGTTTTTTTCTTCACAACCCGATTGACCTCGGGCGCGAGGGCGGCATTTTTCCGGTACTGGTCTCGACGGTTCTTCTGGCCCTGACTTCTTTATGCATCGCCGTGCCGTTTGCATTGACCACAGCAGTTTTTCTTACTGAATACACCCGTGAAAGCTGGCTGACCACGGTCATTCGTTTTGGCGCCGAATGTCTTGCCGGTATTCCATCTATTATTTTCGGGCTTTTTGGCTTTATGCTGTTCGTGGTGGCGATGGGCATGGGCTGGTCGATTCTTTCGGGCGGGCTGACCCTGGCCTGCATGGTGCTGCCCACCATCATCAGAACCTCTGAAGAAGCAATTAAGGCAGTGCCCGGCGGTTTGCGTCAGGTTGGGTATTCGCTGGGGGCCACCAAATCACAGGTTATCT
>DAOPYA010000224.1:0-3884 GCA_035352635.1 Candidatus Rifleibacterium sp.
GGGGAAAAACAGCAGTTTGCGCTGACTGAGCACTGCGGCTTCGGGTGAGGTGATCAGCACCCGACCGTCGGGCTTGAAAGGCTCGGCTTCGCTGTCGAGACCGAGAATCAGCAGCAGCCACCACATGGCCCGGCCGAGGGGCATCTCTGCGGCCTTGGTGTTGCGGTATTCTTCGAGGCGGCGTTTGATTCTGGCGAGGCGGCGTGCATCGTCTTCGCCCGAGATTCGGGTGAATTTTTTAAGCAGCAGATGCAGATTCATGGCCATGGCGCCGGGCGCAATCTTTTCAGGGAAACTGCCGATCAAAAATTGAATGGCTTTTACCACTCGGCGGCTGCGTTTAAGCACTTCGGGGTGGCCGCGGCGGGCGGCTTCATCGCCAACTGCCAGCAGTGATTTTTCGTAGCCGTCACGACCGCCGTAAATGTGCGATTCGCGCAGCATTTTGATTATGCGCTGTGAGCTGATCGAGCGTTTTCCGGCGGCGGCCTGTTTTTTGGTCACCGGCCTGAACAGCCGCATATCGCCCTGGCTGAGCATGGCAATCAGGCCTTCGGCCGGAAACCCCTCAGAGGCCCATCGGCACAGGTTCATAGCCAGGCGGCCGGGTTTGAATTCTTCGCTGCGGCGCGGCAGGCTGACAGCATACGGCACCCCGGCAAGATCGAGATTGGCGGTTAAAAGAGGCGGGTAGCCGGCCGCATCGGCGGGTGCGATTGCCACCTGTTCGAACGGAAGGCCAGAGGCTCTGATCTGCCTGATAATTTCGCGAATTTCGGCCTGTGGCTCAGTGGCGGTAAAAAGCTGCAGTTCGGCAGAATCGGGCATGCATGCGGCTTTGCCGGCAAAGGCAACCCGGCGGTTTTCGCAGCGCCACGAAGCCGGCAGGTGCAGGCTCTCGGGGGCTGACCAGGGCAGCAGCACCAGGCGATCGCCGGCCTGCTCGAGCACCTGGCGCTCTACCGGCATCAGTGGCAGGTTTCCCGGCAGCATGATCAGGCGGTCACCGTTAGCAAAAGCTTTTTGAAACAGGCATTCTTCGAGAACGCGCGGGTAATCGAAGAGGGAGTTGGTCTTGAGGTATTCGTTGAATTTGCGCAGCAGACCGATAAGTTCGGCGGCCTTGCGGTCGTTGCCGAGAATGTCAGGGGTCAGCGCTTCGGGTTCGATGCCGGCGAGGCGCAGCTGTTGCACGCTCTGCCACATTGCCTGCATGAAGCCCGGCATCTCGCGGGAAGCCGAAAAATAACCGTTGGCGTCGACCATTTCCTGGAGAATGAGCAGCCCTTCGCCCGGTTTTAGGCCTTTGGCGCGGCGTTCGATCATGAAAAAGCCAAGACCCCGGCTAATGCAGGCCGCCACCCCTTCAAAATGCAGGTTGATCAACCCCTTTTCGTGCTTCAGCAGCTGGCGCTGCATGAACTTTGCGCTCGCCGGATCAGGGCACAGCAGCGTCTTTTCGCTTGTAACATTTTTTTTGACGATATCAAGAATTGCCTGAATCACGTATTTTACCTCTCTTGAGCCGGATGCCCGTGTTTATCGTCTGCAGCACTTACTTTCAGCACAGTCAGAATGCCATTTAGGCATTTTACACTGCCGCCGCAACAATTTCAAATACTTCAAACGCCCTGCCGGCTAATTGTCTGGTCGCCATAAGAGTCTGACGGCTTTTCAGTGCCTTAACTGTTATATTCCGGAAAATCCCAACTTTTTTTCAAGTTTGACTTTAACAACGTTCGCCCTTATTAGTTAATAGAAGGCGGGGTTAACCTTATGAGGGCAAAGGGGTAAGAGGCATGCTTGGAGCAATTGCTGGCGACATCATTGGTTCGGTTTATGAGCATAAGAATACCAAGAGCAAAGATTTCGAGCTGTTCACTGCCGGCAGCTGTTTTACCGATGATTCGGTTCTGACTCTTGCGATTGCCGACTGCCTGCTCACGGGCGCAGACTGCCGCGCCAACCTGTTGAAGTTTTACCATGCCTACCCGGATGCCGGCTTTGGCGGGGGGTTTCATGCCTGGGCCAACAGCGAAGACCCTCAGCCATACAACAGTTGGGGAAACGGCGCCGCGATGCGGATCAGCCCGGCCGGGTTCGCCTTCAGCGATCTCGACACGGTGCTGGCGAAGGCCAAAGAATTCACCATGGTCACCCACAATCACCCCGAGGGAATCAAAGGTGCCCAGGCGACTGCCGCGGCGGTCTTTCTGGCGCGCACCGGTTCGTCAAAAGACGAGATTCGTAATTATATCGAACGCACTTTTGCCTATGACCTCAGCCGTCATATTGACGAAATAAGGCCAGGCTACCGTTTTGATGTTTCATGTCAGGGCAGTGTGCCCCAGGCAATCCGCGCCTTCATTGACTCGACCGGCTACGAAGATGCCATCAGGTGTGCCATCTCACTTGGCGGCGACTCCGACACGATCGCCTGCATAACCGGTGGCATCGCCCAGGCTTTCTACGGCCCGATTCCAGAATTCATCGCCCGGCAGGTTTACGAAATTCTCGACAGCAACCTCAAAACCATCGCTACGACCTTCATGCAAAAATACTGCCCATGAGTCAGGCGCCTCCTGCCCGCTCTGGCATATTTCCAGGTGTAACGTCGCCGCCTTCGTGTTAACAGGCTCAGTTGCATTAGCACCACAGTCAATAAAGCCTGCAGATCAGGCAAATCTTCCGAGCAATCTGCATTGAAAATTCAAAGCTGCCGCTTGAAATTTCAATGCAAGAATTGCAGAAACAAGTTACCATGCGGGATTTTTGTTGTTTTTGTTTTTCCGGCTGATTTATATGTCGGGTTTTTTATATAATTAATTGATTTTTTCTGATATATAGTTATAATCTATAATAAATGAGATTCGGGGTGCGTTATGCAGCGAAAAATAAATGATGTCCTGGTTGCCTGGAAAAATAAAAAATCCGGAAGAATGCCTCTGCTCATGCATGGCGCCCGCCAGGTCGGCAAAACATATATTTTACGCGACTTTGGCAGCAGGCATTATAAAAATACCGTCTACGTGAACCTTGAGAGCAATCTGGCGGTTGCATCGTATTTTGCCGAAGACATCAGGCCGGAGCGACTGCTGCGTTACCTCGAAGCCTATGCCGGCCATGCCATAACCGCCGGCGAAACCCTTGTCGTTTTTGATGAGATCCAGACCTGCGAGCGGGCACTGACCGCCCTTAAGTATTTCTGCGAGGAAACGCCACAGCAACATGTCGTTGCGGCCGGCAGCCTGCTCGGGGTAGCAATCAACCGCGAAAAATTCTCTTTTCCGGTCGGCAAAGTAGAGAGCGTGATGCTGTTTCCCCTTGATTTCGAGGAGTTTCTTCTGGCTAATGGTGAAGGAATTCTGTGTCATGAAATCCGGGAATGCTACGAAAACATGCAGCCCATGCCGGCGCCACTGCATCTCAAGGCAATCGATTACTATCGCCTGTATCTCGTCACCGGCGGAATGCCGGCGGCGATCAACGAATTTCTGGCGACCGGCAAACTGATCACAGTGCCCGATGTTCAGAACAGAATATTGAACGATTACCTGGCTGATATGGCGAAATATGCCAGTAACAGCGACAGCGTAAAAATACGCGCCTGCTACAACTCCGTACCGGCGCAACTGGCCAAAGAGAACAAAAAGTTCCAGTATAAGATCGTGCAGCGAGGCGGGTCTGCAACTATTTTCGGAGCCTCTATCGAATGGCTGAATTTTGCCGGGGTGGTGCTGAAATGCCAGAAAATACAGCATGCGACCGAGCCGGTATCAGTTTACGCTGATCTGTCTTCATTCAAGCTGTACATGGGCGATGTCGGCCTGCTGACGATGAAGTCTGGAATCTCGCAGCAGACGGTGCTTTCGGGCGAACCCAAT
>DAOPYA010000225.1:0-3809 GCA_035352635.1 Candidatus Rifleibacterium sp.
CACCACCGTCGAAGAAATCGTCAGAACCATACCCGTGCCCGCCCGCTTCGACAACCTGCCTGGCGAGCATTAACCCAGCGTCGGTCAAACTTTTTTAATTATTTCGCTCAACCCGGAATGCGCCTTTGCGCTTTCACCGGAATGCATTACCCATGCCTGATATACGGGCCTGGTTATGGCTTTCAGCCAGCTTCCAGAAATTTTTACTAAAAGCACTTGACGTTATTGCAAAAATAGGCTAGTGTATTAGTAGAGCAACACACTAAAACAGTGAAACACAAAACAGTGCACGGTATTGTGTCAGCTGTGAGCAGATGCCAGGGCCTGAGATCTGGCAGTCGGCAAAGTTAACAAAGGGAGCAGCTTATGAAAACGATACTTTTAAAGGACTACCTTGAACAGAGAATGTACTTCGCGATCATTCTGGCGGTGGCAGCGATCTCGCTGCTGGTGGCTGCCTTCTTCGGGCAGCTCGACTCGGGGGTTGCCCTGGTTATTCTCTTCGTCATGCAGGCACCGCTCTTCGTCTATATGGCGGCCAATCACCAGATCAGCTCCGAAGTGAACAACGGCACCTGGCGTTTTCTCAGCGCCCTGCCGGTGAGTCGCCTGCAACTCTGGGGCGCCAAACTGATCTTCGCCGCCGTTTATACGACGATTCTTTATACCATGTATTTCTTTCTGGCGATACTGGCCGGTGTTAGCCCGGTTGAACTCTACGATCTCGTGAGCGCCAACTCCGGCCTGACCCTGGGCCTGCCCGTCGTTCTCGTCGCCACGGGGTTCTTCACGACCATGCTGCCGCCAGGCTTCTCAACAATAACCTGGCTGGTGCTGGCACCGATCATTTACGCCATTTTCAAAAACGAATCAACAATGATCAGCCTGAATTATCAGGCCGCAACCCTGGTTATCAGCAGTGCTTTTCTGCTTATGTCGCTCGTCATGTTTTTTGGCGATCGCGGCATGAACTCGCCCTGGCGCGGCCTCAAGGGTCTCGTCGTTCTTGCCTTTGGAATCATGCTGATGGTTTTCGGCTGGCTGGCGATTGACACTGCCGCCGAACGTTTCTGGGCAATGGATTACGAAGAGTCAAGCGACTGGTTGCCCCTCAATGATGGCAAAAACATTGTCTGGCGCGTCGCCGGTCGCACCCCAGCCTGGGATAACATTCAGCCCAAAAGCACCTGGCCCAGTATCGATGACGGCGAATACACTTCTTCGGGCGAAAGAGTCTTTGACGAAACTGACCCCACCCGCCGGTTGCTGATTCAGAACACCGAGACCGGCAGTGTTAAGCAGATTGGTCAGCGCCTCAGCGGCTTTTTTACAGATAACCTGCTGAGCAATAACGGCCTGGCCACGGTTTACCTCAGCCGCATCAATCTTGGTTTTTTCAGAGGGCACAGCTACGGCATCATCGATCAGGACGGCACAATCATCAAAACACTGCCCACCACTATCAATGAATATAGCCATGGATTCCGCCTTGTCGATGACCGCCGCTTCATCTATTCAGAAGAAATCAAGGCCGGCAGCAACCTGATCACCGAGTTCTATCTTTATGAAAAAGGCCGCGGCACCCGCGTTGTGTTCAGTGCCGCCGGCGACTTCGCCTTCAACGACTACCTGGTCATACCCGCCCTCGACCGCAACCAGCCAGGCAAACTCTACATCGCCGGCCAGTCTGACCACGAAAAAGACAAGCTGGTATTGATTAACACTGAAGATGGCAAAAAGACCGTTCTTCCTGTGCAGCCCATGGCCAAAATCCTGGCCGCCGCCCCTGATTATCTCGTGATTGACGGCGGCCGCTGGAACAAAGATAAGGATCGACCAGACAAAAAACTCATGATTGCCAGATTCGATGGCAGCACCATGCCTCTGAACCAGATCGCCAGTAACGCTCAAATCGTCGGCATCTCGGCCAGAGGCCGAATCATTGCCATGATTCCGGGCAAAGATGAACTCGACTGGTATATGCCCGAAATCGAAAGCATCGTCGAAGTCGACCCACAAACCGGAAACATCAACGAATTGCAGCATTTCAACTACGCAGGCTCGGTCAAATTCAAAATGAGCCGCGCCGGCGACTTCGCTGTGGTGCATTACTCAGATAATGATGCAGTGCCGGCTAAGCGTCAGTTATTGGCCATTAATCTGCTGACCGGTACGGTTACCCCGTTCAACGAACTCAATACTGAACAGATTGTCAACAGCAATGCCAGTGGCTTTTCGCTCTTTTCAAGCCTGTTCAGTCTTAATGGTTCAAGATTCATGCTCGAAGGCGAGTGTTCAACCGGCAAAGGTGGCATTTTTGAACTCGACGCTGCCACCGCGAAAATCGTTCGTCACATCGACTACACAACGATCAGCAAACTCTATGAAAAGTGGGGTGCAAAATTATGATGAACATCAATGAAAGCTCCCCGGTTCCGATCTATCAGCAGATAATCGATGGCATGCGCCGTGAAATTCTCGCCGGTGTATTCGGCCCCGACAGCCGGCTTCCCTCGATTCGCGAACTGGCGCTTGCGCTTAAAGTCAACCCCAACACCATCGCCCGCGCCTACCAGGAACTGGAAGCCGAAGGCGCGATCTACTTCAAACGCGGTCAGGGTGCCTTCGTCACCGCGAAATCGACCGACGACCTGCTGCGGCAGGCCAGACTTGAAATGGCGAAACACATCGGCGAAATCATGGCCATTGCCCGCAGCATGGGCCTCGACCGTTCACAGGTGCGCAAAATCTTCGACTCAGTGCTTGAACAGCAGGAGGTTAAATAATATGGAAACCATCAAAATCAGCAACCTTGGCAAGTCATACAATGGTCGGCAGGTCTTCAGCGGCCTCAACACTAATATTGCGAAGGGCCGGGTCGTGGCCCTGCTCGGCCGCAACGGCGCCGGAAAATCAACCTTGCTCAACATTCTCAATGGCCAGCTGGCGCCCTCAACCGGCAGTTCAACAACCCTGGGCATCGACCCCGAAGCTGATGCAGCCCGGTTGCGGCAAAAATGCGTGCTGGTGAGCGAAGACTGCCACCTGTATAGCTGGATGACAGCCACTCTGCTGGCCCACACGTTCAGTTCCCTTTACCCCGACTGGCACCAGCAAACTTACGAAAACCTGCTTCGGCAGTTCAAAATCGACGCCCATCAGAAGGTAGCGATCCTGAGCAAAGGCATGCGCCGCAAACTGCAACTCGCATTCGCTCTGGCCACCGGCCCTGAAGTTCTGCTGCTCGATGAACCGGTCGGGGGCGTTGATGTCGTGGCCCGCGACGAAATTCTCAACAGCATCATTGAATCACTTGTGGTAAAGGGCGTAACGGTTGTTATTTCATCGCACGAACTGCACGATATCGCCGGGGTCTGCGACCACGTGCTGATTCTTTCTGAAGGCCGTTTTGTAGTTGATTGCAGTCGAGAAGAACTCTCGGGCAGCATCAGGCGGGTAGTCGCAACCCTTGAAGCACCGGCCGCCGCCCTGCCCTCGCACCCGGCCATTCTGCATGCACGCGCTAATGGCAGCGAACTCGAAATGGTCATCAAAGACTTCTCAGAAGAAGAATTGCAGAAAATTCTCGCCAGCTACCGGGTAAAAACCCATACAGTCGCCGGGTTAAGCCTCGCCGAACTGTTCAAGGCCATCACCGGCCAGGAAAAGTAAACAGCGCCGGCCAACCTCGCGTTACCATGTATTACCAAAAAAGAGGTTGGCCGGCAATGCCGATCGGGGTATATTGGGCGCTGACCCAAACTACTCAAGAGGAAAATCATGAAAAAATCAGTATTATTGCTTGTTGC
>DAOPYA010000226.1:0-3794 GCA_035352635.1 Candidatus Rifleibacterium sp.
CCAATTAAGGTCTGGGTGCCGATCGTCGATCTCGAAATCACCCTGGCAACCATTGACCCGGCACCTGTCATCGACCTCGCAATTAAGCCGCTTACCAAGGGCACTCAGCTTGCCAATTCGATGAACTGCCCAGACGGCATCGGGGTAAAAGACTATTTCGTGGTCGACAAGCTTTTGCGGGCCCTTTTCCATCAGCTGCTCGACAAGCCGAATCTCTACCCGGTCAAAATAATGTTCGATAAAGATTTCTTCGTGCAATCAGCCGACCTCTGGCCCACCGGGGTTAAGGTCCCAGACGACTACAGCCGCTATGTCGAAAAATACGGCAACATTAAAGTCAGTGCTGTTGCCCGTATCAACTTCAATGACGGAACCTCCTCTGAAAGGCGTGTCGAAGCCACGAAAGATTTCAAGGTTTCTGATTTTATGCCGATGGCGCCTATGTACAGCTTCTTCATGGCCAACGCTACCAATGACCGCGTCAATTTTAACGATAACGGCGGCCAGTTTTATGTAAACAACAGTTCCGGCAGAATTCTTAAAAAGGCTGAACGCGAGGCCCGCAAAGAGCTTGCCGGTCAGGTTCGCGTTAATTTCAAGCCCGATGACTACAGCGATACCAACCCTGGCACGCCCCTGGTAATCAATACTTCACTGATGGGGCACTTTGATGGCCCGAAGCTTGCCGAAAACGGCGTTGGCGATGCTGCTCTCAATCTGGCAGCTGGCGCAGATGCTCTGTTGATGCTTGGCCGCACCAAAAATGCCATTATTTCGAAAGCTTCTTACAATATTGATGGCACTATTAATTCCAAGAACGTCAATACTAAAAAGGGAAGCCCGCTGCCGAAAGAACTCAAGTTCTCGCGTGGGCCGGTGCGCCACGGTTTTCAGCTGAAATCCGATATTTCCGAAAAGCACGCAAAGATGCTGCACAAAGACCCTAAATATATCGAAAACCGCAAAACCTACCAGAAAAGTGCGCTCAAACAGCGTAACGACTCTTACAAATGGTGGACAAGCGACGAGCACAAGATGCCCAAAGAAGACTACCTTAAAAAGAAGGCCGAGAGCATAAGTTTTCTCCCAGACCCCGAAAACCTCAGTTCCAATATCTTTTCATTCGGTATCAGTATGGCTCAACGTGCGGTTGGTTCGTCACTTACCGACCTGTCGGCCGGTGCGGTGGTTATGGGTTCGACACCACCGGTTGATGCCTTTGGCCGCATGAAATTGCCCTGGATGGGCACCAGCAACAGCTATTACTGCCTTCCTTCACTTGGCTGGGGGCAGAACAAAACTCACCTGTTCGGTTTGAACGCCTGGTATCCGACCCTGTCACGCGATATCGAGGGAATCGTGGCAAAACGTTATCGCCAGTGGCACGTTACTATTGTGGGCCTGTTCGCTAAAGACCGCCTGCCACTTCTGCCGTTTCCTCCGCCCTGGTGCTTTCTGCCGCCGATTCCGGTGCCTTTCTGGTTTGCTGACCAGATCATCAACAAGTATGACTACAATATGTGGTTCATGAAGGCCTACGACAGCGAAGACGACACGGCCGATGCCGGCATGTCGATGTATGACCCCGAATACACCGTTAATATGCCTGCCAACTTTTATGCCACTGAACAGTATGCCAAAAAATCAAACTACTTTTACCCTGATTCCGAAAGCTTTATCAAAGACCTGCCAAACCGTATGATCACTGTTAATGGCAAAAAAGCACTGCAACTGAGTGGTATCACTTTTATCGCCGGTTCTCTTGGCAGCGACAGCAAGCCTTACACCCCCCCCGAAGGCGACACGCTCTATGTAACCGGCAAAGGCATGCTGGTGGTGTCTGGCAACGTCAGCCTGGGTTGCAATATCAGATACGCCGAAGAGGCCGACAAGCCAACGGTTTTCAGTCTGATCGTTCGTAACGGCGGCCTGATTATTACCAACGAGGGTGATTTCGTCGTCGAGGGTTCGGTTTTCACCAATCGTGGTCTCTACATTGGTTCAAACACCAGACTCAACATCCAGGGAAACTGGGTTACCAACGAATTCGCCAAGCATCGCATGCGTGGCGAGGTTATGATCGATTATGTGTCTTCAAAACTCCGCCCGTCGCTCGGGTCTTTGCACCCGAAAACCGGTAAATATGACCCAAGGCGTTATAATCTGGCCCTGTCGCCAAGATGGAGCGCCTGGAAAGTTGACTGAGGGAATCAGCATGCGCGGATGGTCGCTGGTTGAAGTTATGGTGGCGGTGGCAATCATTGTCATCGCTTTTGTGCCCCTCGTAAATCTGATAACCTCAAATGCCGTATCTACGGTTAAAACCGGCAATTATGCCAAAGCATCGGCCATTTTGACCAAGTTTCTCGAAGAAGTTAAGCATGTTCCGATCAAAAAATATCAAGAAGATATTCCCGAATTGATGGCCGGTACACAGATTGAGGTTCCGGTTAAGTTTTACCCTGATACTCTGGCCAGTCTCGAAGAACTCAAAAAAGAAAAGGAGTTCTGGCTGAAGACGACGATGAAAGCTTCTAAAAATGAGTATGAGCAACTGGTGGAAATTGCCATTTCTGCTGAAGTTCAGTGGCATGAACGCGGCGACAAGACTGCCGCTGCTGAACCCGTACGAAATCTGCGTGACTTTGCGCTGATTTTTAACCCTGAGACGAAGTTCCAGTAACTCAGGCCTGGAGGCTCCCATGCACAGAAACAACAGAATAGGTATAACTCTTGTAGAAATTATGGTTGCGGCAGCACTCGGTTCTCTGGTGCTCGGCAGTGCCATGGGTATCTGGAGCTATGCCCGGCGAAATCTTTCCAGAACAGCCACCCGCCAGGAATTACAGCAGGATGCCACCCGAATTCTTGCCCAGCTCAAAGCTGATCTCAAAGCCGCTAAAGCCGATACTTTCAAAGAGTCTGCTGAGCCGATGAGTCTTGAGTTTACGCGTTATGTGGTCGATCAGACCGACAATACCAAGCTATCTGCCGAAAAAAC
The DNA here is from genome assembly GCA_035352635.1 of Candidatus Rifleibacterium sp. Classification (GTDB taxonomy): domain Bacteria; phylum Muiribacteriota; class Ozemobacteria; order Ozemobacterales; family Ozemobacteraceae; genus Rifleibacterium. The sequence continues at coordinate 3,002 of DAOPYA010000226.1, forward strand.
CGAGCAGGTTAAATACGCTTTTTCCAAGCCGATTCTCAGACGTACCCTGGCCGGTCAGGCGACCAGGTCATTGTCAAATAATGTCGATACTATCAAAATTTCCCGCAAGACTCTTTCGGAGGCCCAAAAACAGACCGAAGCCTATCTTGAGGCCAAGGTCGATATTGCTCTGGTCATGGGCAGCAAAGTGCCGGGTACAAACATCGAAGAACGCTATACGCAACACACTTCTGTGGTTATCCGTGACGAATTCTATTCACTCGTCAACCAGGATCGCCAGGAAGTCTTTGAAATTGCCAAAGAAGTTGCAACCGAAATTGGCAAGCCCGCCGACAGTCAGTTTTTTAACGATTCGCTCGATGCCAATTCCCTCAAAAGTCTTACCGATGAACAACTTAACGATCTTGACAAGACTCAGGATGTAAACCTTAAAGACGCCAAGACAGGCGTAAAAGAAATTAACGATCGTATCGACGATGTTGATACAGGCAAAAGATGGTGGCAGGGTCTGGTTTTTGGGCTGGGGGCCAACGAAGAGGGTGCCGAAGTTAAGAAACTTCGTGACCGTTTGCACGATATTGAGTGCCCTGACAAAGATATACCCGCCAAGGGCTCTGGTGACCGTGCATCTGAAAAGGCCGGCAAGATCGCCGAAGAACTTGAGGGCAAAATTAAGACGCTCGACAAAGAATTTATGACTGAGGCCTTCAAGGGCAAGACAATGTACAGCATTGACAGCACCGACGCCGAACAAAAAAAGAAGGCCGAGCAGCAGCGCCGCGCCTATGACATG
>DAOPYA010000227.1:0-3747 GCA_035352635.1 Candidatus Rifleibacterium sp.
TCAACTTCTTCGGTGTCGAGAACGCTTTCCCACTTGATGCTGTCGTAGTTTTCTTCAGCCAGATCAGCGACAAGATCTGGTTGTGGAACCCCACTGCCTTCTATAAACCCCGAGTACATCTGAATTTTATATGTGTCACCGCCAGGTGAAAAAATCATGCGATGCAGGGCTTGTTCCTGCATCGCCCGGTATTTGGTCATGCGAATATTCTGCACCACAACTTCGGCCACGGCTTTAATACGTTCAGAAGAATAAAAATTGGCAGCGCCCGGCAGAACAATACTGCTTACCACAGCAATAATAGCCATAGCAGTCATGACTTCCATCATGGTGAAAGCTTTTCGCGCGCGAAAAACAAATCGTTCAGACAATGGTGTTTTCATGGTGTGAATTTCCAGATATTTGCATCGCCTCCGGTTGAATGGTCTGTCGCGCCTCCAATCAGGTAAATTGCCGACCCGCATGGCACGGCGGTTTTTGCAAAGTTTTTGGCTATGGCCATTGTGCCGAGTGATCTTACTGTCTTTGTTTCCGGGTTCCAGGCGACGGCATTATTTAACGGAGTTGCACCGACAGATGCGCCGATAGAACCACCGAACATAAAAATCTCATCGCCGAATGAGCAGGCGGCAGCATTGTCACGTTGTAACATAGAACCGTTGGCTGGAAATTGGGTCATATTATCCAGCATGATATTGGTCCAGGAATTGGTATTAAAGTCAAAGATATCGATGCTGTTCAACAACGTTGTGCCACCACGCCTGCCGCCAACGCGATAAAGCTTACCTTTATGCCATACGAGCGAATGGTAGGCTCTGTCATCAGTGCCGGCGGCTCCGTTTTCCAGCGGAAATTTGGGCAGAGACCTGCAAATCCCGATTGATTGATCGTTTGGTCCGTTATAATTGTCTTTGCCATGGGGCCAGTAAACAAGAACCGTGCTGGTCGCACCCCCGCCAACTACAATTCCGTAGGGGGTCGTGCAGGCCGCTCCATCAGTTGTCTGTGTTTCGCCACGCATGTCGGTCATTGTTTTGGTCATAACCGGCTCTGTGGGAGACATTACGCTAGTCGTGTCTGTATAAAATTCTACCTCATTAATTCTTGTATTGTTTCCATCATGTGTTGATTGGCACCATAGCCGGTAGTAACGATAATTTGAAGAATTGTTTAAAGTGTATAGGTATGACTGTACGTTGTTTTGGTGTGCAGCATTTGTGGCTGAATTTGAAAATGGAATTTGCACGGCTGAAGCAAAAGTCGAGTCGTTGGCGCCCTCTACCCAAAAGTTGTTCAGTCTGCCGCTTGAGCTGCTGCAGGTTATTCTAACGTATTTTATGCGTTCACCGCCACTAACACCGGAATAGATCCCAATCCAAGAGTTACTGGAAGAGCTTGCTTCCCACCAAGTTCCTGTGTTGTTGTCAAAGGCTTTGTATGCAGAGTTACCGCTATTTTCTCCACTTTGATGCCACGTGAAGGGTGCTGGGCCACCCGTAGTCATTGCAACAGACGGGATCTTCCTTATATTTTCCAGAAAGAATCTTATTTCTCTGAGGCCGTAATAACTTGCCGAGCCGTGCCTTGAAGTCACCTGAAATTTATATTTTTGGAAGGCGGTTGAATTTGCGTAGGAATATAAATAATTAGTGCTATTTATCGGGACATTGTGTGACCAAACTGGAAGCCAGGTTGAGCCGTCCCAACCAGAAAGCGTGTAACCATTTACACCACCGTTAGTGTCGGCAACGGCATTGTAAACATAAATTTTGTTTACAACAAATGCTAAAGAAGAGTTACCAGGGTCATAAATAACATATTGATTATTACTGTTGGTCGCCCAGGCTTCATTGGATGTTGTTAAGCCATCAAAAGCCTCCCAACCAGGAACATCAGAATCATAAAGATCACCAGAGTCTGAAACACTTACAGGATTTGGCGTGTTAATACTGGTCATTGTAGCGTTAACCTGTAGCTGCGTGTATGTTACTGCGGGCGGGTCAAAAGATGAGGTGACGGTTTTGGTTTCGGGGTTGTATTTTTGAACCCAGGCCAGATTGTTGCCGCCGGAATCCATGCCGTTAAAAACGTAGATTTCGTTGTCGTAGGCGACAGTTGAGTGGCGTTTTATTGCCTTGGAGAGTGTTGTCGCAAGGGGTGGAATATTCGAAGTATAGACTTTTGTGGGATCAAAAAAGAAAATCTTGTCAGTCGGCGCTGAATTGAGTTCGGGCGATCCGCCCATGATGTAGATGCCACCGCTGGCGAGAGCAGCGTTGCTGTTGCCGCTGATTGGAAGGGTAAGGGTCGCAACCCATTGATAAGTTCCTTTTGTGGTCGATGATTTGAAAATGTTGTATGGGGCGGCGGCGAGAGTGGTAGGTATTGCAGACATTGTGGCGATGAAGTCTATTTTACCAAAATTACTTGTCAGAGATGACTCAGAAACGGTACCACCGGGGAAATTGAAACTGGCTGGCTCAGAGATATCGAAAAGCATGACCGTTTTGTTATCTTCTCTGGCCGCAGCCAACACTTGGCCATCGTTTGAAACTACAAGCTGGTTGTCTGTAAAGTCAATGCTTGTTGCAGCATAGTCTATTCTTGTTGCAGGTTTTCCGGGTTTGATGACCCAGACGTCATCTTGGATTGTGTCAAGAAAATACAGTATGGGGTCGGCTACGTCTCTGGACCAGACCATGGCACTTGCAGAATCATTGTTGCAGTTTGTCAGTTCATATATGGTCAGGAAAGTTGGCTGGAATCTGAAAGGTATGGTCGAATTGCTGGCAATGGCAGTCCAGCTGCTTCCCATTGTCATATATTTGGAGTCGCCGGAGCCTGACGATGAAATAGCACCGACGCTCTGAGTCGGGTCCGTATGGGTAAAAATGCCTTGTTTAACATTGCCGGCATTGGTGTTGTAATCGATCTGAAAAAGGGAGGTTGTATAAGAAGCCTGCGAAACCTTGTAGACAAAGGAGCCTTCACTGCTTATAGAGCTGGCGTCGGCTCTGGAACCGGCAAAAGAATGATTCACAAACAGTCTTGAATGGTCCTGGTTCGCGACAGCAACCTGCATTGCATCGTAACCCGGCCTGAAATAACCGAAATGTCTGCGGTTGGAATCACGCTTGTCAGTATTGTTACCACCTGAGACTGTATCGGTTGCAGCGAGATAAAAGTTTGCCGGATAATTTTTATAGCCGGTCCATGTGTCTCGACTGGTTATGGCATCCATCAATTTTATGCCATTGGCTGTGGTCGGGTTTGAATTAGAAAGAAAGCAGTTGGCTGCCGGGTTACCGAAAGCCCAGTAAGTCGCATTGCCGACGCGGTAATCTGTTACCCAGCCTTCAAGCTGCGTTTCATGGCCGAAATTATTGCCGGCAAAATCATACAGGTAGATTTTGTTCGGACTACCCTGAGTTTCAATGGCAAGAAACCGATCATCAGCACTGATTGCCACGCTTTTGGAATTCAAAGGCGGGAAAGCATTGTCTTTTGGTGCCATACCTTTGAAATAAATTTCATACGATCTGGTCATATAAGAAGCTGTTAAAGAGTCAGAAAGCGAGGTGCCGGTTACTATATCAGCCGCTTCAAGATCTAGATTTGCCGTAGAAGAAAAATCTGCTCTGAACGCGCCGTTATCTTGATATTTGATAACGCCGGCATTCTTTGCTGTTCCGTGCTGACCGTTCCACCAGCCTACAAAGTAGTTTTGTTTAATTTTTCCGCCATTGG
>DAOPYA010000228.1:0-3739 GCA_035352635.1 Candidatus Rifleibacterium sp.
GGGTGGAGTTTGTAAAAGAAGGGCTTATATTTACCGGCGATGATTCGCCAATGGCGACACTTTTGCTTTCGGTAATGGGAGCTTTTGCCGAGTTTGAGCGGTCACTTCTTCGAGAACGACAACGTGAAGGAATTGCCCTGGCAAAGCAACGCGGAGCTTATCGAGGAAGAAAAAAAGCTTTAGCTCCTGCTCAAGCTGCGATTCTGCGGCAACGCGCCCAAGCCGGCGAAGAAAAGGCGCATTTGGCCCGTGAGTTCGGAATCAGTCGCGAAACGGTGTATCAATACATCCGCTCTGAAAGCTGATTATCATGGCTCATAAATTCCTTAGCGTGCGTAAATTTCCGTTTGGTGTCGTGACCCCAATAACAACGCAAAAAACCGGCGACTCTTATTAAAAGAGCCGCCGGTTTCTTTTACCATTGGTAATAGCTGTTTTTCCCGGATAGATCCAGAATTTTGCTGGGGGAAAAGAGTTTGATACTCTCCGCCCAGGTTGTTGGTTTTGTCTGATCTAATCCGGCTTTCTCGAGTTGAATGCCATCAAACCAGGCCCCATGCCCCAATCCTTCCGGGGCCATATTCTGCAGCAGAATGTAGGTTTTGCTGGCCAGGTTCGGATTGTGCCCATAGTTAAAGCGCATGAACAGTCTGAACCATGAGATGTTGATGCCGGGTTTATATTGCTGAACAAAGGTTGTGCTTACCCCACCGGTGGTTCCAAATTCCGAAATATTTCCGGCTGCATCAATTGTAATGCCGCTAAAACCGGTTTGAATTCCAACTTCATCTGTTTGCAGAAAACCTAATCTGGCAGAACCCGTACCGGGACAAACATAAGAAGACAGAATATAGTTCTGCGACAATGGTGATACCGGGAAAGTCGCGGTTGCCACTTCCTGCCAGACGCTGCCTTTATCAAGCCCCTGGGGCCCACCGGGAATGATTTCGCATTCAATCATCACTGTGTCAAATATTGCACCTGCCTGCAATGTTTGTAAGGCTGGGCCATAGGGAGCTCCAATTTCCTGATCCGGGGATATTCTTCCTATGATCAAGGTGGAGGTTCCATAGACGCCAGGATTGACTGGTTCGGGCTGAGAAAAAGCAAAAGTCAGACTGGCAACTGGCACCAATATGCCAGGCTCTTTAAAAAGGTCGCTGGCCGACCAGAACAGACCATTAAGGGGAACATTCCCGGTATTGCGAAAGCCAATTGGCAAAGCAGTAGAAAAGGTGTTTCGTGCAATTTTGCCGGCATTCAGATTCGTCTGAAGAATATCAAGCCCCGGGTAGGTTTTAATGGTCAGACTTATTACTGCGGTTGTTTCTTGTTCGTGGAGGTCACGCACCCCATTAAAGTTGCGGTCGTCATAAATTGTAAATGCTCCTGTGTAAACCCCTGGAGGATAAGAATGCGGCGGGAAGACTCTGGCAGAAATCTCTGCGGCCTCTGATTGTCCTGCAAGTAAAGCCGTGAAAGTTCCTGGTAAAGTTGTGATTGCAGAGGATGCGATTGTGTTGGCACCGCTTGTGAGGTTGCCGACTCGATAGCGCAGATTCTTGTAGTTTAAAATGCTGCTGTTTTGAATGATAAAATTACCGGAAGCTGTCTGGCCAACAGGGTCAGCGGCTGGTATGACTATTGGATCCGGGTTGACTGAAATGAACGGAGTTGCAATTCTGATGCTCAAAGTAAGATTGGCAAATGGCTCTAACCCAGGGTCATAAATGTTCAAAGCCGGGTCATATTCATCTTCATAAAACTTTTGCACCCCGCTGTGCAGACCGTCAGGAACACCACTTGTGGGAATGTTCAGGGTTAGAGTTGAAACGACATTTTCTGGAAACCCGATGGCCGGAGTATTAACATAACCGGCGGGATCTCCGGGATTATTGACGGGATCAGGGGTAATTGTGATGCCTGCCGATGCGATTGGTCCTAAAGGTGCTTTGTGCCAGCGGGCGTCATCAAGGTTGGTGTTGCCGATATTTTGTGCGATTATTGATGCGGTGGCAGTATCACCGCGGGCAAATATGCCAAGGAAAATACTGGCAGGTGACACATTCAATGCTTTAAGAGTGCTTATTGTCAGTTTGACCGGTACAGACGCGGCGGTTTCTTCAATTTGTCTGATACTGTCATTGTTGGCGTCTTCCCAGGCCCAGATAGTGCCTTCGTAGAGGCCGGGCGGCTGACCGAACGGGACTGCCGTCAGGACAGCCGGAGACCTGGTCTGGTTGATTACCAGTGACCCGAGAAGTGATGATGGAGAGAATAATACAGTAGAGGATGCAACTGGTAAACCTGCTCCGGGAGCAAGATCTGTGCTTTGCATTCTGACGCGCGACAGGGCCATGGACCCGGTGTTTTTGGCAGCAACTGACACTGAGTTGGTTGAAGAAGCGGCATAGCCGCTGAGAATAACTTCAACTGGCGAAGTAATATTCAGCTTCTGATCGCCGATTTCTATTCTCAGTTTCATATCGCACCAGGGCTCGTCGGCAGAATCAAGACTACTGTTATCGTTTAAATCACCGTATACAGTCATAGAACCGACAAATACGCTGTTAATGTGCGCTGGCGGAACGGTGGCGCTGACGTCGAAATAGCGGAGCTCGCCGGGTGTAATGTCAAGGACGTCAGTCGGTAGAGTCAGGTGTCCTTCTGCAAAGGTGTTTGTGCCGTCAGACAGGTCAGAATTTATGAATCTGAGGCGTGAGACCGACAAACTGCCAGCGTTAATGATACCGATCGAAATGGTTTTGGTAGTGTTTGGCTTAACACCGCCAAAGTCTGCGGTAATTTTCCACGGGTAAAGCCTGTAAAAAGGCTTGACAACGAAGGAAGCGATTGAATAGTCCGTTCCTTCCTGGGCGTCTTTAACATTATTCTTGTTCGCATCTTCATACCAGGTAAAGGTAGCCGTATATGTGCCGGTAGCTTTGCCTCCGGGAACATAGACATAAGCCTGTGAGGGCTCCGAATTCAGAATATCTATAAACGCCGGCGAGGTAAGATTTATGTTGTCGGTTGCCACGGACCCTGACTGGTCGATGTTGATGAATTCTGAAGAAAAGCTCTTCAGTCGAGACAGGGGTAATTCACCCGTGTTGGTTATTGTTGAGTTATAGGTAGGCAAAAGAAAGGTTGGTGTAGCGTTGCCCAGTTCAAAGAGCTCAGGGGAAACGGCAAACGATTGCGAACCAACCGCCCATTTTACCGTGAACTCATCGAATGCTCCCCCGGGAATATCGTCTCGCAACGTGCCGGTAGCGTAGTAAACAGCGGCTGGTTGTGCAAGAGGCACAGTTACCGAAATACTGGCGTAGGCAACACCATTATATGGCATTGCCCCGATAACCATCGGAGTAATGGTAATGCCATGAGCCGACATGTCGTCAAATTTAAGATCAGTCAGAGCAAGGTTGCCGATTCCGACGATTTCAAGGGGCAGGATATCGCTGGTTAAGCCAGCCTCAATAACGCCAAGATCAATAAGGTTGTCGGCAAGAATGGCCTTGGCAACTGATTTGACTTCAACTTTCGTCATGACCAGTTTGTGCGGTTCGCGTGAAGCTGCCGCCAGTTCGAGGCTGTTAGAGTCATTATGATCTTCAAACAGGGCCATGGTTGCAACATAGACCCCGGCGGGTTGATAAAGTGGAATTTCAATCGATGAATGCAGCGTCATGCTTGCATTTATTGGTAGACTAAAGGGGGTGGCCGGCACGGTCAG
>DAOPYA010000229.1:0-3697 GCA_035352635.1 Candidatus Rifleibacterium sp.
GACAATAATGCCAAAAATCGTGCAATGAAAAATGAAAGACCATTCACCGATTATAGTGATTGGCGCAGTTACTTGTAGGGAGATATTTATCTTTGTAGCTTCAGGGCTTTGCGTGAGCTTTTGGGCTTTTTTGTGGTCTTGCAGGGTGGTGTTTGCGTGGTTGGTTCAGGCGCATTTAGATTCGAGACAAGATCCCTGGATGTCGTTAATAATGGTGTCTGAGCTGAAATCCTGGCCATTTGGCCAGCGGACGCCATAATGCGCGGATTTGACCAGTCGAAAATAATCTGCGTTCTTCAATTCATGAAAAGCAGATCCACCCAGATAGGGTTTAACGTCAAAAATGCCTGAAATGCCACTGCTGGTGATAATTTCGAGTTTGTAATCTTCCAGAGGAACTGCTTTGACGATTTTATCCATTTAATCTGCTCCTATTTCAAAGGATCAATTTTGAAAACTGGTTCGCCTGCAACGGCAAGTTTCCAGTTGGCAAGAAGATCCTCTCTGTGAATTTCTATCCAGGCTTGAACGAGTTTCATTTTTGCTTTTGGTAAACTTCCAGCCAGAATTTCTCCCGATTCAATTTCAATTGCAGCCGTATACTCACCAAATTCAGCATGAATATGAGGTGAGCTGTGCTTTTTATCGTCATAAAAATACATCAGCACTAGAATTCCATAAAACATCGAGATCGTCGGCACTATTAGAACCCCTGTTGTCAGACCTGATGGAAGTTTTAAGCTTACGGATCAGTTATTTTACCCTTACCATTCTAAATTGGAATTATTCTTTTGGCAATCTTTTGGCTTTTTTGTGGTCTTGCAGGGTGCGGCGGGTTCTTTTACGCTGTTGCTGTCTGAAGCCTGTAGCTTGTCGAGGGCTTCGAGCGACATACCAGTGGCTTTGCTTACGTCTGCTATTGTCTGACCCATTTGCAGCAGATTTTTCGCTACCTGCGCAATGCCTTCTTCGCGGCCCTCTTCGCGGGCGGTATCTAGTGAATTCTTGAGATCGCGGTAGACCTTAAGGCTGTCTTCGTGGGCCATGGCTTCTTCCGGGGTGAATTTCGCTATCTCGGCAGCGGCAAACAGCTTTCTGAAGATGCTGCCCTGTTCTTTTTTCAGGAGCTGGTTGAGGAAGTCGATCAGCAGGTCTTTGTTGTATTCTTCGCCAAACAGCTTCTTGAAGCCGAAGTCGGTAAAAGGGTTAAGGTAGGTAGCCCGCTGCATGTCGATTCCTCTCAGTGAACGTTTCAAACCCTGATCAGTATATTTAAACATGCCAGCCCGGGTCAAGCCGAAACAATTATGAAAAGAGCGGTCTTTTGTCAGAGAATTTTAACTGAAACAGAGCAGGCCTCTCAGGCTGTTTATGTGGCGGTTTTTCGCTTCCTGGCGGCTTTATAGGGTGCAGCAGGCTCACAGAACTTGTTGTTGCTGGCAACGGCCTTTATTTGATCAATGGTCAGGTCAGTTGCTTCGGCGATTTCTTCAAAAGACTTTCCTTTGGCGAGCATTTTTAGAGCAACTTTTTCGATGCCTTTGGCCATCCATTGGGCGGGCCATGATTTTACGGTTTCTGATAACATTGCATGCACCTCCTGCAAGTCGTGAAATTCAGGTATTGATTCACCAGGGTAGCGGCCAGGTAGTAATACTCTGCCAAGCCACACGGTAAAGGCTCGTCTGAGGCTTTGTTGTTCAGGAGACTTGAGCCAGTCAATTAGAGTCGTAATTATTCTGCAAACGTCTTCAGGCGTCTGCTGGCGCTCTAACTGAAAAAGAGCAGAAACCAGGCTTTTTAGACTTTCGAGCTCGTGGTTGTCATAGTGGCCTTCGTCGATCAGCGAGCTTTATCCAGTCTTCCCTGACAAAATCGCGCAGAAGTTCTTCGACCATCTGCGCATGCGAAAACAAAAGCTTGTAACTTTTATCCTTGTCACCCATTCTGACAGTATACTTCATTCACATTGAAAATTCTACAGAATGAGAGTGTTTCTATCTGGTAACGCGCAATTTATACCCAGATGCGAAATCACTGCCAGGACAAGATCATTTCAACCGGTGGCGAATGTGGCATGCTGGTTACCGATGACGAGGAGATTTTCAAGAAATGCTGGGCCTATAAAGACCACGGCAAAAGCTATGATGCCGTGTATCACAAGGAACACGCACCCGGGTTCCGCTGGCTGCACGAATCGTTCGGAACCAACTGGCGCATGACCGAAATTCAGTCGGTTATCGGCCGACTGCAGCTGCAGAAACTCGATAAACGGGTCGAAGCCCGTCACACCAACGCGGCCCGCTTTAATGAGGCGTTTGCGGCTCTGCCTGCCCTGCGCCTCACGCTTCCGCCAGCTGAAATATATCATTCATATTACAAATACTACATGTTCGTCAGGCCTGAACTGCTCAAACCCGACTGGTCGCGTGACCGCATCATGGAAGAGGTGAATGCCGCCGGGATTCCATGCTACAGCGGCAGCTGCAGCGAGATTTATCTTGAGAAGGCGTTTGATGTGTTCAGGGAGAAGGGTGTGAATTCGGTTTCTGGGGAATCGGTTGCCGGTGGCGAAGGCACTCGGAGAGACTAGCCTGATGCTGCTTGTTCACCCGACTCTGACTGCAGAAAATATTGATGATACTATCAGGGTAGTTAAAGAGGTTGTTGCCCGGGCAACAAAATAACCTGGCAGCCCTTCGACCGGCCTGGGCCGGTTCAGGGACCGTGCGCGAAACCCGGCGGGACCCAGAACATTTTGTTGTCTTCGGCTGAAAAAATCTCGCCGACCCACCTGCCAAAGGTTGGCGAGCGGCTTCGCCAGCTCGAGCAGGTGGGCTTTGTCGATGAAACCCATGCGCCAGGCTATTTCCTCAACACAGGCGATTTTGAGGCCCTGACGGTCTTCGACGACTTTGACGAACTGCGAAGCGTCGAGCAGTGAAGCGAAGGTGCCGGTATCGAGCCAGGCGGTGCCACGGGTGAGAATTTCGACATCGAGCTGGCCTTTTTCGAGGTAGATGCGGTTGAGATCGGTTATTTCAAGCTCGCCACGGGCGGAAGGCTTGAGATTTTTGGCGGTATGCTGCAGCTTCTTTGCCAGGCCCTGGGCAAAGAAGATATTATCACCAAGAATCAGGCAGACGGTGTCTTTGCCGATGAACTTTTCGCCGATGATGAAGGCCTGGGCCAGGCCATCAGGGCTGGGCTTCGTAGCTGAGATTGATGCCCCACTGCGAGCCGTCTTTGAGCAGATTTTTGAAGGCGGCCTGGTCTTCGGGGGTGGTGATGATCAGAATGTCTTTGATACCCGCCAGCATCAGGGTCGAGAGCGGGTAGAAAATCATCGGCTTGTCGTACACCGGCATCAGCTGTTTGCTGACAACTTTGGTGATCGGGTAGAGTCTGGTGCCTGAGCCGCCCGCGAGAATGATGCCTCTCATTGTTCTGCGCCTTTCGCTTGCAAGATAAACTTGTAAACTGAAAATATTGCCTATAGAAGGCCATATTTTTCAGCAACGGTCAAGTTTTTTTGCGCGAGCTTTTTGGCTTTTTTGTGGTTTTGTAGTGGGCGGCGGGTTCTTTTACGCGGTTGCTGTCTTTGCGCAAAGTTTCGATCTGCTCAGGGGTCAGGCCGGTAATCTCTGAAATGACTTCAAGACTGATGCCTTTGTTCAGCATTTTCAGGGCGGTTTGC
>DAOPYA010000230.1:0-3670 GCA_035352635.1 Candidatus Rifleibacterium sp.
CCTGACCAGGTGGCGTGCAATTTGTCAAGATAAGGCGAATAATCACCATCGTCAGCGACAACAGGCGTTGACGGCACAGCTGTATCAATACAGGTCACTGCTGAATAAACCGCTGAAACGTTGCCGAGAACATCATAGAACCTGACGCTTGCCGTGTGGGTGGCGTAGGTTACCGGAACATTCCAGACGATGTAAGCGCTGAATGGCTGAGAAACATAAGCTGCGCCGTCATAAGAAAGAGCCATGTTTGCAATCGGGCTGTCGTCGGAAACAGTAAAAGTAACGTCAAGGGCGGTCTGTTTGCTGAAAGGCGCCGGGAACAAAGCTATCGAACCGGTCGGGCCGGTTGTGTCGAAAAAGATATCATCGATGTAAATACCAATATTACCGACGGTATCGCGGTATCTGACGTAAACGATCTTGTTTTCGTCGCCAGCAGAAAGGGTCCAGCTGCGTGATGTAGCGTATGGCACCCAGGCACTCCAGGTGATTCCATCGTTACTGAAACTCATGTCAGCAACACCCTTGGCATCAGAAGCAGACAGGGTAAGAGTGACCGCAGGGTTATTGGTGCGCACTGCTCCGCCGCTGATGACAATTGAGCCGAGCGGCGGGGTTGTATCAACCTCGACCTGTATGCTGGCGCCACTGTATGCACCAACGTTGCCGGCGCCATCAACAGCTCTGACCCTGAAGGTGTATTTGCCCTGAGGCAGGCCCGAGGTTAAATACCCTGAGGTAGTTGAAGAGGCCAGATGAACGTAAGCACCGCCATTAAGACTCGATTCAATACCGTAGGCTGAGATACCTGAATTAGCCGGGTCGGTAGGGGCAACCCAGATCAGATTAAATACCCCGTTGTTGTTCAAAACGTTGTCTAGAGAAGGTATACCGGGGGCGTTCGGGGGGTAGCGGTCTACGAAGTTGATCATTTTGTAGACATAGCGGCCGCCAGATTCGAGAGTAACGCTTGCGATCCCTGCATTTGTCGAAGCAAGGGCGAAAGTGCTCACCCCTCCGGTCGAATTAGCCTGATAGCCAGCTACGGTCAGATAAACATCGCCTGGTGAAAGCACACCGAGGTCGTTAAAAACGTTCACGGCAGTGCCATTCGGAACCAGGTCGCCGGCGTTTCCGATCGGGCTGGTGGTGAAGGTAGTCGATGGGTTTGGGGTAGTGGGTGAAATGATGAGTTCTTCTGCGGAACAGTTGACTGAAAATTGCGGAACCTGAATCAGGTTTACAGAGGTATCCGTTCCGCTTGCCAGACCAAGAACCGCTCTGACATTTGCCAGGCCAAGATTCAGACCAGTTGCCTGCAAGCCAAAATTCAATCGCCCGGTGCTGTCTGCCTTGACCTGATGGCCATCGCCCGGAATACCGTTCGAGTCAGCCGGGCTGAAGGAGCCGCGGTTGGTCAGAACCGTAACTTCAGTGCCCGACATGATCGGGTTTCCTTCGGTTGTAAGAATCGGAGATGAAATGTAATTCGAGGTATGAGGCGGGTAAAGCCCGACATAAAGAGTAGTTCGAGATGGGGTCAGGGTAAAAGTACCGTAAGCAGCTTCATAAATACTGCTTGAAGAAGAGTAAGCACCCTGGTTCAGTGAATTGTCTATCAGCTTCAGAAATACCAGATAAGCGCCACCTTTGATAGCCGGTTGAATCGGAACTGCAGCAATACGGTCGATTCCGTCATTACTCGGGAAATTGGGAATTTCGTAGATTATGGCGTAGGTTACGCCTGCGGTCAGTGAACCCGAGGTAACCGAAGCGGAAATTTTGTCGGTTCCGTTGGCGGTAACCGAACCGGTAATACTAGGGAACTCGTATTTACCAGCAGCCAGAGCCTTGGCGAACTTGACTGCCGTACCGACCGGAATCGGTTTATCGACATGGTCAGTGGCGACCTGATCGATACCGTAAACTGTTACGGTAAGTGAGGTTGTAACCGCAGCTACTGCCGAACCGAGATTCTTGAAAGGGAAAATCTGGGCGCGTGATGGGTCCATGTTGGGGCCGCTGCCCGTGGTTCCGTCGGCAAGATTCGGGTCGGCAACCTGGGCGTTGAAGCTTGGCAGAGAGTTGGTAACCGCGCCGTCAGAAGGATTGATTACCACAGGAATTGGTGCGGTTTTATCAAGTTTGAAAGGATAATTGTAGGTCTGCGCATTGAAGGCTGGGCGAGCGCCGTCTGGCAGATAGAGGCGATAATAATAAGTGCCTTCGTCGACAGGGGCTGCGCTAAGATAATAGCGGTAGCCATACAGGTCATTCGTTACGTCATAATCGCGGTAAGGGGTTCCGGCAAGAGGTGTTCCGCCGGAGTTAACGAGCGAAAAGGTTGAATTGTTAATGTGAATGTAAGACTGAACCGAGCCGTTGGCGGTATCTTTTCCTTTAACTGAGAACTGAGTCGGGAAAGGTCTGGCGTCAGCTCCGCCCAAAGCGTTGTAAAAGGTTTCGATCGGATAAACATCGAAGGTCTGCGGTGGGGTGAAGTCGTTCTTAACCCAACGGAAATGATAATAACTGAGATTTCTGGGGAGGTTGGTTGAATAATAGGTATTCGCGAAAGTTCTGATTTGAAAGTCGATCAGACCAGAGGTTGCAGCCTGGTCAAGAGTCATGACCGCCGTATCGTTACCTGGGGAAACGACTGCCGAAGCCCTGATGGTAGCATCTGAATAAATCTGAACGGTCTGTTCGAAAAGCTCGATCGGAATCTTCACCGTAACCAGCATGGCATTGGCATTATCGGTGATAATCGTATCGCGATGGTTGACCGGGCTGGCGCCGCCAGGGAAAAGGTCTGCCCAGTTTGTCCAGACCGGGTAGATCACGGCAGGGTTCGCGGCATTGGCGAACGAAGCCGATATTGGCGGCCGTGGAGCCGGGTTCGGAGAATTGATATAGAATTTGATTACGTAATTGTTTCGGCAGATAGCGTGATCCTGATCGACCAGAGTAAATGCTTCGGCACCGTTAGTCATGGTTCTGAACGGAAACCTGAATGAGTTATTGTTGCCAAGCCCGTCTGGACCCATGGTGATACCAGAACCGTAACCCCAGGCCAGATTGAAGCTGGCTGATCTTGCATCGTAGCCCTTTAATGCATCAGGCTCAGGCTGCTCGGCGGCATACAGCAGACCATAAAAAGCAACAGTATTGAACCGAAGCGAAGGCGGGTCAGTAGTTTTATCAACCAGCGCCGCGTCGTTAAATGCAGGGTCAATCATAAAAGCGTTGGCAGGCGTATCCCACTTGTAGGGGACAAGCGCACTTGCCGGCGGCATGGTGCTCCAGGGGTAGGCTTCAAGGTTATAAACATAGAGATTTTTTACGTTACAGTTGGGCGGGACTGTTACGGCAGGGACCTCAGGAGCCTGACCCGGGCGCAGATTGTCGATAACGAAATCGAATGCCCAGGAGTTGGAATTGCCGGCGAAATCACTTAGAGACCAGGTAAGACGATACCTATGCTGGTGCTGGAGGCAATCCTGCCATGCTGCCGGCGGAACAATGCGCACGCGGTCAGCAGAAATAATTGTGAGAGTTGTGCTTACCGGGTTAATGTATGGGGCAACTGCCGGTATGGGGGTTCCGTCATCAGCGATATCGACCAGCGATGCCTGGGCAGAATTGATGTCAAACCCCGAGCCACCAGCAT
>DAOPYA010000231.1:0-1982 GCA_035352635.1 Candidatus Rifleibacterium sp.
CCTGGGTTCTTTCAATGCCGCTCTGCAGGGTGCCCATGATTGGCAGTATGCAGTAACCTGCGATGATAGTCGCCACCAGAGCTTCTACGAGGGTGAACCCGCGGTTTTTGAGAAATGCGAAAATCTTTTTCATACCAACAACCCCTTTATTCAAGCCTCAACCAGTTTAGAGCAAGTTGCATACCTGCAGATTATTTTTGTGGCACAGTACAACTGCTGATCTCTGCCTACTTTTAATTCTACACTATTTAAGGGCCGGAAAAAACTTTTACAGCCGAAAAAAGTTTTGCACCTGTTGGCCAACTTGCTGTTTGATAGTTTTTTGTGAACTTTTGCTACCTGAAAGAGTCGAAGAAATACTGAGAGACCAATAAATTGAAAATACGCCGCAAAGAGCCATGTTAAGCTGGCTGCGGTGTAAAAAATCACGGAACAGCGAAATCTTAACGATTTTTTGTTTTGCCGGCTCGCTTTGCCGGCTGTTTCAATGGTGAATATTTGGCTGACGTTTCTGAAACGCGGTTTTTTTCTGCCGCGTATTTTTCTATCAGTTCTGGTGCCAGACAGGTGATATCAGAAACAGTCTGCAGGCTGATACCCTTTGCCAGCATTTTCAAAGCGGTATCGACGATTGCTTCTTGCCTGCCTTCTTGTCTGCCTTCTTGTCTGCCTTCTTGTCTGCCTTCTTGTCTACCTTCTTGTCTACCTTCTTCGCGGCCTTCCTGGTGCCCTTCTTTTCTGGCGGCCTGCTTTTCGGTATTCATGTCGAGAAGAAACATTTCGCGGCTGATCAGGATTTCTCTCAGGTGCTCATCGGTGTTGGCAATTGACATGTTGTTAATAACCTCACTTATTCCGGGTTCCTTTTTCAGAGGCTCGGGAAGGTCCTCTATCGATTGATAGAGATCACCAAACTTGAGAATGTGCAGCCATTTTTCGAATCTGGTGCGCAAAACCGCCGGCTTTTTCCCGTTAAATTTCGAAAGTTCGACGAAATGGTATTCGATCAGGTCTGTCAGAGGTCTGTGGGTTTCCACATGACTGATCAGGAACTTGCTGTAGATATCTGGCTCAGTGACTATGGTTTCGCCCATTATCCAGAGGCAGATGGTTTTGTTAAGATCAGCGTAACTGCCACTTTTGGCAAGTTGCCGGGCATAACTGACCGCAGAGTAATAAACCACTCTTTTCATCAGCTCTTTGTGAGCACGCATCTGCACTTCGATGCAGTATCTTCTGCCGGCGCGGTCTTTCGCTCTGACGTCAATGATCGAGTGCTTGTCGTTGCGAAATTCGGGCAGATTGAAAGGATTGAGAATCTCGAGCGACTCGATTTGATCGTCACCCTTCAGTTGCAGCAGGGCATTGAGCAAAAGAGCCAGAAGTCTTTCATTGCCCGGGCTGGAAAAAACGATTTTAAACACAACATCATTGGTCAGGTTGAAAAACATTCTGTCGTCTTCCAGATCGTCGAGAATATACATATTGCTGCTCCTCAAAAAGATTCGCAGAACAATCTAAAGTATAAATCATTTCAAACCCGAAAACAATAAGGCCCCATCGTTTCATTGCGCTTCAAAAACAATGCAGATGGATACTCCAAGGTAAAATTGCCTGTTTTTGCCCCTTTCCCTTCATGCAAATTTCGGTTAGAATCAAAAAAGCAGTACACATTTAACAAGGCTTTTCCGGAGACAAACACATGAAGCATTTTGCAATTATTTTGATTGCGTTGTTCTGTTTGGTTTTTAATGCCGCTTCTGCCCAGACCCCCTTTGAGGTCAACAACACCGGGTCGCAGGCGCAGAAAAAGATCGTGGCGGCAGATGAACCGCAGGGCCAGACCGGTGCCAAAAAAGAGCTGAAAGGCTTTTTCAAGATACTTAAAGGCGTGCTCGATGTTCTTAAAGCTATTGTCGATGGCATTGTGCCCTCAGCCAATGCGGCTGAGATCGATGAACTTCCGGGCAACAAGCCTGCTG
>DAOPYA010000231.1:2082-3642 GCA_035352635.1 Candidatus Rifleibacterium sp.
AACACCGCCCGGGGCCTCAAAATCGACGCCAAAGACGGGGCGCAGAACCTCAAGGGCGGCGCCAAATACCTCAAAGAAATATTCAACAGCGGCGCGGTCAGCAAAAAATCAGGTGCCGAAAAACTGATCCTGGGTGCCTGCGCTTACAACCTCGGGCCGTTCTCGAAGAGTATGAAAATGTCGTGGGCAGAATTAAAAGCCAGCAAAAAAGTGCCGACCGAAACCCGTGGCTATGGCCTGAAGCTTAAAATGTGCCTCGGTCTCGAACTTACCGCCGATGAGCGCAAACTCGTGCAGGAATGGCTGGTTACCCCAGGCCATACCGTCGATAGCCTCATCGAAGAAAACTACACCAACACCAAGGGCATTGCCCGCTAAACCAAGGAAACAACCATGAAAACGAACAATAAAAAATTGCTGGCTGCACTGCTGATTGTCGCTGTGTTTCCGGTCGTCGCGTATCTGCATGCAGCCATGTTCGAACAGAGTGATATCTCGCAGAGCAAAAAGGGCCGCCTGGTGCTCGAAAAGAAACAGGCTGACGACAGCATTGCCCGCAACGATCGAGTTCTGCTGATCAACGGCAGCGATACGTGCGAAGTATTCGCCTCCGAAGGCTCTGCTATCCAGGAAATCATCGAAGAAGACCTCGATCTCGACGGCGAAAAAGAACTGCTGATCCAGATGGATCTCGGCGGTTCAGGCGGCTTTAAAGAATTCGTGCTGCTGCAGTTCAAGAACGGCAAATACGAAACAATCTGGGAAGAAACCGGCTTCAAAGCCGGAGATGCCTCAATAGAAGATCGCGATGGCGACGGTCGCCCGAACCTCTATATCCTCTATGTCGATGCCGAAACCACCCCCGCCCAGGAAAAAACTGCCGCCTTCACCCTCACGAATGGCGAACTGAAACCGGTCGAATAAAAAGGCCCTGACTTCTCAACGGGCTTGTTTATGATTTATCAGAAGTAACTTTATTTATGTGGCTGTCAAAAAGCCATTCTCTGCATCTGGGTTGATGCGTGTTTATTCGTGGGCAAGTTTTCCCCTGTAAGCCTTATGCCGTGTAAATCTTTTTCGGCTGTTGACTTGTACGGTCTGCGGTTTCGTGATAAGGTTGGTGCGAAACTGCAGGAGGTGCCAGATGACAGAGGACATGACAGCTAACGTTGCATCACAGACCACACCAGAGCCAAAGATCGATGAAATTAAGGCGCTGGCCGAAATCAGAAATGCCCACAAAAAGATTCTTACCGAGATCGGCAAGGTTTTTATCGGTCAGACCAAAGTCGTCGAAGAAGTTCTCTATGCAATGCTTGCCCAGGGCCATGTTCTGCTGATCGGCGTGCCCGGTCTCGGCAAAACCCTTCTGGTTAACAGCCTCGCGCAACTTCTCGACCTGCAGTTCAAACGGGTGCAGTTTACCCCCGACCTGATGCCGACCGACATTATCGGCACTGAGATTATCGAAGAGAACATGAAGACGGGTGAACGCAATTTCCGCTTCGTCAAAGGCCCATTGTTCACCCAGATTCTGCTCGCCGACGAAATCAACCGCAC
>DAOPYA010000232.1:0-3541 GCA_035352635.1 Candidatus Rifleibacterium sp.
ATCACCGAGATAAAATTTCCGGGCTGTTTCATTCTGCGCGACATACTGCGCCGTTCCTGAAACGAGAATTTTTCCGACACTCAGAATATAGGCCCTGTCTACGATTGCCAGGGTTTCCCTGACGTTGTGGTCGGTGATCAAAAGCCCAAGCCCCTTTTTCTGCAGTTGGAGCACGATGCTCTGAATATCCTGAACGGCTATCGGGTCTACACCTGCGAATGGTTCATCAAGTAGAATGAAGCTCGGTTCAGCGGCCAGCGCTCTGGCAATCTCAACGCGGCGCCGTTCGCCGCCAGACAGAGAATACCCCAGGCTGTCAGAGATTCTGCCAATGTCAAGATCGTGCAGCAATTTATCAAGCCTATGCCGGCGTTCCTGGTCGCTGATATTTATGCCTTCAAGGATCAGCCAGATATTCTCTTTGACTGTCAATTTTTTAAAAACGCTGGCTTCCTGGGGCAGGTAGCCGATTCCCATGCGGGCGCGTTGATACATGGCTTTATTGGTGATCTCACGCTGGTTGTAGGTCACGCTGCCACTGTCTGGCTTGATCAGGCCAACCACCATATAGAAGGTGGTGGTTTTGCCGGCGCCGTTTGGCCCGAGAAGCCCGACAATTTCGCCTTTGCGAATGTTCAGCGAAACATTATCGACGACCTTGCGCCCTTTATAGGTTTTGCAAACTGATTCAACGACGATTTCATCAACCTGGGGTGCGTTGACCGACGTTGCGCCAATGGGTATAACTGCTGGTGCATCATTCATAATTGTTTCCTGTCAGTTTTCTTCGTCATCTGCTGAAGCTTCAACGACACCTTCGTCATCGGAAATTTTCGTATAGTCACCGGGAGGAAGGTTTTCGGGCGGCGTCTGGTCTTCATCGTCGGAAGCGGGTTCCATGGCATCCTGGGTTTCGGCAGCCTGACCGGCTCTGCCGGGTTTTCGGGCAATGCCGGTTTCATCTGCACTTTCAGAGCCTTTTTTCTTCTTCTTTTTCTTTTTGTCTTTCTTGTCGTCTTTTTTGTCAGCCTTTGGCCCGCTGCCGCCTGGGTAGACGGTGGCGTGCACGTTGCCTACGGCAATTGTGCGTTCTTCGTTCGGGTAATAGATGATCTTGTTGGCGAACAGCTCAGAAACCTGCTCAGCATTGCTGCCGGCTTCTTTGCTGGTCTGGAAGGCATGCGCGTGACCGACGATGATCATGCGGTTTTCCTTGTTGAGATAGATTGCCTTGTCGCCCGTAGCTCTGAGCGTCTGGGTGACAATCTCGACGTTATTGCGGGCAATCGCCTTGTCTTCATCAGAAAACAGTTCAAGAATTTCACAGATCAGATCTGATACAGGTTCTTTTTCGTTCTCAGCGGCTTCTTCTTCGGTTTCGCCCTCGCGATAAGGCACCTCGATAACCCTGACATTGCCCTTGGCAATGAAGCGTTTCTCTTTCTGAAAGGCTTCGACTTCATTACAGGTCAGAATTACCCTGGTTTTTTTGCTCTTTTCGTCGCCAGAGGGGTTCTGGCTGGCGCGTTCGACAATTCTCACCAGTTTCGGGTTGCCGCGTGCCAGAACCCGGTCTTCTTTAACATAAGCTTCAAGGTAGTCAGAGGTCAGCACTGAGCCAGGTTGCTCGACCTTGACGTTGTCGATGGCCTTGACAATCTCGAGGTCGCGGTCATAAATGCCGCGGTCGGCGGTCATTACCGAGTCTTTCTGCTCAGCTTTCAGCCCGCCACGGGCCACATAAATGTTTTTGTGAAAGGTCATCAACTTGCTTGTAATGACCATGTCGCCTGCGGTAATCGTGGTCTGGGCATTGGCTGCCAGGCTTAACATGCAGAACATGAACAGAAAAATCAGTCTGGTTTTCATAGTTATTTGTTCCCGGGTAGGTTATTGTCTGGAGTCGGGGATGCGGTGGTTGCCGAAGCGTTCAGGTTGCGCAACGGTATCAACAGTTGCTCAAGGGGTGGCGCAACCGGAACGCCGGCGATATTGTCTGTGGCCGTTGCAGCGGTTGATGAGGCATTCTGGTCCCAGATGCGGATCATTACCTGCTGATTGATGGTGGCTTCTTTGGTCTGGGTATTGTAACTCATGCCCAGGCCGGTGATGATCGCATCGTCTTTCCAGATGGTGACCGGTTGCTGGCTGTGAAGCTCTTTGCGGTTCAGGTAATAGCGCATTTCATCGGTTCTGATGCGTTCCCGATCTGAGTTCCAGGCCCTGACATCACCCCAGAACTTCGCTTCGAAGGGGTTTTTCAGACCCCGCTCGGCTATCAGTCTGCCGCTCCAGGTCGCCACGTCTTTTTTATAGAATCTGGTTCTGACATTGAAAGCATTGATATTGTTCTGGTTATCATCCATTTCGCAGTTGTCGGCATAGAGTCTCGCATGTTCAAATCCGCCCTCAACCTGGCTGAAGTTGACATCGCGCAATATCATTTTATGCTTAACGTAGGCTCCCATGGCGCCTTCTTCGAATTTGTCATCCCAGAGGATGATGACTATAAAGCTCGTCAGCAGTATCCCCCAGAACCAGAAACTCATGAGAATGTTTTTCATGGCGCTTAAGAAGTCCTTCCAAGGGTGGCAAAGCTGTAACGCTCATGAAACCAGCACCAGTGATCGGGGCGACGCCTGAAGCCATCTTCGTAGCGTCGGGCGTATTTTTGAACGCGCTGTCGCATGCTTTCGCCTTTTTCCCAGGTGATGGGTGTTTCAAAACGCAGCAACAGCGTGCCATCTGGCTGGCGTTCAGTAAAAGAAGGTATAAGCGGTGCGCCACTGCGCACCGACATTATGACCGGCGAACTGTAAAATGAAGCGTTGCGCCCAAAAAATTCGACCTGGTAACCCCATTCGCGGGCGTTCAGGTCAGCGAGTATGCCGACTGCTTTGCCCTGGGCCAGCAGTCGCATTGATTCGTTAATGCTGTTTTCCATGATCACATGAACCCCGCGATTCTGGCGGAAACCGTTCAAAAAATCGGTCATCTGGTTCACTGCCTGTGGCCGCGCCAGAACGTGCATCGGCAGACCGATTCTGCACAACTCGTAGCCCATGACTTCCCAGTTGCCGAAGTGGGCGCTGAGAATGATTAACCCTTTGCCCTTTTTTATGGCCGCATCAAGATGCTCGCGGCCGATAATTTTGATGAACCCGGGGTTGTGGGCCACCAGCTTCTCATAAAAAAATACTTCGAGAATCGTCTGCACCTGATTTTCGGTCATCTGGCGCAATATCTCTGCCTTGCGGTCGTTGAATTCAGCTGGCAGCAGTTCATCTGCACGTTGCAACTCTCTGGCAAAAAACAGGGGAAATACTTTCATCAACAGCCGCTTGAATTTAGGCAACGCCGTAGGCGGGTAGCTGGTCATGCGGTCAACCAGAAACCTGAGAAGATAGTATCTGAGCGTGCGCTTCAGATTTTTCAGCTTGTCGGGCAGCATCAGGATTCGATGTAACTCCTGATCAGGTCTTCCATCTTGCCCTGGTGGCCAAGGATGATGTCGACTACTTCTCTGATAACGCCGTGGCCG
>DAOPYA010000233.1:0-3507 GCA_035352635.1 Candidatus Rifleibacterium sp.
ATACCGGTGCCGGGTTTTCGATGCCGAAAGGGGCAAAATTAAGGATATCCTGCAGAAACTGCTCGTCTATTTTTTCAATGGGAAGTTCTGAGTCTATGAGCCATTCAGGGCGCAGATCCTCTTCGCTGATGTTTGTTGCTGCGTATTCTCGAAGTTTCTGGCGGAACAGGGTTTCGTTGCCTGGTGGCATGGTCAGGCCGGCTGCGCCTATATGCCCGCCATATTTCTCGAGGCATTCCGAGCAATAATTCAGCGCTTCAATTATATTCAGGCTCTTAAAACTACGAGCTGAGCCGAGAAATTTGCCCTGGTCTTCAAGCAGAACGATAACCGGCCGGCAGTAATCAAGCATAAGCCTGGTGGCGACGATGCCGGTAACGCCCTGATTCTTCATTGGGGCGGCTACCATTAAAATGCGGTCGTTGACGACATCGTTTTGTTCAATCAGATAGCGTTTGACCCCATTGTAGCAATCTTCTCCGAGGCGCTTGCGCTCATTGTTTAATTCGAAAAGCTGTTTGGCCAGTTCTTCGGCACGACTGGCCTGGGTGGTGCCCAGCAGCTCAATAGCCAGTTCGGCAGTGCGCAGTCGCCCTGAGGCGTTAAGAATTGGCGCAATGCTGAAACTGATATCACGCTCGGTTACGAGCCTGTTTTTCCAGCCGAGGGCGCTGAAAAGGCTTGCCAGCCCAAGTCTTTTGCTTTTGCCGACAAATTTCAGCCCCATCTGGGCAAAGGTGCGGTTTTCGCCCTGCAGGGGCACCATATCAGCAACCGTGCCGATGGTCAGTATGTCTAGAGAACGGTGCCAGAGAGCTTTGACTGCAGGAAGTTTCGCTTCGATGCATTTCAGATAAATCAGGGTCAAAGCTCGGCCGGCATCAATCTGGTCAAGGTTCAGAGATTTCCGGAAGGCGACTTTGCTTTGTTCGGCAGCGTCTGGCAGACATTCGGCGATGACCTTGTCGACATAAACCGGCTTAAACGCGGGGTCATTACTCGTTGATGCCAGCACTACCGGAATCAGTTCGCCGATCAGTCGCCGTTCTGCTTCACTGTAAAAAACAGGCACACAGCCCGAAAACGCTGCCCGGTCGATGTTTTTAACCGGAGTGAAGCCTTCGCGAACCGAGAAGCGCACGGCAGCTATGTCGTGCTCGCTGTGATCGAAGACGAGAAGAGGGCGTGACAGGCGGTTGCAGCGGGCCATTTCCAGGGCCATGGCCATTTTGAAGGCAACTCCGACCCCGGCAATATTCTTTTGCGGGCAACACGAATCGTGAAGCTTCGGATCGACAATGGCAACCGCTGCGGGCAACTGGCTGGGCGGTTCGTGGTGATCGGTGATGATAACCTCGATGCCTTTGCTGCGTGCGTATTCAACTTCTGCAATATTGCTGATGCCACAATCGACCGTTACGATGAGTTTGATGCCATCACGAGCCGCGACATCGATATAATCAGGGTTCAGGCCATAACCATCTTCGATGACCGGAACGGTATAATCGACAAGTTTGTGGTAACTGCGCAGTGTTTCGGTAAGCAGCACCGTTGAAGTTATGCCGTCAACGTCGCGGTCACCATAAACCCTGATGCTTTCATCGCGTTCGAATGCTTTAAAAATGCGATCAACCGCCGGGCAAAGGCCGTCTATGACGAATGGCGAAAACAGGTAGCGACTGCGCGGTGAAAAATACTTTTCGATGCTGAACGCATCTTTAATACCGCGATTGATGAGAATTTTCAGCAGAATGTCAGGAAACCCGGTAGACCGCAGTCTATCGAGCGCTGTTTCGGGCACTTCCCTGAATTTCCAGACTTTTTCCATTATTTTCCCAGGTTTTCTATGGTTTCGAATTTTTTCTCGTCGAGGAGCACCTCGAGAAAGGCGCTGACAACACGTGGGTCAAATTGGGTGCCTGAGCATCTGATCAGTTCTTTGCGGGCTTCATCAAGAGGCATGGTA
Organism: Candidatus Rifleibacterium sp.; assembly: GCA_035352635.1. Classification (GTDB taxonomy): domain Bacteria; phylum Muiribacteriota; class Ozemobacteria; order Ozemobacterales; family Ozemobacteraceae; genus Rifleibacterium. The sequence goes on from DAOPYA010000233.1 coordinate 1,967, forward strand.
TCTCGATAGGCACGTCTGCTCGTCATGGCATCAAAAGAATCGGCGCAGCAAACGATTCGGGCCATAAGCGGTATGTTTTCGCCCTTGAGGCCGTCAGGGTAGCCCCTGCCATCGTAGCGTTCGTGGTGAAACTTGATCAGAGGAACTTTTTCGCGCAAAAATTTGGCCGGTTCAATGATTGAAGCGCCCCGCGACGGGTGGGTTTTGATTTCCTGGTATTCTTCATCGGTGAGCTTGCTGTTCTTGTTGATAATCGCCTCGGAAATGCCGATTTTGCCAATATCGTGTAACAGGGCGCCAATATGCAGGTTTTTAATCTCATCGGTGTTCAGGCCCATTGCTCTGCCGATTTCCATTGAATAGCGGGCAACCCGTTCACTGTGGCCACGGGTATAGGCATCTTTGGCGTCGATTGAGTTTGCCAGCGCCCGCACCGCTGAAAGGTAACTCGCTTCAAGGTCTTCATAGAGCTGGGCATTGTACAGCGAAACCGAAATCTGCGAGGCCAGAGTGACCAGCATGTCGAGGTCGCTGCTGTCGAATGGTTCGCCTGATTCTTTATCTGAGACTGACAATACGCCGATAGATTTGTCTTTGACCTTAAGAGGCACGCAGATCGAGCTGCGGCCGGTGACTCCGACCCCCTGGTCAGTTGAACTGAAATCATTGATTATAATAGGTTCGCCGCGTTGAAAAACTTTGCCGGCAATGCCTTCACCTGATTTAATCGGCTGCAGAGAGCCCACGCTTCTGGAACCTTTGTAAAGCATGACCTGCAGGGCTTCTGTCTCAGCGTCATAGAGAATTACTGAGCTTGTTTTAACGCCGCCAAGAACTTTGGCAGTGAGGTCGAGAACCAGCTCAAGCAGCTTGTTTATGTCAAGAACCAGACCGAGGTTCTTGCCGACTTCGTGCAGGGTGTTGAGTTCAAGAACCTTGCGCTTGAGGTCTTGCCACATGCGGGCATTTTTTATCGCCAGAGAAGACTCAATGGCTACGCCTTCTACCAGCCTGAGATCGGCTTCAGTGAAGGCTACGCCGGAAATCTTGTTGCTGATCGATAATACGGCAACTACCCGGTTGGCGATCAGTATCGGTGCGCAGATTGAACTGCGAACAACTTTGCTGGCTTCAAGAACCCTGGTGTCTTCGTTGTCTTCAATGTCGTTGAGCAATACCGCTTCGCCGGTATGAAAAACCTTGGCTGCGATACCGTCTTCGATTGGAATTCTGCCCCCTTCAGGGACGATTTCGGGGTCAAGGCCTTTCGCAACCCGAAAAATGAACTCGTTACGTTTCTCATCGACAAGCAACAACGAGCATCTCTTGACACTGCTGAGAACGTTGATGACGTTATCGACAATGGTTTCGAAGACCATTTCCTGGTCAAGTATGCTGCTTAACGATCTGCCGATCTGCTGTAACGTCGACAATTCAAAATTGCGATTTTCAAGCAGCAGATTCTTCTGGCGTAGTTCGGTCAGATGAACGTTGATGCCCTGACTCATCTGGTTAAAGGCTTCAATTAAGACGCCCATCTC
>DAOPYA010000234.1:0-3350 GCA_035352635.1 Candidatus Rifleibacterium sp.
TGTGAGGGGACAGATGGATTGACTAAACCGGGAAGTGCCGGGATGAGGCGGGAAGTTCTGAAACGACGCGGCCCTGTGAAACTTTTCCATGGATGACCGCGAGACAGATGGTTTGACTAAAAAACTGTCAGACCCGGACACATGATTTGACTATAGCCTACTCATCTTCGTCACCTTCTGCCGGATTCGCATGCGAAATGCAATATGCAGAAATGGTCAACAGAATGGCCTGAATAATATTCAGCACCATTGATGTTATCATCATTTTGAACCAGAAAAAACTAGATAAAGCCAAGATCGAGCAGCAGTGAGTGAAAAAAACAAAGACGATAACCATTCCATAACAATATAGATAGTCGCCTCGATGGCCTGCTTCTTTGAAATATCTTGTATACGAGCTATCCTTCATGCTTGTGACAATTGCAACAATACCGGCAAGAATACCCACCAGAGCGATAGAAAAGGTCGAGACAATATTACATGCCACATCACTATGTTTGTATAGCTCTGCGCCCATCCCATTAAAAACATAATCAAGCAGCCAGAATAAAATTGCAAAAGAGACTATATTAAAAAATGTTAGGCAGCCCCGGAACTTTACTGCGCTTAAATCTTTTGTCATTTTTCAGCCCTCCTAAGGCATCTTTCAAAGAATCATTGGCATGCACTTTGTTTATAATCTGCTTTATAACTTGATTTTCGTTTTTTCCGCTTACATTATCGGAAATATGACCAGAGCCCACAACGTATAAGTCAGTTAGCGAATCACCGGCATCTCTTTTCCCTTTAATAATAAAACGATCTACCCCAATGTTGCTGTTAAATGTATTCAAGATACCATCTTTTGTTCCACTGAAAAACTTCCTTGCGGGGGGCCGTATAATTATTTCTACCGATCCCACGTCAGTCGCACCGCCAAACAAAGCTTTGAATCTTGCCATCATTGAACTATTGTCGTTGATTTTTATCGAGGTTGAACCGAAAAACTTGACGTCTTTCTGGGCTTCTTGCCTGGTAATAGATGTTGGGAAAGGCTCTGAACCAAACACTATTTCCATGGGAGAACCACTCTGCTTACACAATTCTTGAATCAAGTTTGTTGCAAATTCTTGCCAAATACCGTTTTTAGGGCCAAAGAAAGTGCTGGCTATAGCATAAAAACAGTCGCCGATGAAGACATAAGAAGCAAAGCCCAATGATTCATCTTGAGTGAGCCTATTTTGAATATCGGTCTGAGAAAGTTGTTTTTTATCGATAGCCTTAACCATTTCATCGTCTCGAACCATTACAAACAGATATAAATTCTTCATTGTTGTAGTGAATAAATATAATGGTTCGCCGAGAGCAGTCAGAATCTTTCCCTGCAGAACAGAGTTGTTTGAATAGGTTTCAAAGGCTTTTCTGGCATCTTGAAGATAGTTGTTACTTTTGAACTTAAGATGGTAGCTATAGTAAATCAGTTTCAATGCTTGTTTCCTCCGTAATTTTCAGGATTTAATCCACACTCTTGTTTCGCCATCGGGGAGGGTCTGGTGGAGTTCGCCGTTTTTGATTTCGACTTTGTTGGTATAGGTTTTGCCACTCGCGCTGGTAGAGACAAGGCTGCCGCTGGAAACCACCTAGCCCCCACCCGGGTGCAGCACTCCCCGCAATTATCCTCGTCAACAAATCCCCGATCAAATATGCTCCTCCTTTAACGTCTTAATTTTCCTTCACAAACCAGCTGCTGACCCATCCTGTAACGTCGGAACCGGTTTTAATCTTTACCCCGTTGCCGGATTTTTCAAGAATTGTAACTTTTTCACCGTGTTTGGCTTTGCCAGAAATACCGAGATTGCGGTTTTCGTAGTCTTTGAAAACGTTTATTGGATCAATAATAGAGCCTGTCGCAGAATCGTAACCATTTATTGTGCCAGACCCGTATGACTGAACGGAAACGACTCTTGAGGCGGGTGGCGATGATGGTGACGTGGAAAAGGGAGACAATACTGCCGAGAGGAAGTGCGAAGCCAGGTATAAAACCAGTATCAGGGTTCCTGCCCCGATCAGCCATGAGCCGAAGCCTTCATTTGTAGTATCCTGGCCAGACGACGAACCCGCCAGAAACGGTGAGGGGTCGAATCCTGGATTTTCATCTTTGAAAATGGGTGCCGAACTTCGTGGCATTGGCCTTCCGCAATTAACGCAGGCCGGAGCCGAATCAGATATGCCTTTCCCGCAATCGGGGCATTGTATTAACGGCATATTATTCTCCCATCATGGATTATAGAAGTAGGTCAAATAAATCAGGACGCAGCAGCTGATGACTAGAAAGGTCACCTGAGCTTTGAATGCAGCCTGAGTGCCAGGGTCAATTTGCAATTCGTTTTGGCAGGCTGAGCAGATAGTAGAAGTCTCAAAAACTTCATTGCCGCATTTACTGCAAATGTAGCGTTTGTCTCTGCTGTAACGCCCCCCAAAAATAAATAGTGCAAAACCGAGGATCGGCCCAATAACCGTGGGCAAAGTAACGATACCCAAGAACAAACCAAGTGCTTGCAAAAGGCAGCCCGTGCCTAGCTGATCTTTTGTAACAGCCCTTTTATACGCTGTCGAGGCTAGAATCATCCCCTCAGGTAGCGCGTCATGTAAATCTGGGTTAGCAAGTCTTTCGCCCAGAAGCTCTGGTGGCAATATTTCTTCTGGCTTGTAATCTCCTTGAGTCATAGGTCGCCCACAACCAATACAAGCAGGAGCGGAATCAGAAATGTTTTTGCCGCAATCTGGACATTCAATTAAGGCCATCTGCCATCCTCCTTAGAGTCGCCTCAGTGGAAGGGCGGCGATTACCTGGCCCAGAAGGGCGAATGATTCCGTGATTGGCATGGTATAGGGTTTGTATCTGGGGTTGTCGCTCGTGACTTCGACTTTGCGGCCAGGGAAAAACTGCAGTCTTTTGATAAAAAGAGCTTCTTCGTTGCGGAACACCCAGATTCCGTCGCAAGGCTCCACCACGCAGGAGCGGTCGACAAAAACCATCTCTTCCGGCATGATCGTGTTGGCCATTGAATCGCCACGGGCCTGTATCAATACCAGGTTTTCGGGGTTAGCTCCGAGTTCGCGGCGAAACCAGGCATCGGTCGCAGAAAAAACCGCCTTGATAGACTCTGAGGGAATGACAGTGCCTTCGCCACAAGCTGCTTCAACAGTTAAAACCGGAATATGACGCAGATCGGGCGATGGGCGAAATTCAACCTGGCGGCCCTCGAGATTAGTTATCGTGAAGGGCTGAGATTCGGTTTTTGTCAGCATACCGACTGCGCCAGCCCCCGTGGGAAGCATATCGCCCTTGCGCATCGGGCCTCGACCAG
>DAOPYA010000235.1:0-3335 GCA_035352635.1 Candidatus Rifleibacterium sp.
AACTATGAGGGTGCGAAGATCGCAGAGCGTTGCAACGACTGACATGCCGTAAGACTACTATTGGAGATAAAAAAGTTTCCGTGCGCCCTTGTGAATCGGTGCGAAATATTGACTTTACAACGGTGGCAAGGTAAGCTGCCCCCATGAAATCGCAGGCAGATAACCACCCGGATGCAAGGCGTTTTGCCATGCAGCTGCTTGCACCTTATCGCCGCCACCTTGCTTATGGCATGATCTCGCTGATCATCGTCGATATAGCAGATATTCTGCCGCCGGTGATTCTAAAACACGCCATCGACAGCATCGAGCAGGGCCAGCAATTTTCGACGCTTCTCTGGTGCGGCTTTGCCCTGCTGCTGACCGCATCCATACAGAGCGTTTTCAGATTTTTCTGGCGGCAGTTTTTTATGGGCACCTCGCACCACTCAGTTTATGATCTGCGCAAAACTCTTTTTGCCCATCTTCTCAAGCTGCCGTTTCATTATTTCAGCCGCACCCGCACCGGCGACATTATGTCGCGCCTGACCAACGATATTCAGGAAATTCGCTTCATGTTCGGCATCGGCATCCTGGTCATTCTTGACGCCTCTTTTTATTTTCTGACCGTGCCTTTCATCATGATCTGGCTGTCGCCACGCCTGACTTTTTACACGATGCTGCCGTTTCTGATGATCCCGGTTATGGTGCTGCTGGTCAAAAACTCGATTCATAACCGCTCTAACGAAGTTCAGGCGCGGCTTTCAGATCTTTCGTCGCGGGCCGAAGAGAACCTTTCGGGCATGCGGGTCATCAAGGGCTTCAGAATTGAAGAAAGCGAAATCAGCCGCTTTAACCTGTGCGGGCTGGGCTTTGTGCGCGACAAAATCAGACTGGCCAATGTTGAATCGCTTTTTCACCCGGCCCTCGACATGGTCATCGCGCTTGGCATGGTTTCGCTGCTGTATTTTGGCGGCAACATGGTGGTTGCCGGCACGATCAGCCTCGGTTCATTCATTGCTCTTGAGTCTTACATGCTGAAGCTCAGCTGGCCGATGATGGCCATCGGCTGGATCATCAATCTGTATCAACGCTGCATGGCTTCCATGGAACGCTGCCTGCAGATCATGCGCGAACCCGAAGCCGCCAGCGCTGACCACAGCGAGGTGCAGCCCGCTCCGGCCACTTGCGACATTGAAGTCAGCGATCTCAGTTTTTCATACCCCGAATCGACGATGCGCAGCCTTAAAAACATCAGTTTCAGACTCGGCGAAGGCCAGACCCTCGGCATCACCGGGCCGGTCGGCAGCGGCAAAAGCACGCTGCTGCGCCTGCTGATGAAGATGTTTCAGCCGGCCACCGGAACAGTTAAAATCGGCGGCATCAATAGCGCCGGCATACCCCTCAGAGAGCTTCGCAGCCTTTTTTCTTATGTACCCCAGGAAACTTTTCTATTCTCTGAATCTATACGCGAGAACATTCTTTTCGCCCATGACGACAAGGAACAGCCCGAAAAGGCGCGAGCCTATGCCGACCATGCCGGCCTGACCAGTGATCTGGGTGATTTCCCGGCCGGCCTTGAAACGATGCTTGGGGAACGCGGCGTCAACCTTTCGGGCGGGCAGAAGCAGCGGGTTTCGCTGGCGCGGGCCATGGCAAGCGAGCGGCCGATACTGGTGCTCGACGACTGCACCAGCGCCGTCGATACTGAAACCGAGCAGAAGATTCTCACCGGAATAAAAAATGGGGCACGGCGCCGCACCTGCATCATTGTTTCGCACCGCATGGTGAGCCTGCAGAGTGCCGATCTGATCATTTACCTCGACAACGGTGCCATTGCCGAAATCGGCACCCACCAGCAGTTGCTCGAACAAAAGGGCCGCTATGCCATGGCCTGGCAGCGGCAGCGCCTCAAAGCCGAACTTGAAAAGAGCTGAACATGGACGATTCATATTTTAACGAAGACGATATCAGGGCGCCGGCCTGGGACAGCGGCCTTGCCCGACGCATGTGGCCGTATCTGCGGGCCTGGCGGCCGCACTTTGTTCTTGCGGTCTTGCTGGTCTTGGCCGGAACCGCTATCCAGATCGGGCTGCCGCTCATTCTTGGCAAGGCGGTTGACCTTGGCATCAAGGGCAAAAATTACCAGGTCCTCTGGAAATACGTTCTGATCTACGCGACCGGCCATCTGTTGTTTTTTGTGGTTTCTGCGGCCCGCAACTGGTTGCTGCAATACACCGGCCAGCGCGTGCTACACGATCTGCGCAACGCCTTGTTCACGCACATTCAAAAGCTGCCGGTGAGCTTTTTTGACCGCACCCCGGTCGGCAGGCTGGTTACCCGCATCACCAATGACGTAGCCACTTTGGCTGAGCTGTTTTCGGCGGCACTGATTAACCTGAGCGGTGAAGTCTGCATTCTCTTTGGCATTGCCGGCATGATGCTCGCGCTGCACTTCAAACTCGGGCTGGCGGCGCTGATCACCACGCCCGGTCTTTTCTACATCGCCTGGGCGCTCAAGGGAAAAATGCGTGACGCTTTCAGGCTGGCCAGAGCCAAGCTTGCAACCATGAATGCGTCGCTGGCCGAGAATGTTTCGGGCATGAGTGTCATTCATATTTTCAATCAGGAAGCGGCCCGCGAGAGCAAATTCGATCAGATGAACCTTGAGTTGCGTGATGCCGAACTGACTTCGGTGTTTTACAATTCGTTTTTCGTGCCCGCCGTCACCATCTTCACGGCCCTGACCCTGACAGTGGTCATAGTATATGGCGGTTGGCTGGTCAGTAAGGGCGAGATCAGCATGGGCCTGCTGATCACCTTTATCGCCTACACCCAGTCATTTTTTGACCCGGTTCGCCAGATCAGTGAAAAGATTTCGGTGTTTCAGAGCGCCATGGCCTCCGCTGAACGGGTTTTTTCGCTGATGGATGAGATGCCCGAGCCTGACTTGCAGGCTGGCCGTGAGTTTAAAGAGTTGCACGATTCGATCGAGTTTCGCAATCTGAACTTTGCCTATGCACCAGAAAAGCCGGTGTTAAAAGACCTGAGCTTCAAGGTTAAGAAGGGTGAGCGCCTGGCGATCGTCGGGCACACCGGGGCAGGCAAAACCACCCTGGCCTCGCTGCTGAAAAGGTTTTATGACTATCAGAATGGCGAGATTCTCATTGATGGTATTGAGCTGCGCGAGTATTCACGCACCTCGCTGCGTCTTAAAATCGGTCTGATCCAGCAGGATGTCAACATCTTCTCGGGCACGCTGTTCGAGAATATCTTTCTTGCCGACGACCGTCAGGACAAGCAAAAATTCGAAAACATCATCAATGAATTAAAAATGGAAAGCCTGATCAGCAAGCTTC
>DAOPYA010000236.1:0-3326 GCA_035352635.1 Candidatus Rifleibacterium sp.
CAAGGTTACCCAGCTCGGAATTGGCACCCTGACCATGAGCCCGATGCAACGCGGTCTCGATATTTCGAACGGAGCACAGGTCATTCTGCATGCCCTCAAAAGCGGTATTAATTTCATAGACACCGCACAGATGTATGGGTCATACCCACAGGTGGCCGCGGCCCTCAAACAATGGCACGGCAAGCAACCGGTGGTAGCATCAAAATCAGCAGCCCGAACCCGAGAGACGATGCAGGCAGCCGTGCAGGAATGTTTGCAACAGACCGGGTTAGACCATATTGATGTTTTTCTGCTGCATGCCGTTCGCGATGCCCAAGATTTTGCCAGCCGACGTGAGGCTTTCAATTACCTGCTTGAAGCGAGAGATAATGGTCTTATCGGCTCGGTTGGCGCCAGTTCGCATTCAGCACTTACTATTGACCTGCTGAGTCAGGAACCTGCCGTTGAGATACTGCACCCGATGTATAACCGCGATGGCATTGGCATTCTCGACGCATCGCTCGCCGAAATGACGGTTTTCTTAAAAAGAGCCCGGCAGAATGGCAAGGGGATTTATGCCATGAAACCCCTTGGAGGTGGGCAATTGCGCAATGATGCCGCCGCTTCACTGGCCTGGGTATTCGCCTCGGGTGTTGTTGATGCCGCGGTGGTCGGCATGACTTCTGAGAATGAAATCGCCATGAATGTCAAAATTGCCATGAATGAAACAGTAGATCCGGAGTTTGCAAGCAAGGTAGCTGGCCAACCTCGCCGATTATTTATCAATTCTTCGCTGTGTGTTAACTGTGGTGCCTGTATAAAAACATGCCAGCAGTCTGCCTTGCAGCCCGGGGAAAAAACTCCCCGCATCGAGCAGGGGCTTTGTGTTCTCTGCGGCTATTGTGCCCCGGTCTGCCCCAAATTCGCCATCAGAATCGTTTAAAGTCGCAATAAAAAAAGGGTGCTGCCCATAACGGGCAGCACCCTTTTTTATTATAGGGTCAGAATCCGTCAAACCCACCGGCTGCTGGTGCGGCGGCCGGAGCAGAAGCATCAACAGGCGCGGCCGGGGCTACGGTAGCCGCCGGAACATCAGTCGTTGAGGGAGCAACAGCCGGAACTGCTGCGGGAGCGTCCGCTGGAGTCGCTGCTGCCGGGGCATCAGCTGGAGCGGCTGCCGGAGCATCAGTGGCTGGGGTGGCGTCAATAGCGTCGAAACCACCCTGGAGACCTTCGCCTGCAGGTGCAGTAACAGGCTGAGCTGCCGGTTTGCTTTCGTCGAGCCCGCTAAAACCATCGGTTGCGGCTGGCTTGGGGTCATCAAGACCGCCGAAACCATCAGAACCGGCTGGCTTACTGTCGGTCGGTGTTGTGTCGGCAGGTTTTGCATCTGGAGTAATCGGTTTAACTTCACCAGGCTTCACTTCAGGAACCTGTGCGGGGGTTGTCGTCTTGTTGACACTGTCTTCATCGGGAAGAATGATGTCTTCAGTGCCCATCAACGGATCATTTTCGAAGATTGAACTGCTTTTGCCAGTCTTTTCGGTGCTGGTCAGGCCTGGTAATTCAACGGCCTTGGTGCTCAGCAGTTTGCTGAATTCTTCTTTATAGCGCATTTCGGTCGGAGCAAACCCGAAATAATACTGGATTCTCGGCGAGTAGGTAACGGTAAGACCTGCTACTACAACGGCTACCATGCTCATCAGCTTTATGAGAATGTTAAGTGACGGGCCGGAGGTATCTTTGAAAGGATCGCCAACCGTATCGCCTACTACTGTGGCCTTGTGGCAGTCTGAGCCTTTGCCGCCCATCTGACCAGATTCAATATACTTCTTGGCGTTGTCCCATGAACCGCCGGCGTTGGCCATCAGAACGGCCATGGCAAAACCGCAGGCAAGACCACCAACCAGCATGCCGATCATACCGCCGACCCCGAGAATCAGGCCGACGATGATTGGAGTGATGATCGCCAGAAGACTTGGTGCGATCATTTCTTTCTGGGCACCCTTGGTTGAAATGGCAACGCAGGAGGCATAATCGGCCTTGGCGCCTGGGTCACCTTTCAGCAGGCCTGGGATTTCTTTAAACTGGCGGCGTACTTCTTCGACCATACTGTGTGCTGCGCGACCAACTGCTTTCATGGTCATGGCGCAGAAAACGAACACCAGCATTGCGCCGAGGAAAACGCCGACGATAACCAGGGGGTTCATAAGCTGAACGTTGTAAAACGCCATGAAATCAGCCATGGTAGCCTTGGCGATCGGAACCGCCTTTTCAGCGCTGGTAAAAATGTACTGGTCGAGCTGTGATTCACTGAACTTGGCGACCCGCAAGAGGCCCATGCGCAGTTCTTCAATGTAGGCGCCCAGTAGTGCCATGGCAGTCAGTGCGGCTGAACCGATGGCGTAGCCCTTGCCGGTGGCGGCAGTGGTGTTACCAAGCGAATCAAGGGCGTCAGTGCGTTTTCTGATTTCAGGCCCCATACCCGACATTTCAGCGTTGCCGCCGGCATTGTCAGCGATCGGACCGTAGGCGTCAGTGGCGAGGGTCAGGCCAAGAGTCGACAGCATGCCAACCGCTGCGATACCGATGCCATAAAGACCCATGGAAGCATTGGTGAAGCCATCAGCAAAGCCGTAAGCAAGGATAATGGCAAAACAAACGGTGATAACTGGAATGCCAGTTGATATCATGCCGGTTGCCAGGCCTTCAATAATTACGGTAGCAGGGCCGGTTGTTGCCTGACCGGCAACTCCCTGAGTCGGTTCATAGTCTGAAGAGGTGTAATATTCAGTGGCCCAGCCAATGATGATGCCAGCCATCAGACCGGTAATGATTGAACCGAGAATATAAAGGTGATCGGGCAACATCTTCCAGACGAGGATGGCGCTGCCAACTGCGGTGAGCAGAGAAGATACATTGATACCACGACCGAGAGCGCCCATCAGTTCTTTCTGGGAAGCGTCTTCTTCGGTGCTGACAAAGTAAATGCCGATCAACGAGAAAAGAATACCGGCACCTGAGATAGCCATCGGCAGCAGAATCGAGTTGATCTGCATCGGCAGCAGTTCGGGAGTGCTGAAAGCGGCAGCACCAAGCGCGGCAGTGGCGAGAATAGAACCACAATATGATTCATAAAGGTCAGCGCCCATACCGGCTACGTCACCGACGTTGTCGCCAACGTTATCGGCGATAACGGCGGGGTTGCGCGGATCGTCTTCAGGGATACCGGCTTCTGTTTTGCCAACCAGGTCAGCACCAACGTCAGCAGCCTTAGTGAAGATGCCACCGCCGACGCGGGCGAACAGAGCCTGAGAGCTCGCGCCCATGCCGAAGGTCAGCATGAT
>DAOPYA010000237.1:0-3323 GCA_035352635.1 Candidatus Rifleibacterium sp.
AACAAAGCGAGAATGGCCGCTTGAAAAATTGTCCATTTTTACTTGACCATTCCATTGTGGTGATCGGGGCCGGGCGGGATAATCAAATCTTCTGTTGATCTTTTTGCAGTAATTTTCTGCAATTCTTCAAAAATTTCGGGGTGAATTTCGACAAAACGGTGTTGTTCTCTGCGGTTTCTGGCGGTTTTTCGCGACTCAATTCTGACCATCGGCGGCTTGCTTTGCAAGTCGATGTCGCCGACACGCAGGGCCGCGAGTTCTCCCCATCGGCAACCAAGATATGCAAGCAACTTGACTGGTAATTGCCAGTGCTCTCTTTGCTTTCGCTTTCCCAGGTATTCAATCAGCCTGTTCACTTCATCAAGAGTATATGCCCCTACCCTGTCGGGTCTGGCTGATGTCGTTCTGGCAACTTTCGGCCAGGTGTCAATAGGAATTGGCCGGACGGTTCGGCGGCGGTTTGCCAGTCTGGCCGCTGCGCGTAGCTGGTCGAGATCGTCTTTAATCGTTTTGTTGGCAATCCCCTCGGACTGTCGTTGTTCTATCAACTGGTCAAGATGCTTCGCCTCGATCTGCTCGAAGAGAATTACACCCAGCCTCTCGAACCAGACGGTTAACCGTTTTGCCCGCGTTTCGCAATCGGCGCGGTATCGCGCTGAAGTCTGCCTGATCGAGCTGAGATGTCTTGAAAGGGCGTCTTTAATCGTAAAGCGTTCATCTTCGAGACCGGCAAGAGATTTTGCCTGTCTGGTGTCGTAGTCGCGTTGCACCTGCCGGGCGATCTTGCCTTGCGGGTCATGCTCAACCTTTATCCTGGTCGAACGTTTGCACTGACGACCGTCAGTGTCATACCACTGAAGATACCATGTGCCGTTACGATTGATCAGTGATGACATTCGATACCCTTCAGCTCTGGCTAGCTGTTTTCGGCTTGACTGTCAGGCACAGCCCGATATTTTTCAGAATCTTCAGTATTGTGCTGAACGAGGGGTTGCCGGTTTTTGAAAGGGATTTATAGAGACTTTCACGGCCCACGCCGGTTCTTTTCGCCAGTTCGGCCATACCTTTTGATCGTGCGATAGCGCCAAGAACAGCTATGATGTCAGCGGTATCGCCTTCTTCAAAAGCTGTTTGCAGATAAATCAAAACATCTTCTTCAGTCTCAATATAGTCGGCCATATCCCACTTTGTAAGTTTCATATTGAAAGCTCCTTTGTCATTCTTTTTGCGGTCTCAATATCGCTCGTCTGGGTTGATTTGTTCCCGCCGCAAAGCAGAATCACAATTTGCCCGTCACGGCTCACAAAATAAATTCTATACCCTGCGCCGTGATGAATCCTCAGTTCGTGAACGCCCCCGCCAACGTGCTTTGCGTCTCCCATATTACCGTTGCGCAGTCTGTCAATTCTCGCAGCGATAATCGCCTGAGCGCGTTTATCCCGCAAAGCTAACAGCCACTTATCGAAAATTTGCGTTTTGTGTATTTCATACATATTTTAATTGTATCCCAAAAGATACTAAAGTCAAGCGGTTCAACCCTCTTCTTTTTTATACAGCTCTGTTACTGGCTGAGGAAGAAGCCGGAGACTTCGAGCGTCAGGCGGCGGGCATTATGCAGGCTGACGACGCAGAAAGGGCGATCTTACACCCGCGACGCCTCGACAGTTCTGCCTGACGGCTCCCCGATCACTGACGTTCCGGGCGTGGCCGCGAGAGACCCGCGAAGCCGTAATATCGTTTCAATCCTGCCAGACGGCACGCCAGTTTATGACGAGGGCGATGCCAGATTGACCAGCCCGGCGCTTGTCGATCAGCCCTTACTGCCACAACCGGCAATTACAGAATTGTTACCCGCCCCGCCGTCAGCGGTCGAGTTGGGTAATATGTTTCTTCGCACACACGCCCGAGGCGATCAGGTCGGTGCTCAGGCGCTTCGCGATTACGCCGAAAGTCGAAGCGGCGCGGCCCCTCTCGCAAGAGTTGAACCCCTGAAGGGCGGCGAATACGACCGGATGAACATTCGGGTTGACGGTATTCAGATACCAAGAGAGAACCGCACACTGCTTCGCGGCAATCCCGAAGCGGCTGCAAGAGTTGAGAAGAAACTACCACAGCAGCAGTCTAATGTTACTTTGTCGGTCGAAAGTAACATTGCCGCGCCCGCGAAATCTGCGGATGAAATGACAGATGACGAATGGCTTGCCGCGACAAGGTTTTACCGTTCGGGCAAAACGAAAAACGCACAACTGCCAAACGGCAAGCGTGTGATACTTACGTCTGAAGCAACCGAAAAAACATTCCGCGAAAACAGCAGAGATTTTCTGCTCAGCGTGAGACCGAAAACGAAGCCCGCCACAAGCAACGACACTTTTTTAAAAATTCAGGCTGACCAGGCGAATATTAAACCGCCCGTGAGTGACGAAGTTGTAACCAAATCTGGTTACAAAGTCGAGTCATACCAAGGCGGTTTCAGAGTTCTTGACCCGGAGGGCAAACAGTATTCCTGGCATACCAACAGGCAGGCCGCCGACGATAAAGCGGCTGAATTGAATAGCTCGACGGGAACACCGAAAAGTAAAAAGCGTGCAAGCATCAAAGAGGTTTATGAAGCCGCTCTGAATGATTCGTCAAACAAAGATTGGCACAACATACGGAAAGTTACCAAAGACGAGGCGATACGGCTTTCACGGGTTACCGGCCTGCCTATCGACAACGATACCGTTCACATAATCGACGCGGATGCGGTAAGACACGCAAATAATCATCATGGCTTCGGAAATGAACTGAGAGAAGATCAAATACCGATAACACTAACCGATATTGAGGCGGCGGATAGCATTATCAGCTCTGCGGATGAGGTTTCTTTGTCTGAGAAAGAATCTAAACTTTCTGGCAAGCCTGTTGTTAGGTATAAAAAGAGAATAAACGGGCACGTTATTTATCTGGAAGAATATCGCGAAGGTAGAAATAAGCTCGCGTTCAAAACAATGTGGAAAATTAAAGCGGAAAATAAAGAAGAGCGCCGCCCACCTCAGCCAACGGCCAAAACCGACACAGCCCCGAAGGCTGGCGCTGAATCACGAACGGCGCTCTCTAATCAAAATATATCCGCAAAGCCGGGCGAAGTCAAGGCCCTCCAAAATGCAGAGGTATTCAAGGGCGACGATATAACCTTCCAGTTCCCTGACGGCAGAACAGAGGGTGCATACGTTATAGACGCTGCACCAGTTAACAGAGATGGCACGCCTGACCAGATTTATGTCAAGCTCGTAAGCGCTCAGTAAACCGCATCTTTTTTTCCTGATTTTTTTGTGGCAATGTTG
>DAOPYA010000238.1:0-3236 GCA_035352635.1 Candidatus Rifleibacterium sp.
TTTGAACTGCGGCGCCAGATAGGGGCAGTCGGTTTCAAGATGTATTCGGTCTTCGGGCAGAAGCTTGAAGACATCCCTGGTAGTTTCTGACTTTGGGTAAGTCAGAGCGCCACCCGTCGAAAAATTAAAACCAAGGTCGATGGCACGCCGGGCAATATCCAGGTCACCCGAAAAGCAGTGCAAAAGCACCCGGGGGGGTAACTTCAAACCGCTTATTGCCGAAAAAAAAGCATCGTAGGCTTCGCGAACGTGAATAACCGCCGGTAGCTCCAGGTCGGCCGCCAGAAGCCAGAGCTCACGGAACACAGCAATCTGCTTGTCTCGCGGTGCAAAATCATAATGAAAATCAAGACCAATTTCGCCAATCCCGACTACCACAGGGTCTTCGGTCATTGCTCTTAATTCAGAAAGAGAATTTTCATTGAAAGAAGCCGCGTCATGCGGGTGAATACCCACCAGGCTAAGACAACCCTTAAAACGCTTTGCAATCTCAATTGCCCGCCTTGAATCTTCAATGCTAGTTCCAGCATTGACAATGCGGGTCACACCGGCATTCGCAGCTCTTTCAACAACATCGGCAAGATCTTCAGCGAATTTTTCATCTTGAAGATGGGCGTGCACGTCAACCAGCATTGGCGTAGAACTCATTTTACCCTGATACCGGTTTTAGCAGGTTTATCTGGTGAAACCAGCGCCAGCCCACCGTCTTCGGTAGCAGCAGCCAGAATCATGCCGTGCGATAAAATGCCCCTTATTTTGGCAGGTTTGAGATTCTTAACCATGACGACCTGCTTCCCGGGAAGTTCTTCGGGCTTATAAAAGGCAGCGATTCCAGCAACCAGGGTGCGAATTTCGTCGCCGATACTGACAGTAAGCTTCAGCAGCTTATCGGCATTTTCAACTTTCTCGGCAGTTTCAATGCACGCAATGCACAATTCAGTTTTAAGAAAGTCATCAAAACTTATCAGGCCGCTTGCATCTGCAACCGCCGCCGGGGCCTCTTTGGGCTTTTCAGGCGCAGCAGCAGGTTTCTCACCACGGGTGCCGCCTTTTTTGAGGTTTTGAATGCGCTCGGTTTCGAGGCGGGGAAACAGCGGTGCCGGTTCGCCACAGGCGGTGCCATCGGCAAGTTGCCCCCAGCAGAGGTCGCGAATTTTTACCGGTTCTTTCGCACAGCCGATCTGCTTGAGAAACTCAGGCGCCAGGTGGGGCATAAAGGGCTCGACAAGATATGAGACAAACCTGATGCCTTCGCCGATGGTATAAAATACCTCATCAAGAACGCTCCAGTTCTGTTCTTTGGCGAGTTTCCATGGTGCTGTTTCGTCAACATACTTGTTAAGCCGCTGAATAAGATCCCAGACGCGCTTCAGCGCGTCATGAAACTGAAAATTCTCCATGGCTGTCACATAATCAGCCTTGACAGACCCTGCCATTTCGGCGATTTCGCCACTCTGGGGAAGCGAAGGGGCCGTCTTGCGAAATTTTCCTTCGCGATTTTTTATCAACATCGGCAGCATGCGCTGGCAGAGATTGCCGTAATCATTCGCCAGATCAGCGTTATAGCGCAGCACAAAGTTGTCTTCAGTGTAGGTGGCATCCATGCCAAAAACCATTTCCCTGAACAGATAAAACCTGAAGGGATCAAGGCCATAACGGGCAACCAGGTCACGTGGGTTAATAATGTTGCCAACTGATTTTGACATTTTGCCTTCACCGGTAACCCACCAGCCGTGGGCATAAATGCATTCGGGCAATTTGAGATCAAGCGCCATCAGCATGGTTGTCCAGTAAACGGCATGGGTTGTCAGAATATCTTTGCCGATCAGATGGCAGGAAGCCGGCCAAACCCGGTTGAATTTTTCCATGTCGAAGGGGTAGCCAACTGCCGAAATGTAGTTCGTAAGGGCGTCAAACCAGACATAGGTAACGTAATCAGGTGCAAATGGTAATTCTATACCCCAGGTTAACCGGCTTTTCGGGCGGCTTATGCACAGGTCGCCGAGTGGTTGTCGCAAAAAACCAAGCACTTCGTTGCGGCGATTCTCTGGCCTGATAAAGCCCGGATTAGCATTGATGTGGTCAACCAGCGCCTGCTGGTATTTTGACATCTTGAAAAAATAATTTTTCTCTGATATCTCCTGGACAGCGCGTTTGCAATCGGGGCAAATCTTTTCGGGTACTTCTTTTTCGGTCCAGAAACGCTCGCACGGGGTGCAATACCAGCCACTGTATTCGGCTTCGTAAATGTCACCCTTTTTCCAGAGCTGATCAAGGGCATGAACTACAACTTTTTTATGCCGTTCCTCGGTGGTTCTTATAAAATCATCGTAGGTAATGTCGAGAAGTGTCCAGAGAGATTTAAATTTTTCGACAAGCCGGTCAGTGTGTTCGAGCGGAGCGAGCCCTTTGGCTTTGGCTGCCTGCTCAACCTTCTGGCCATGTTCGTCTGAACCGGTAAGAAAATGTACGTCTCTTCCCATGGATCTCTGGTATCTGCTGAGGATATCGGCAGCCAGGGTCGAGAAAGCGTGCCCGATATGAAGTTCATCGTTGGCGTAATAGAGCGGAGTGGTGACGTAAAAGGATTTCATGGCAACCTCGTTTAATTAATTAGCCTTGTCGGATTTATGAATGTTGGCGCGGTTTCCGCCGGCATCATGTGCCTGACTGACCGCCTGAATTGATGCTTTCATCAGATTTTTTACATCCGGAACGGTCTCCGGGTAACTGGCAATGCCTGCAGAAACGGTTATCGACATGCGGCGTCCGTCGAATTCAAGAGTTTCTTTTTCGATGGCTTCCTTGATGCGTCCTGTCAAATAAACCGCTCCGGCCAGATCGGTATTTGGCAGCAGAAGGAAAAAACGCTCTTGAACAGATGATGCGGTATCAGTGTCACGCAGGGTGCGCGCGATAACCTTGCCGCACACGCCATTCAACTGCGTCGCGAATTCAGCGTTGGTATCGGTTGCGATTTTTTTGAAATTATCGACATCAAGAATTACCAGACTCAGGGTCTGCGCATAGCGCACTGCTCGGGCTGATTCTTCTGCAAAATAGCCCTTCCAGACATTGTGAGCCGACAGACCAGTGAGTTCATCAACAAAAAGATTACTGTACATGCGGTTGCGCTCGATTATTAACGATGCGAGCATGCACAGGTCTTTAACATAGGGCAGATCTTCATTGCGAAACACCGGGGGAACAATGCGGTTGATCAGATTCATCACCCC
>DAOPYA010000239.1:0-2659 GCA_035352635.1 Candidatus Rifleibacterium sp.
GGTTCAAGATCGCCACCAAGAGCAAGTAAGCCATCGACATCAGCCGTTGCAGGGTCTGGAAATACTATTTCATCCATGTTTAAACGATAATAAAATGCAGGGAACGATATGATACCGTTCCCTGCATTTGTTAAGATGCTTCTTATTTGCTGCGATGCAGATTGTCGAAGCGGTAAACCTGATCAATCTGGAGTTTGAGCTGATCAACGCTCTCGCTGTTGAATTCACTCAGCATTGAATTGATCTCACCAAGAGAACTTCGGTCATAATCAACTTCACGACGAACTTTTTTCATGACAGTTTTTGATAGAGCTTCGAAGCGTTCTGCACGGATTTCCGGGTCGGCTTCCTGTTCAAGTTCTGAAATGTATCTTACCAGAGACTTAACATTCTTTTCTTTGCCAAGACTCAGCCATCTGATGACATTGCGATTAAAAGGTATGGTATTGAGGTCGCCAGGGCTATTGTAGTAGCTGTCAAGGTAGAAAGGTTCACCGAAACAGGCAACACGGCCATAACCCAGGTCTTCAGCCGCCGCAATCGGTATTGGCAGAAGCGGGGTGTGACTGGCATAGATGTAACCGTCGCCCATCGCATCTGATTCAGTGTTGTAGGAATCGCTGTCGCCGGTGGCCAGCAGGAAAAGATTCTTAGATGCTTTAATGCCGCGATTCTGCGAATTGATCAGAGTGCATGAGCTGCGCAGCAGCAGTTTGCTGACTTCTTTGCCGGTAATTTCAGGGGTCGGAAAGGTTTTAACAAACATGCGCCATGGCGGCCCGATATTATCGACCGGGTCACATGCCTGGTCATCGTTAAATCTGATTTTGCTGCCAACACCCTTGAGTATGGCATTGAACATGTCGGGGTTCGAGAGATTGCGGTAGTCGGACTGGCCAAACATCAGTAGTGAACCGCCGCCTGAAACGAATTTTTTCAGGGCCGTGATTTCTTCGGATTTGTAATCGATGGTCGGGTGGGGGAACATAATTACAAAAGCGTCTTGAATACTGTCAAAGGTAATGGCCTTTGAAATACTGCGCATCTGAAAACCATAATTCTGGAAAAGATCCATTTTCATGCCTGCAAAGCGGCCGGTGAAATAATCTTTGTTGCCATGCGAGCAATCAACCAGAATTACCTTTGCTTCAACATCAATGGTGATTGAGGTAGTATCGATAATCGTTTTGCCCTGCTTCAGAACAGCAATGATTTCAACCGGGCCAATCCAGTCGATCTGGGTGGGCAGAATGGCTTCAAGGGCCGATGCTGCGGGGATACTGTCGAAGTTGACTTTGTCGATCAGGTTCGACGCATCCATGGCCGAATGATAGACTTCAAGGGTAAGGCTTTTTGAGGGAGCATCTGCCGGATTGCTTACCGGTACCAGAATTTTGAACGGATGCTTCATGTAAACACGGTTGAAGTTGGTGCTGACTTTCGAAATCTTCGGAAGCGGGTCACCGGTGCCTGCTGGAGTGGTCAGCGTGCCTTCGATTGAAATCGTTTTATCGGCTTCACGCGGATCACTTGAAGTTATCAGGTATTTGTAAGTGGTTGATGGTTTAAGCCCGGTCAGGGTTACGGTATGAACTTTTACGGAATGGTCAAACCCTTTGTTCTGATCGAGTGAGCCGATGCCATAACTGACTTGAGTGGTAGCTGAACGGTTCGTTTCCCATTGGAGAGTGGCAGAGTTGGCAGTTAGAGCGATAACTTTTGGCTTTGCTGCAAATTCAAGCGGGCTGTTGTTAGTAACAAAAGTTACAGTGTTGCCGTCTGTGTAGCTTTCAACTGTGCCGTCGATGTCGGTGCGAAACACTTTCATCTTGTAATAATCATAAATATCAAGAACAGTCTGGGTCGGGTGACCGAAAGAATTGCCCTTCCCGGCACTTATGACGCCATACTCAGGCTGAACGATGTCCATGAAAGCGTGCATTGAAGAGGTTTTGCTGCCATGATGCCCTGATTTCAGAACGGTGCTGGCAAGCTTTTTGCCATGATTATTAATCATGTTGGTTTCAGAGGTTTTTTCTGCGTCACCAGTGAGCATGTAGCTGACTTTGCCAGCCGTCAGCTTGATAACTATAGAAAGCTCGTTCGGGTTCGTTTTTAAAGTGTCTGAGGGGGGAACGTCATCACGGTTTACATCGCAACTGAGTACTTCAGCTTTGAGATCTTTGCCCCAGGGAAGCATTTCACCAAGTTTAGCCTTGCGGTAAGGGATCTTGTGTTCTTGAATAAGAGTTCGCAACTGGGCATAAATAAGCGCGTCGTTGCCACCCTTGGTGGTTTCGCCTTCTGACGATACTTCTGAGTCATTTGAGTAAATAAATTCGCCAAAGTCAAATTCTTTGATCAGATCAATGAAACCACCAAAATGGTCACGATGCGGGTGGGTTATGATGGCATGATCAATTTTTTTGATGCCTTCTTTTTTGAGATAGGGGATGATATAACGAATTGCAGCGTTGCGATTATCATCACCAGCATCAATCATTACAGTCTTCTCGGCAGATCTGATGATTATACAATCACCCTGATGTACATCAAGGAAGGTGACTCGCACAAGGGGCGCTTCGGCAGCGTATACGGCTGAAACAAACATTACGGCAAGTGTCAGCAGTATAGTCAAACGCGCTATTCTTCGATTCAT
>DAOPYA010000239.1:2669-3229 GCA_035352635.1 Candidatus Rifleibacterium sp.
CTCTTATACTCCTTATATGCGCCTTTTTCAGGCTTGTAAACAAACCTGGACTACTTCAAGTAAATTCTACTGATTAAACTGACTACTGTCAATGCAACTCCAAAAATAAATAATGAGGGTGTACAGAATTATGATTCGCCTGAATAGCCGATTGTAACGGTGTTGTTTTTTCGCGATTGCCATTCAGGCAATGCCTCACCGCCATTTCTTAACTATTGGCACTTAAGCCGGGATAGAGAATCAGCTCAGCCGCATTTAGAAAAACCGCAGTATTTGCAGATTATGCAACCACCATCGTGTTCCAGCCCCTCGCCACAATCAGGGCAAACGACTCCGGCCTCCTGGTTATCGACGAGAAGATCTTTTTTCTGTGAGGTGCGTGGTTCAAGAAGTGGCGATGCATTCTTGGAAAAAGTATCTCTGGCGCTGAGGTGATATTGTTCAAGGGCCTTGCCAATGTCATCGGTGCAGGACAACACCTTTATTCCACCTGACATGGCGCCCTTTTTAATAGTCGACATACATCTGATGCCCTTGAGCTGATCTATGATTTCTTGTAC
>DAOPYA010000240.1:0-3202 GCA_035352635.1 Candidatus Rifleibacterium sp.
GGCAAACCAGATAATTTAGCTCTTTCTTAAAAAAAGTCTGATTTAATTATTGATCGCTTCTCAAAGATGTATTATGCGATAATTCACCAAGATTGTAAAATTTTTTGAAATTCTAACATAGCAAATGCTCGACGCTGGCCTTCCCATTTTTAGACTAGTCTCCCCTGCCCCCCCACTTTCCCACTATTCATGACTTAATGCGTTTGAATGGCAGTTTGCAGCAACAACAATATTACCAGGTGAAGTGACAACCTGAAAAAAATGCTGGCAACCGCCACCAGAACGGTTATAATTTCGTTATGAACACGAAAAATGGTTTTGTCTTGTTGGGGTTGCTGCTGTTTTTTACGGTGCTCGGCATCTCGAGCACCCTGGCTATTCTGCAGCAGGATACCCGGTTGCAGCGGTTCGACGAAGAAGATCTAAAACTGAATCTCGATTCTCTGCGGCGTTCTATTGACCTTTTTCGTTATCATTACCAGCATGTTACCCCTGACCCCACCCGAATTACTGCCCTCAACAGTGCCATGCAAGCTGGCCCCGAGCAGGTTGCCGACCTGCTCATCAGCGAAAGCTTTATCAGAGGCAGAGTTGCCACCGGCAGCATGCACTGGCGCATAATCAACAATCTGATTGTCAACCCGAGTTTTGAAATTGACGATTCGTCTGATTATGGTGTGATCGGTGCCTGGCGCGGTAATTACACGGCTGGCGACGGGGTGCCGAACGGCTGGCAACTCACAGCAGAAGGGGCGGAGCAATGCCTGACCATTGGCGAGAATGCGACGTTCATCGTCAGTTTCTGGGCCAAAAGCCTGGCAGCTTCAGGCATGGTCAAGCTTCAGATCTGGCCCGCGGCCGCCACCACCCCGACCCTTGAAATACTTGCCCGAAACACCGAATGGAAAAGATATTTCGGCAGCTTTGCGATTACCGCTGCCCCGATAGTGGTCAAGGTTAAGCTGATACAATCAGGCATGGTCAGTGGTGACACCACCTACATCGACGGCCTGATGCTCGAAAAATGGGCACCGCCCGCCGGCACGCCTGCCGGGGCACTGCCAGTCGCCTCGGCCTGGACCGACAAATACCAGATTGTGCCGTCTCAGGCAACCAATGCCCTGCAGGAACGCCTTTTCAGGTCAGAACTCACACCGCCCGCCGGCGCGAATATCGCAAGTTACAGCTGGTGGTTTCAGTGGTAAAAATCATGGTTTTTGGAGTCGCAGTGACACCCCGGTGCCCGGGGCGTTCGGGTCGGTTCTTGGTGAACCGTATTTGTTTTGCCCAAAGTATTCTTCATAAGTGTCAGTCGGGTAGTTCTGATCAGCCCGCGTGCCGGTGAATGCACGATAAATCGGCCAGAATTCGATATTCTGCTGCATTTCGGCCGAAACATGCCCGATGCCATCAGTAAAAATTACCCTGACCGTCTTCAGGCCAGGAGTCAGATCAAGAACCCATGGGTGTGAAGCCGGGTCAAGCAACGGGTTGAGCAGGTTTGTCCAGACAGTGCCGTTGTTGCTGACCGCTGCCTTGGCTACGCCACTCGGGTCGCTGACCGTAAAAGTGAGATGAACCGCTGAAGTAGCGGTAGTCTGTTCGCCCAGATATTCACCAGGTTTCTTGTTGATATAAAAAGCGGCAACTGCCGGCGACGGAGGGGTCAAATCGACCCTGATGCCATCAGAATATGGAGTTCCGAAGAGCGTGGCAGCCGCGAAGGTCAGGGTGCCGTCGCTATAGCGCCCGGCCTTATCGAGAACGCGGATACGCGCATAATAGGTCTTGCCATCCTGGCCGTAGGCATAAGCGTAAGAGGTTACGGCGCTTCCGAGGAGGGTGCTGGTTGCGATCTGGGTGAAACCGCTGTCTTCGGCAATCTGGATATGAACATCTTTAACTCCCGATACCGTATCGGAATGGGTGAAAGAGAAGTATATCCAGGAATCGGCTGAAACGAGGTAATTCGGGTCATCGTTATCGGCAACATTATCGGTAGTCGGCCCGGCAACCGGGTTGATGAGATCGAGGGTAATGCCATCAGTTTTTTGCCAGGCCGAAGAAATATTGCCGGCGATGTCTTCATATCTGGCCCGGGCGTAGATGATGTCGCCGTCAGCCGCTGTTCCGACTGTGAAAGTCTTGCTGCCGGAAGTATTGCCCACCCAGTCAGTAAATAGTGGCGCCACCACAAAGTTTACATCTTTCGAAATTTCGACAAAGACATTCTTGACGCCCGACCCGGTGGCATCGCCAAGGCTGGTAGCCGCGAACGAAACGGTGCCATCTCTCGACCACACATAGTCAGGATCATTATTACCGGCAACATTATCAGTATAATTGGTGGCGGTTGGGGCAAACGAATCTTGAATTGAACTCACATTCGCTGAATTGAGGCCGACGTTATAAACGGCATCCCGGGCCTTGACTCTGAAATAGTAGGTCAGGCCATCGCTCAGCCCGGTAAACGTATGCCCGGGTGCTGACAGCCAGCCAGAATTGGCAAGAACAGTGGCAAAAGTCGATGAAGTGGAGCTTTCGAAATAATAGGTCACCCCGCCGGAAACGTCGTCAGCGACGGTCGAACAGCTGACGATATTCACGGTGCCTGAAGTGTAGCCCGGCTCTGCGCCCATGGTCGGTGCAACCGGGGCCACGATATCAACCTTGATACCATCGGTCGATTTATCAACATAGGTGCCACCGCCGTTATAGCTGCGCACATTGATAAAATACATGATGTTATGGGCAAGATTAAGGCCGGTTTTAGTATAGCTTTTGCTCATACCAACGCTGACCCAGCCCATTACCTCTGTGCCGCCGGCGGTGCTGCCGATTGAAACTTCGTAACGGGCAATACCCGAATCAAGGTCAACGGCGTCGGTCCAGGTGGCTGACAACTGCGTCTTATCAGCAGTGAATACCCCGGTGTCGGTAACGATCGGCGGCGTTGGCGGCGTCGGGTCACCGCCCTTGATGCCATTTGACCCGCCCGCAATAGACAGATTACCCGCTCTATCGACCGCGTAAACCGTGAAGTAGTAGACTGTTGCCCCGGTGATATCAAGGGTCATCGGCCCGTAGATAATTTCGTTCACCAGCCCGACATTATTCTCGGCGACTACATCCTGGGCGCCGGCAGTCTTGCCGACCCGCACCAGATAATGACTGGTGCCTGTCTGCCCATCGATGCCGCCTG
>DAOPYA010000241.1:0-3196 GCA_035352635.1 Candidatus Rifleibacterium sp.
TTCTCCAGCGATTCGCTTCGCTCACAAGCTTCCGAAAAAGCAATCCCGTCTTCTCTCCTCGCAACTTCAATATAGAAATCTTTAGCTTTTGACCGTGAATTGCAGGCCAGCGCGGCTTTATTTCGGAACTACGAAATATTTGTTCGGGTGTCTGAAGACATTAGTGCCGCAGTGAATCTGACCCTGCAGATTATGATAGGGCATTGAATCGATAAAATTGGCATGCAGACCGATCTTTTCGGCGGTTTTGCTGATATAGAGCCGCATGGCCTTAACTTTCGGGTCAGGAACAATGAGCTGATTATTGAGAATCAGCTGGTTAATACTCCCCGGAAGGTAAGCGATGTGCTTGCCGCTATACATTGCCCTGTAGAGGGCCGGAAATGAAATTACCGAGTGGGGTTTATCTTTGTCGTTGCGCACCTCGGAGATTTTGTTGCATGCTTTTTTAACGTTGCTGTCGATCAGGTTGCCGAGGGTCAGATTGAGCTGAATGAACTTCTCGATATCGCTGCTGGCCATAAAGTGGTCAGAAGACAATTCGACGCCAGAGTTTGAGTTGGCAAGCTGTTCTTCAGATTTCTCAAGATATTCGAGCACTGCTTCAGAAAACACTTTTTTTGCACCGTGGCCTCTGGTTGAACCGAGCTTGAGAGCTGCGGCGCGGTCGGCTTCTGCTTTGACCAGATACTTTTTAACCATCAGAAGCGCATCACGGTAATCTTTGTGCGGAACCAGCTTCAGTTCTGCGTCAGTCGTGTGCATGATCATGCGCAGCGCCATTCTCGGGTTGGCTTTGATCAGGGTATAGCCGCGCAATGCCTTTGGGTTCGGGCAGACCGAAATGTATTCATCGACGTGGCCAACATGCAGCCAGTCGGTTTCGAGAACCGCCATGCGGTCTTTGTAGCCGTGCTTTTCGAGGTAGTTGCGAAGCTCTGGGGTCGAGGTATTACCGATCAACAGAATGTTGTCTGGGGTAACTTCGATATTGCCGCCGTAATCGCCACCTGAATTCTTGTCTGATGGGTTCTTCACAAGGTAGCTGTTCCAGAAATTGGCCAGAATCTGCGGCAGTTCGGCGTTATCTCGGCCGCGGTTCGAGTCGAATACGGCAGTCTGGGGCTTGCTCTCGCCCTTTACCTTCACTACGCCTACTTCCCCCCAGTCCTGCATCCACATGTCGCGGGTCGTATAGCCCTTGTTGAATTCTACATATTTTTTGACGCGCTCGGCGCCAACCTTGCTGTTTATGTGGGCATAATCTTTTTCGGTCATTTCCCAGCCGGGAATGACATGCACCTTGAATGCATCTTCGGGCTTAACCAGGCCCTTTTCGTGCATGCCGGCAACAATATTAATTAACGACAGCACAAAATTTTCGTTCTGCTGATTCGGTGAATAGACGACGAGAACTTTGACTGGCATGTTGTTCGGACTCAAAAACCTGATGCTTTCAATGTCTTCAGGTGCGGCCACTGTTCTGACCCGGGCCTCAACCCCTGAAAAAAAGCCACCCGCAGCAATAAACATTGCCAGGGCCGTACCTGTAGCCATCCGCCAACAATTTCTGCCAGTCGTCATATTTCTCTCCTGATCGAAAGGTTATTAAGTAATTATAACAGATTTCACAAACTCCGACAGGGGGGGGGGAACCCGAAGAATTCTGACCGGTAAGGTTTGAGATTTCTGGTCACTTTGGCCCGCAACAGAGTTCCTGGAGAATCGGCTCCATTAAATTCCATACATTGAAATCGTTTTCAAGGTTTGGTTACTGGATAGCTTAGGGGAAGCCTGAGCATCTCGCAGATTTTACTTCCCTCAAGTTCTTTCATAGCGATGGCATAATCATATGCCAGTTTTCCGGAGTTGTCTTTAATGCTCTTGTCCGCTCCGGCCAGTAGTAGCATGGGAACAATCACTTCGATAGTCAGTCTGGTATCGGACTCTCTTGGCACCTCGCCATAACCCAGGACAGCCCAGATCAGCGCGGTTCTGCCCTCGTCATCCTGTAAATTCAAATTTGAAGCTCTCTCGATCAAAGCAGAAAGTTCTTTTGTATAGTCCTCCGGGAATCCAGACTTAAAGGAGTATGCACGCCCCGCCGAGACCATGAGAGGGGTCATGTTATTGTCCAGTCTTATATTGGTATCTGCACCCATTTCAATCATGTACAGCGATGGATTGGGAATATAATGGCGCATCACGTAGTAGTAAGCCGTCTGGCCATCAGAGTCACGCTCATTTATATCTATTCCTTTTGCAAATAGTGGGTTCAGATGTTCTCCGGGAAGGCCCTTAAAGTCGCAGGCAAATGCGCAGGCATATATGACAGCGTTTCTTCCACTGTTGTCTTTGGCGGTGATATCCGCCCCGCATTCAATAAGCGTATTTATGGCATCCAGGTTTTCAGAGTAAGCGGCATCCATCAGTGGTGTAGACCCGAGATCATCTCTGGCATTTACATTCGCTCCGAGTTTTATCAGGTGTCTGATGATTTTATTCGAATTCGAATTCTCTACAGCCATGAAAAGAGCTGTTCTGCCCAGGTCATCGGTTTCATTTACTTCCGCCCCATATTTTATGAGCATGTCAAGAACTTTTGTGCTGCTGG
The DNA here is from genome assembly GCA_035352635.1 of Candidatus Rifleibacterium sp. Taxonomy (GTDB): domain Bacteria; phylum Muiribacteriota; class Ozemobacteria; order Ozemobacterales; family Ozemobacteraceae; genus Rifleibacterium. The sequence goes on from DAOPYA010000241.1 coordinate 2,615, forward strand.
TGTGTTGAGCAGCCTCTAAAAAAACTGTTTCACCATACTCAGATCGCCTTGCTTTTAGATCTGCCCCATGTCTGAGCAAAAATTCAGAAATGATTTCGCTGGCTTCATTTTCTGAGCTAAAGGCATCAGTACCAGGCCATGGAGTATGCCAACTGGTAAACTTCATCAGCAGGGTGTCGTAATCGTCGCGGCAATTCACGTCCGCTCCAGCTTTAACAAGGAGTTCAGCAATTTCGAGCTTCCCGTTGATGAGGGCCTTGAAAAGAGGCGAGTAGTATATTCCGCGAGAGAAGTTAACATCCGCTCCCTTTTCTATAAGATATTGTATAATCGCCGGACTTTTCGTGCGTTCAATTGCCAGATTCAGAAGAGGCTCTTCTTCGTTTGTCATGTTCAGGTCATTTATTTCTGCGGGAGTTGCATCTTTTAATAGCTTTTTAACCGTTTCAAGAGAGGTTTTCTCTTTATGCATTTTCATTATTGACAACAACTCTGCGGCACAGGCGTAATGTTTTGAAGTCTTGATCGTTTCTTCTGCAAGACAGATATTATGTGCGAGAGTCAGCAGAATAAAAAGCAGAG
>DAOPYA010000242.1:0-3180 GCA_035352635.1 Candidatus Rifleibacterium sp.
CCCTTTACAACTTACTCCTACAACACTCGATCATTCTTATACTTTCTAACTGTGCGGTGTAAAATTTTAAAACCATGCATTGGCATGCCGGTAAAGGCAGACCAAGAAGGGCCAATTAGTACGGGCCGGTTTGAAACCGGTCCCTACGAAGCAGGCACCCACACCATGTCCTTAAAATATCACACAACCTAATCAAAAAGACCTTTAATTGGATGTGTTCATCGGATATTATTTTCAATGAGCTTTGATGATTTTTAGTCACCCCTGCCGTGGCAGGAAATTCATCTTAACATTCTTTTACTTTAGTGTCAATACTTTTTTTATTTTAAATTATTAATATTTTTCAATGCAGGGCGGTGGGGGTTCTACACCGTATTCAGGGCGGAAGTTGAGTGGAATAACTTTACCAGGTTAAGCTCAGCATCGAACAGTTTAAACCGCTGCCGATACCGAGCATAGCGATGTGACTGCCCAGGGGCAGTTTGCCATTTTCTTCGGCCATTTTGAGGGTAACTGGTATTGAAGCGGGGCCCATGTTTCCGAATTTCATAAAAATGAGCTGCTGTCTGGCCGGGGTGATTTTTAATACGTTGTTAAGCATTTCGATGTTTTTTAGGCTCACCTGGTGCGGAATATAAACATCTATTGCGGCATCGCTCCAGTTTTCCAGTTCCTGTTCGGCGAGTTTCCAGGTGGCGTGCGCGAGGTTCACGCCATGTTTCATGAGGGCAGTTGCGTCTGATTTCATCTGATCGTGCTGCCCGATACAAAGATTGTTGAAGCGGGTATCAGCCATGTTCACCATGCCATTCAGGCGGTGATTGGTATTGCTGTATTTGCCGGGGCCGATGATTGCGGCTACTCCGGCGCTTCCGAGGGTGAGGCTGGCGAAATTGCTGCGATACTCTTCGATGGTGGTTGAATTGTTTTTGAGTCGTTTAACGGTACTGGCAAGCAATTCACCTGATGTTTCGCCGTTTACTACGAGACCGTATTTAATCTTTCCGCTTTCTATCATCATTGAAAGCAGCTCAATGGCATTAAAGAAGCCAATACAGGCGTTGCTGACGTCAAAATTAAGACAATGCCGCGACAATTTGAGGTTGCCATGGACAATACAGGCGACCGAAGGTTCAAGGAAGTCTCGACAAACCGAGGTATTGATGAGGCAGCCAATTTCATCGGGGCTGATTCCGGAAACATCAATGGCTTTGGTTGCGGCGGCGGTAGCGGCTTCGCTCGGTTTCATAGATAAAGGCCAAACACGGCGTTCGCTGATGCCCGTAAGCGATTCGAGAAGGCCTCGGGGGAGGTTCAGTCGCTGCATGGTTTCGGACAGCTCACTCTCGATCTGGCCTGAAGTAACGGTTTCGGTTGGCAGAACGTATTCAAGGGCTTCGAGAGTGATATCATTAAACCTCATCTGAATACCGTTCTGAAAGCGTCGAACAGATGCGAAAGGCGCCGCCAGCCTTTGTAGATTGGAGCAACCTTTTCGAGTTTATTCAAATAGGTAAACACTGCGATTTGAGCTGACCTTACCGAATATTCGAGAGTGAAAACGATGTCATCAGGGATCTCGCAGTATTGGCCGATGAAAGCAAAATTTTTGGCGCAGTCTGGCACCACCGCGGGCCGATCATTTTTCTGGCGCGGCAGGAACTGGCTGGTAATGAGGGGCAGCATGCATGGAATGCAGGTAGCGCTCTGCAAAATTTCTTCGAGGTGGTGTTCGAAGTGCAGGTGATGGACGAGTTCATAAAGGATTTCTGCGCCGGTGCATTCGGGCAGCGTTTTTTTAATAAAATTGCCAGGTGCATCAGAATGCATGCCATAGCCCCATAAAATCTGCAAATGCCCGGGCTGGTCAACAAAGTGAGGCTGGTTCGGCAGGGCAAAGGAAATGAGCCAGTTAGAGTCTTTTATGGTTATGGGGCCTTCGCGGCCTGCGGTGGTTCTGGTGATTTTTTCGAGCAGACTGAAGAATATGGGGTTCGAAAAGGTCATGGTAAACGAAACCCAGCGGCTGGCGCGGGTATCTGCCATAAACAGTTCGGGATTTCCGAACGTATCGCTGACGGCCGCTATGTTTTTCCAGAGGTTCCAGGCGCAGGAATCAACCTGGGTGGGCAGCGGTGGCGGTGTGTTCATTGAGCCGGCCGAAAAAAAAGCGGTCATGGAGCCAAGGGTTAAAAACACGAGGTCATTATCGTTGACCGGCAAAATGGCTTTTTGATCGTCGGTCACCATTTCAAGGTTTGTGATTGAAAGCTTGCCATGCTCTTCACGAAACCCCGCACCGGTAATCTGGGAATTATAAACAAAATTGACGCCCCGGCTCTGCAGGAAATTTTTGGTTGGTTTGACCACCGAGTCATATTGATTGTAGCGGGTGCTTCTGATGCAGGTCTGGCTATCAAGAACCGGTGAGCACTGCAAAAAGCGCAGAATATAGCGTTTGAACTCTTCGAGAGAGTGCCATGGCTGAAAAGAAAAGGTTGTGGCGAATTCTATCCAGAAGTTGCTTGAAAAAAAAGCAGGGGAAAAGAAGTCGCTTATAGTAAGTTTTTCGATGGCAGATTCTGATTTGGCAAGCAACAGCAGTATTTTAACCCGGTCAGAAAACCGAAGTTTGAACCGGCGGGCGTCGATAGCCTGACCGGCCTCAATCAGTCTCGATTGCGAGAAGGTTTTAACTTCACGGTTAAACTCAATAAAATCATCGAAGAGAGATTTATCGGTCTTTTCATGCAGGGGAATTTTTGAAATAAATGAAAAAAAGGCTGAATAAACCTTGCTTTCGAGCATACGAAAGCCGCGCATGAAATAATGGTTTTGGGCTGAGATATCGAAGGCATCGAGACTGCCGCCGTCGTGAGCCGAACTGCCGTAAACGGTAATGTTGCGGGGTTCGATCTGGGAGTCATTGACCAGGTAAAAGGCGGTTGCAAGACCTGCGAGACCGTTTCCGGCAATATGGGCGTTATTATAATTCATGGTTTAAAATGCCGTTTTAATCTAAATTTCGATGTTAATTTGCAAAAATCAGAATGGGATTCGAAAATCCGTTAGAGAATACAATAAATGCCCTGACAAATCAAATAGCAATCAAGGAAATAAAATTTGGCTAAAGCAAAACAGGGTCAGACTCTTTTGAATCTGACCCTGTTTCTAATTTAT
>DAOPYA010000243.1:0-3076 GCA_035352635.1 Candidatus Rifleibacterium sp.
TATGAGCTTATTTGTTGACCTGAAAGGTTTTGTCGCCTTTTTCAAAGAAATTGACGATCTGTTTTACTGCGGCAACACCGGCGTTAACATTGGCTTCTTCAGTCTGGGCACCGCATTTTTTGGCGGTAAAATAGACCCGATCGCTATATTCTTTTTCGAGTTCAGCCGCGCAGTCAGGTGCAACGTCTGCAACATAGCGAAAGTCTTTGCGGGTCGAGAGAACCTTCTTAAGATCGTCCTCGTGAATGACTTCCTTGCGGGCGGTGTTAACAAGAACCGCGCCCTTGGGCATGCGGTTCATCAGGTCGAAATTGATTAATTTTTTAGTGATTTCGGTGGCGGGGATATGCAGCGATACGATGTCACAGGCGCTGTAGAGGTTTTCGATCTTGTCGATAAATTTGACGCCTTCTTTTGCCATTTCTTCTTTGGTGACGGACCGAGAAAAAGCGTAGACTTCCATGTTGAAACCCAGGGCGATTTTGGCAAGGGCGCGGCTAACGGCGCCGAAAGCGTGTAGACCAAGCTTTTTGCCCTTGAGTTCGCTGCCAGACTTGCCGTTGAATTTGCAGCGGTAGATATAGATCATCAGGCCAATGGCCAGTTCGGCGACGGCATTCGAGTTCTGGCCGGGGGTGTTCATGGCGACGATTTTGCGGGCAGTTGCGGCGGCCAGGTCGATATTGTCATAACCGGCACCGGCTCTGACGATGATCTGCAACTTTTCGGCGGCGTCGATGATTTCTTTTGAAGCGAGGTCGCTGCGGATAATCAAGGCGTCAGCGTCTTTTACTGCGGCTTTGAATTGGGCAACTTCGGTGTATTTTTCAAGAAATTCCATGCGGTAATCAGCTTTGCCTTTGATAACATCACGCATCAGGCTTGTAGCTTCAGCGGCAAAGGGTTTGTCAGTTGCAACGAGAATTTTTTTGGTCATGATTGATTTCCTTTTCTTGATCGTAAAATTCCCGCGATTCAGCTGGTGAATCGCGGGAAATTAGTGAGGTCAGGAGTTTTCTTTGTCGAATTTTCTGATGAAGTCGGCGAGCTTCTGGCAACCTTCGATGGGCATGGCGTTGTATACAGAGGCACGCATACCACCGATGCTGCGATGGCCTTTGAGAGTCACAAGGCCTTGCGCTGATGCTTCTTTGAGGAACTTGTCATTGAGCTGTTCGCTGTCAGTGAAGAAAGGTATATTCATCAGTGAGCGGTCGGCAACTTCTTTGACGTGAGCTTTGAAAAGCTTTGAGCTGTCGATGGCATCATAAATGAGCGCGGCTTTTTTCTTGTTCAGGGCTTCGAAATATTCGACGCCGCCGAGTTCAAGCATGTGATCGAATACCAGCTTGGCGATGTAGATGCCGTAGGTCGGCGGGGTATTGAACATTGAGCCGTTATCGGCATGGGTCTTGTAATCGAGCATGGTGGGCAGATCAGGAACGAGGCCCAGCAGATCTTCGCGAATGATGACGATAACAACGCCAGCTGGCCCGATGTTTTTCTGGGCGCCGGCATAGATCATGCCGTAATCGGCAACGTTGCATTTTTCGCTCATGATGTTCGACGACATGTCAGAGATCAGAGGAATGCTGACCTTCGGCGGATTCATGTTTTTAGTGCCAAAAATGGTGTTGTTCGAGGTAATGTGCAGGTAATCGGCGTCTTTTCTGACTTTGGCAGTGTCGATTTTCGGAAAATACTTGTGGTTGTCTGCTTTTGAAGAGACAACAACATTGACGTCGATACCGAATTTTTTGGCTTCCTTGATGGCTTTGCCTGACCATTCGCCTGAATCGATGTAATCAGCTTTTTTGGTTTTTGCCAGATTCATCGGCACCATAAGAAATTGCAAAGAAGCGCCGCCCTGCAGAAAAAGCACTTTATAATTTGCGGGGATATTCATGAGCTTGCGCAGACCTGCTTCAGCGTCATCAATAATTTTCTGGTAAGTGGAAGAGCGGTGACTGAGTTCCATTACGCTCATGCCGCAACCTTTGTAATCAAGCATTTCGGCGGCTGCCTGCTGCAGAACCTTTTCAGGAAGAACTGCCGGACCGGCTGAAAAATTGTAAACTCTGTGTGCCATAACTGTCTCCTTTATTTTATGCTCACGACTGGTGCAAAAATTCCTTTCCCGACGAAGCACTTTCCTTTCTATAGCACCGACCGCGTGGCAAGTCAACCCACGAAACCCAAAGCATTAATTGCCTTCTCTGCCCGGCTGTTGCGGCAGTTCAACCCGATTTTTGCAGGATTCCAAATGCAGCTATTGAGAAAATCACAGGGCGGTGGTATGCTGAAAATATTCTCTTAAAGAGAGGTTTCTGATGCGAAAGTTTCGTGCTGGTTTAATATTGCTTGCTCTCAGTGCCTTGTTCAGCAGCACCTGTGAACGGCCCTGTCTGACGCCCGGCGTTTACGCGCAAACCGAAACTGCCGGCCCGGGGGCGATAAAAGAAGACGCGCAGATTCTTTACGACGAAGCTGTCGAACTCAAAAAAAAGGGCAACATCGCTGCGGCCATTGAATCGTATGGCAAGGCTATGCGGCTCGACAGAACCATTCTGGCCATTGATGATTTCGGCCTGATCGAAGCTCTTAAAAAAGACTGCGAAGAAAAGCTTCTTAAAACCCCCGATGACGTCAAGCTCCTCGAAACGCTCGGTTTTGTTTTTGCGGTCTGCTACTCAGACCACAAGTCTGCGATCAGCTGCTACGAAAAGGTTTTTGCTCTGGTCACTGATGAGGCTGTTAAAGAACGCACTGCCAATTTGATTGAGAGACTGCGCGAAACTGACCTGGCTCAGGCTGGCTACCAGCAAGAGATAAGCGCCCAGCTCCGTGATGAACGCCTTAAATCCTGGAGCGAAATGGAACGGGTCGAAAAATTCGGTGAAGACTCGGCCGCTTCCCAGCAAAAATCAGCGGCGCTCGCTGATGCCTATAAACAAAAAGACAGCCTGGCCAACAAGGTGCCACAGCTTGAAAGCGAACTTAAAGACCTCCAGGAAGAATACGACAAAGCCAACCGCCTGTGGTTCTCGCTTAAAGACGAACTCTACGAACGCCGCCG
>DAOPYA010000244.1:0-3038 GCA_035352635.1 Candidatus Rifleibacterium sp.
ACTGCGCCAGCCCCCGTGGGAAGCATATCGCCCTTGCGCATCGGGCCTCGACCAGTTGCTAGCCATTCAATATTGACGCCAGCTGTTTCAGCGATGGCATTCATTACTGGCCTTGTCGGTTCGCTTTGGCATTTTAAATATTTATGGAATGCTGCAGGAGTGAGGCTTGCTCTTAAGGCGAAAGTTTTTGCTGGCTCTCTTCCCAAAATTTTATAGAGTCTGTCCCCGAATGTTTCAACTTCATTAGTGGAACTTGAAACTGAAATCGAAGCAATTTCTTTGAGTTTCAACTTCGGGTTGTCCTCTTTTTTTGCCATGTTCACGATTAATCCCCTTTGCCAGGTTGAAGCCAAACATACAACTAGTTTCAACTTGGCAATTGTCGCAAAACTAGCATCCATAGCGATGTTTAAAATTTTCAAACTTGAAACCAATAATTTCAAGAAACTATAGTTGACAATTTTTACTTTAGTGATTATTATTAACTATAGTTGATTTATGAATTTCAAAACTCGACTAAATGAAATGCTATCAAAAATCAACAAATTGTCAATTAGGAAAGGTGCTCGCATGAACAAGCGATTCATTGAATTGAAAAAATGGTTGCTTGAAAACAACCTCAAGCAGCGAGACGTCGCTAAAAAAGCAGGCGTAAGCGAGTCCGCTATCTACTTGGTTGTTCGAGGAAGAATGACGAGCGCGAACATTAAGCGTGCATTTCTTGAGCTTGGCTGTCCCGAAGAAATCTGGGCTGAGAAGGTGGCCTAATGAAAGAATGGTTTTCTGTTATTGAACTCGTCAATTCAATAGCCCTTCCCTCTTCGGTTCAAGGGGTTAATAAAAAGGCCAAGCGCGAAAACTGGCAGGCCCGTGAGCGCCAAGGCCGGGGCGGTGGCCTGGAATATCACATTTCCAGCCTGCCAAAAGAAACGCAGCAGGCCCTGGCGATTAAGGCGGTCAACGAGCAGCGTCAGGCGCTCATGCAAACCGAAGCCGGAAGGCTTGGAACGTTAGAGGGTGCAAAGCTGCGGTTGCATGAAGAAACAACAAAAGAAATTCAACAGACCAGGCGCCTTGAAGATCTGGTCAAATCAGAAGGATTAACAGGCATGGCAAAAGATCGAATGAACTCAAAGCTTGAAATCATCAAGCTCTGGGAAGCATACAAGGCAGGTAGCACTGAAGGCACGACCGCCGCTCAGTTCGCTTTTGCCTCAGCCTACAATCGCGGCGAAATCAAGATGCCCGATTGGATAAAGCCGTTTATCCCGACAATTTCTCAGCCAACTCTCATGCGCTGGCTGAAACTCTATCGCCAGCAGGGGCTGACCTGTCTTGCCGGTCGGTATGGCAACAAAACCGGAACCGGAATCATTGACACTAACGAGCCACTGCGCGAGCTGGTGCTCGCTATGATGACAGATTTCCCGCACTGTGACGCGAAAAAGGTCTGGATGGCAATCAAGGCCAGAAGCGAAAAGCTGCAGCTTGCCAGTCTGCCGTCAGTTAAAACGGTAGACCGCTGGATGTCGCGCTGGAAGGCAGAAAACATACAGCTCTATACACATCTCAAAAGCCCTGATGAATTCAAGAGTAAGTTTGGCGTGGCTTTCGGGGCGGCTGACGCTGATGTCGTCAGTTACCTGCAGCGGTGGGAAATGGACGGCACCCCGACAGATGTAATGCTCGCTGATGGTCGCCACACAATCAACGGAGTTATCGACGTCTATTCGCGCCGGCCCAAAGTTTTGATCAGCAAGACAAGCAAGGCGGTATCGGTTGCCGCGTTGATTCGCCGCGCGATTATCGACTGGGGCGTGCCCGAGTGCATCAAAACAGATAACGGTGCCGACTATACCGCAAAATACCTGGTCGAAGTTTTACGGTCACTTGAGATCGAGCATTCGATCTGCCGACCGTTTACCCCAGAACAGAAACCGCATATTGAACGGTTCTTTAGAACCATGTCGCATGGCCTGTTTGAGCTGTGCCAGGGCTTTGTCGGCCATAACGTCGCAGAACGTCAGGCAATCAGAGACCGCAACAGTTTTGCGGACCGGTTGTGCAAAAAAACTGACCATCCGCTTGATATAAGCTTCATGAGTTCCGCAGAACTTCAGAAGTTCTGCGACAACTGGATCAGCAGTATCTACGAAACCTCAGAACATAAGGGCATCGGCTGCAGTCCTGCCGAAATGGTTGCCGCCTGGGTCGATAGCGGCAAGCCGGTGCGACGTATTACGGATTTGCGTGCTCTTGACTATCTGCTGGCAGAAGTTCCTGACGGCGGCATGCGCACTGTCAGCAAAAACTGCATTAGGGTCGATCGCTTTGAATACATTGCTGATGAGCTTTGTGCATATGTCGGCTCGAAAGTAATCGTCAGATACGATCTATTCGATCTCGGCAAGGTGCTTGTGTTCAACCATCGCTTTGAATACCTCGCCACGGCAATTAATGCCGAATTGCTTGGTGCTCAGCGTGTTGAGGTCGCAGCAAAAGCCAAGGCTGAACAGAAACGACAGATCAGCGAACAGCGCCGCGAGCTCAAGAAGATTTCAAGCAAAACCGGCCTGCGCGGCATTGCCAACGAAATTATCGATTCTTATGCCAAAACCGGCAAGCTTGAGCCCGAGAAACCTGAAAACAGTATCGAATACACCACCCCGGCAATAGAAGCGGCATCGACCGCCGCAGTCGTTAACGAGGCCATGAGTGACTGCCCGATTGTTGAAAAGACAGCGATATCACCCACTGCAGAAAGAAAACTTGCTGAAATCGTCAGTCTTGAGGCACGCCGCAAGACAGACGAAGAGCGCGAACGTGACGAGAAAAAAGCGAGAATAGCACGTTACGAGGCCCTGCGTGCTGTGAATTTTAAGAGCATTTCAGAAGAAGATGACCGGTGGCGCCGTTCCTGGGAGCAAACTCCGGAAGGCCGCACCCACGAACACCTTAAGCGGCTCGCCGAAGAAAACCGGCAAGCCAGCAACGCAAAATAAAGGAGTTTTATATGCTGTCAGCACGAACCAGACCAG
>DAOPYA010000245.1:0-3017 GCA_035352635.1 Candidatus Rifleibacterium sp.
TGCATGTGCACATCCTGTGCAAAACAAGCTTCCGAAAAAGCAATCCCGTCTTCTCTCCTCGCAATTTTATAAAGATGAATTTGTTCGATTCGGAAAACTTGACCGAGAATTAGTGAATTGCCGCAAAAGGGTTGGACATTGCCGGCAAATCTCTTTATAATGCCGCAGAATCTCGAATCGGGTGAAGTTTTATGAAAAACGAACTGAACTGGCAATGTGGTGAAAACGGCGGGTTGCCCATGCGGCTCACGGAAAAGGGCCTCGATTTTAAGGGGCGCACCGCTTTTTTCTTCTACTTTTCTGGCCTGGTGGCGGTGCTGTCGATGGTCTGGGTTATCGTTCTATCGATCAGGCTTCTTCAATTCACCCGCATCGACCCGAACCTGCCCTCATACTATTTTACGGTGGCCCTCGTCTGCATCGGCATCAGCGCCGCCAGTCTCTTCAGCTTCTACAAAATGTTCAGAAGCCGTCGTGCCTACCGCAAAGACATTGAAATTGCCGATGGCAACGTCACTTTTTGTGAGATTTCTGATCAGGGCCGGCGTGAATGGAAGGAAAAGCTACGCAAATTCGAGGGCCTGACATTGCGGCACTACGATTACCGTGGTGTCGAGTCATGGTATATCGCCCTTATTCACAGCGACAAAGACCGCTGTTTCCCGGTGTTCGCACCTGATTATGAAACACGCCTCGCAGCCGAAAGTGCCAAGCGCGAACTGCTGGCCCGCTATGGCAGCATGTTTAATCTGCTGACCAGCTACGAGAAAAAAGAAGAAAGCAAAACCGAATGAAACCTGCAAAAACTAAAGCCCCTTCAGCCAATCCCGGCAAAGTCACCTGGAAACCCGGCACCGTTCTCGCGCCTGTACCGGCGGTCATGATCACAACCATCGGCAACGAGGGTCGCCCCAACATCTTCACCGCGAGCTGGGCCGGCACCGTCTGCTCAGAACCGCCGATGCTGTCGATATCAGTGCGCCCCGAACGCCATTCATTTAAACTGCTGCGCGAAACCGGTGAATTTGCGGTCAACATACCCGACAGGCGAATCGTGCGGCAAACCGATTACTGCGGGGTCGCCTCGGGTCGCGACTGCGACAAGTTTCACGAAACCGGCCTGACCTCTGGTCGCAGCGCCAGCGGCAAAGCGCCGATCATCATTGAATGCCCCATCAACATTGAATGTCGTGTCGAGCGCGAAATCGAACTCGGTTCGCACAGCCTTTTCATTGCCAACATCACCGGGGTTCAGGTATCTGAGGCACTTCTCGACGATCAGGGTCGCTTTCAGGTCGAAAAAGCAGCCCTGATTGGTTTTGCACACGGCAATTACTTTCAGATCGGCAAACTGATTGGCACCTTCGGCTTCAGTGTGAAAAAATCTTGAAAAGCACCGATCTGCTCATAATCGGCGCTGGCCCCGCCGGTCTCATGGCCGGTATTCATGCGGCTGATCTCGGCATGCAGGTCATCATTCTCGAATCGATGCCCCGGCCGGCCCGCAAACTTGGCATTTCGGGCAAAGGGCGCGGAAACCTTACCAACACAGCACCGTTCAATGACTTTCTCAAGCATTTCAACAACCAGGGCCGCTTTTTGAAATCGGCGTTCAAAACCTTTTTCAATACTGAGCTGGTTGAATTCTTCAATCGCGAAGGACTTGAGACCGTCGAAGAACGCGGTGGCCGGGTTTTTGTAGCTTCAGGCAAGGCCACCGATGCGATTGCCTGCCTGCACAAAGCCATCGAAAAGCGCAAGGTGCAACTGCTGACCAGCAAACCCGTTACCAGCCTGATGGTCGAAAAAGACCAGTGTCTCGGCGCCATGGCCGGCGGCCGGCCCTATCTTGCCGGCGCGACCCTGCTTGCCACCGGCGGTCTTTCATACCCGGGCACCGGCTCAACCGGCGATGGCCTGGCCTTTGCCCGGGCCTGCGGTCACGAGATCGTCACGACTCTGCCGTCACTGGTGGCGCTGACCCCGGCCGCCCCGCTTCCTGAGTATCTTAACGAGATATCGCTGCGCAATGTTTCGGCCGAATTGCGGGTCAACGGCAAAAAAATCGCCGCTGAATTCGGTGAAATGACCTTTCTCGACGGCAACCTTGCCGGGCCGATCATAATCACTCTGAGCCGGCTGGCAGTGCCCGCCATACATCAGGGTCACCTTTGTGAAATAGTCGTTGACCTCAAACCAGCTCTCGACCATGCCAAACTCGACCGCCGTATTCTTCGCGATTTTGAAGAAAAGCATCAGGGAAGCCTTGCCGAAGTTATCCCGGGCCTGCTGCCGGCTGGCATGCGGCAATTCTGCATGCAGCAACTCGATCTCAGCCCCGCTCTAAGAATCGCCAAAGTTACGGCTGAGCAACGCCGGGCCTTGCGCAACTGGCTGAAAGAACTCAAATTTACAGTCAGCGGGCACGCCCCCTGGGAACAAGCAATCGTCACGGCCGGCGGCGTTTCGACCAGACAGATCAACCCGGCGACCCTCGAATCAAAACTCATCAAAAACCTCTATTTTGCTGGTGAAATCATTGATATCGACGCCGACACCGGCGGTTATAACCTGCAGGCAGCCTTTTCAACCGGCTGGCTGGCCGCTGACTCAATCGCCGGCTCACATCAGCCTCAACCCTGACTGTGGTTGCCGCGATCATCAGCCCAACTTAAAGGAACCCATCGATGAAACTGCTTTTGCGTCAGATTGAAACCGGTCTCGATTACGGCGAAGAAGATCTTCGCAAAACTATAAGCCAGCGACTCTCTTGCCCTGAAGCACTGATAAAAAGTATCAGCGTGCAGAGACGGTCACTTGATTCACGCCCCTGGCGAGCTTCACCGGTTTTTGTCATGAGCGTCGAAGTAGAACTGCCGGCTGATTTCGTATGCAAACCTGGCAAAGACTGCGAGATCATCGCCGACGAAACGCCTGAACCGGCTATCGCCGCGTTGCCAGCCGATTACAGCGGCGACACACCGGTAGTTGTCGGCGCCGGCCCGGCCGGGTTGATG
>DAOPYA010000246.1:0-2981 GCA_035352635.1 Candidatus Rifleibacterium sp.
TGTTGATTCTCAACGAAACGTCCCGGTATTTTCTCAGAGAATTTTACCAGATGCAGAGTTCGGTTTAAATCAGTCTTTGAAAAAGCAGTGAGGCCCGCCGTTTTACCAGCAGGCCTCCGAACCGTATACCGCCCGGGCTATTCCTTGATACCGGGTTCCCACCCGATATCTCCGCTTCACCCGTTTGCTTGCATATATTCAGTCGACAGGATCATTTCTGATGAGATGACTTTTTCATTTCTCAGATGTGCCTCCATGCATAGATTAAATGCCAGTTTCATCAGTTCTCGTCTGTTTCCACCGCAGTTGGCGGTAATTAGCTCCACGGCCTCTCGGTCGAACAGGTTTCCCGGTGCCTTTGCTTTTTCTATGCGGAAATTGAGCATGGCCTTTGCATCGTCTTGAGCCAGAGATTTCATTTTAAACACACAGGCAAGCCTTGACGACACCGCCTTCTGGCTGGTTAACCTCAATGTTCTGTCCAACATTTCGTCACCGACCAGAATAATCGCCATTATAGTCCTGTTTTCTTCGGGACTGACGAGCATCGAGCACAGATCAAGAAGCGATTCATTTTCCAGATGCTGTGCATCATCGACAACGATAATTGGAAACGGCGCGCCACGATCTTTTTGTTCGGCGGCAATGTGCTTTTGTAACTTTGCCAATGGCGGCAACCCCTTTCTGGTGAGTTCTATTCCAGTCTTTTCGGCAAGCATTCGCAAGATACCACCTCGGTTTGCTCCTGTGTATGGCACCCATAAAAGCTGGTAATTTCTGGGATCAAGAGATTTTATAATTGCTCTGGCCAACGTTGTTTTACCAAGACCGGAACCGCCGGTAATTGCGAAACTCTTGCCTATTTTGAGCAGCTCAACAGCCCGCCTTAAGACCTCCTGGTCGTGCTTGACCATTATTTCATCGTTCTGGTCAGCCAGATCGGAAAAGGGGTGATTTTTCCAGCCAAAAAATTCATTTACGCTCACTGTTACTGTCTTTGTCATGCTTTTCCTTTCTTATCTGCCGGGTTTTTCAAAGCGTCTGGCATTGAGCTGTTTGTCGATCAGCTTTGCCGGGAGTCGTTGCTCTGAATAAAAGACCTGACTCAGGTCCCATGGGTAGTAGTGGATTTCTGTTCTGCCGCCTTTTACGGCCTGTGGTGTTTCGAATATCATGTTCTGAAGCCTCACAGTTCCGTCTTTATACACCCGGCAGTTTCGTTGCTGCATAAACATCGAGTCGATATTTACTGCAGGCGGCAGGTCCCGGCAGGAATTCTCGATACTTGCCCTTTTGATGAACGGACTTTGCATTTCTATGCCGGCATGCGGGGCATTGTGATAAGTCGCAAGCCATTCATTTAATTTCCGGTTGAGGCCGGGCAGAGTTTTTTCGTCTGTCTTAGCCATCAGCTGATCTCTGACCGTGCGAAAGAATCTTTCGATCTTGCCACGGCCCTGAGGCGTATAGGGCGGCGTATGCGGCATGGCAATGTTAAACCGCTGCCCGACCTGCCTGAGAATCTGGCTGCGATAACTTGCCCCATTATCTGTATAAAACCTCATTGGCAGACCAAAGCGCTGTATGGCTGTGCGCAGGTTTGTCATAAGGGTTTCGACAGACTCAGACAGATGAAAATTCGCGGCAACAACATACCGCGATGCATCGTCCAGAATAGCAATCAGGTATGTTTTCCTTTTGCGGCCATCATGCAACACTCTCGGGCCATGCATAAAATCACTGACCCACAGTTCCCCAAAGTTCCTGAATTCGAAGGCTCTGACATCTTTACTGCTTTCGTTTCCATTTCTTAGAAGGCCTCTGAACTTGCACCAGCGATAAATAGTCTGCTGACTGGGCTGGCGCCCGTTCCAGACCTGTCGCTGGTGCAAAGTTTTCAAGATCAGCTGAATTGTCCAGCGCGGATTTTCCTGGCGAAGTTTCAGAAAAGCCTGCTCAAGCTGTTCCCCGACTTCAGGCCCTCTGGAACCGGGCTTCCTGTCTTTCAAGCCATTCAGGCCGCCGGCACGGAAACGATAAAACCATTTTCGGATAGTCTCAGCGCTTAACTCACACGGAGTGCCGTCAGGCCGGGTACATTTTTTTGCCGCCAGGTCGTTGATGTGCTCTGTCAGGGTTCTTCCGTCGTCAGAGTGGCGGTGAATAAGCTCTCCAATAATACTCAACCGCCAAAGATCTGCAGAAAGATTGTTTTCGGGTTTCATAGAAACCTCCTTTCAGCATGATCATAGTGAAAACCACCATATTCCCTCAATTCCCAGCTTGTGTGGGATGCGTTTTCAGCACGGATGGCGGGTATTGAATACGGGAAATAATGTGAGAGGTTTCGACCCACGAATCACCGGCCAGGACCAGCAACTCCGAAATAACCGCAAGGATTTTCTTGCCGGTGCGCCTCCAGCGCCAAAGAGTCGATCTGGCGATCATCAGCATTTCCTCAAGAACTGACCATGGGTCGCTACTGGCTGCGCAACGAAGCAGATCGGTTAAAGATATCCCGATCCGGCGCACCAGACAGAAAGGCAGACAGGAAAAGGTTTTGCGGCAGCTTAAACATAAAAAACGCGGAACGGAAACTTTTTGAACCGCCGAAACCGGCAGAGTGCGACGATAAACACCATGTCTGTGAGCTCCGGAACCTTTACAGACCGGGCAATGACGATAAATGACAAGATTTGAGCAAAGCCGCTTGGAAAGTGAATTGATTTGGTTTAAAATAAGCATTGAAAGGGGTTCTTTCTTGTGTGTTGGGTTGTGGTAAACGCATTATACAAGAAGGCCCCCCTTTCGTCCCCCCGCGGGGGGACCGGATAAAGGCATGGGCGGTTCCGGTTCTTTGCCAACAGGCTGCCGGCCTAGCTTAAATGATTTTCTCTGACCGCTACCAGAGGAATCTCAAAATGGTAACGAAAACTGAGAAAAACAGCCCGTTTTCAGGTCAATTTCTCTGAGAATTAACA
>DAOPYA010000247.1:0-2972 GCA_035352635.1 Candidatus Rifleibacterium sp.
GCGAACGCGCCTGCTGTTGCCTGGCGATGCCAAGCGGGTAGGCGGGCATGCCTTGCCAGGCGAAGGTTCGATCATGGTTGACCTTGAGCGGGTAGATGTGCCCCTTGGTGACCAGTTCGACCTCATTTTTCTGCGGGTCGAGAACCCCGCAGATAATGCCCATGAACATGCGTTCGGTGCGGTTCTCTCTGAGCATGCTGTCGATCTGGTCGGTCAGGCTGGCGGGGCTGAGGTTGGCACCCTGGCTCCAGTGAAAGGTTACGGCCCGGGCAAATGCCATCATCAGGGCTGAGCCAACCCCGTGACCGGTGAGGTCGCCAACCAGAAACAGCACTTTGCCGTCAGGCAACTTGAAGCAGTCAAGGCAGTCACCACCCAGGTCAGAGGCGGCCTGCAACATACCGAAAGCTGAATAGCCGGGGATTTCCGGGAATGAATCGGGTACCAGCCCTTCCTGGACACTGTGGGCGATCTGCATGTCATAGCTTTCCGACATCATGTCGTTGAAAGCGTTAAAAAGGATGCTCACTTCGTCTTTGCCTGGCGGCACCGTCAGGCGGGCTTCGAAATTTCGTTGTGCAAGGGCATGCATACCGGTTTCGAGTTGCCCGAGTGGGGCGATCAGCTGGCGTGATATCCAGACCCCGACCGAAATCAGCAGCACGAGTGCCACCATGGCACCCATGATGATGCGGCGTTGCATTGCCGAGATTGCCTGGTCGAGTGGTTCGGCAGAGCTGAAGGCGATGATGCAGTTTCCGGCAAGTTCTGGCGACGGAATGCAGAGTGCGAAGCCATTCAGGCGGCCGGTAAAGCGTCTGAACTGCGCTTTGCCGGTAACGTGCGCGATTTCGGCGAGGTTCAGCATCTGCTGCTGATGTTGCTGAATCGGTGGTCGCGACCATCGGTAACCGCGTGGGTAGAATGCTGCGATCAGCATGCGGGCGTTGTCTATGGTCACGGGTGTTTCGCGTATTTCTCTGAGGTAGCGTCTGACGGAGGCAAAGGTCGATAGTTCAACCTGGGCGACGGCACTGGTACCGGCCGTGGCCGGCAACAGGCGGTAAAAGAGCAGCATGTCTGCGTTGCCGGTATTGATGAACTGCAAGCGCCCAGGGGAATTTTGCAGGGTGCCGAACCCCATGTCGTCTTTGCGCACCAGTGAATCGGAGAACAGATTGCCCGAATACTTGTGTTCATTGAGGCGTTCTGGAACATAGCGTTCGACGAGGCGCCGGGCGATCGATTTAAACACGGTTTCACGGCCATAAGAAAAATCGGGGGCATTGAGAAAAGTCAGTTCGGCGCCGGCATTGCGCAGGGTAACCCTGGCTTCGGGGAAAATATCAGTGATTGCCTTGTTCATGGCGTGGGTTCGCAGGTCGTTGCCGCCCTCACCCGGGTTTTGTGTGAGCTGCACGAGGTTGGCTGAGCATGATGCCAGATATTTGTTGAAATTCTGGATCATATTGCTCAGGGCTTCTTCTTTGGCGGCTCTCAGCTTGTTGGTGTGAATCTGGCTGAAGACATCGAGGTTGTCGATGGTGGTGAAGGCGATACCAGAGAGGGGAATCAGCGAAGAGGCCAGAAACATGCTGATTACCAGCTTTTTCAGGGTAATGGCTGACTTTGCCCCGGCAAAGCTGAATATGATAAAAATTGCAGCCAGCAGGGCAGCCAGCAGCAGTCTTAGCATGTATCTGGCGTGCACCATGGGAAGAACTGCAAGTTTAAACGCGGCGAACAGGGTGCGGGCGCTGCGGGTGTTGACAAAATGCCATTGCAGGCCCGCGAAGACCCCGGAAGTGCTTCCGGACTGGCTGATGGCTTTGCGGGCAGCCTCGGGCAGTGAAAGATTTCGGGAGTTCTTTTGCAGCAGGCCTGTTTTAACAAGCGATGGGTCATTCAGCAGGCCGGGGGTTTGGGCTGCAAAGATTGTCTGCTGATCGGGGGCTTCCTGGCAGACGATGATCAGGCCACCTGATGGGCGGGTTGTCCAGGCGAGCATGCCTTCTTTGCCTGAAGATGCTGTGTTTATTATGGTTTCGGGGTTTTCTCTGATTGAATTAAGGTCTTTGCCGAAGCCGAAGGCAAATTCGATTTTTTTATCGAGGCTTTTCGCTGCCCGCGAGACTTTTCGGATATCCTGTTCTTTGAGAACCGGGTAGAGGTTGCGCATCAGCCAGAGGTTGCCGGCGCGGGCCGGAGAAGTTTTGACCAGTGCGCCGGCAGCGTCGAACAGGTAGAGAGTCATGTTCAGGTGGTTTTGCTGTAAATGGTGGTTTCTGAGGGCTTCGAGGTCGAGTTGCGGGTTTTCGCTGACCTGGCGCAGCACTGGCAGGATGCTTCTGATTACGAATAACGCAGGGTCGGTGCGGGCCGCGATATTTTCGAGCAGCCGGCCGCGTTGTTCGCGAATTTCGGTGTTTTGCATGCCAATATGAGCTTCAAACCAGGATTCAAGCCCCCATGCCACCGAAGCAAAGACCGCAGCGATCATGAAAAACAGCGTGAGTTTTTCAGTCAGGCTGCTGCTAGTGTACTGACTCTCCATGGTACCTCTTTTTTTCATTATCTCATGACCGCAGGTGTTTGCCAACCAAAACCGAACTGTTCAGGCGATGGGTGTTTATTCGGCTGAACGAAAAACCCGTTTCAGCCGGTAGTTCATAAATGGCCGAAACGGGTCTTTAAGGGTCGATTAAGCGGTGATGCTTATTCGAAGAGTTTGGTGGCCATGGCCCTGGCAATTCTAATTATGTTTTCGGCCATGACGAAGATGGTAGGCACAAAGGTCAGAGTCAGCAGGGTTGAGATAAACAAACCTGCCGACACAACTATCGCCAGGGGTTGATAAAAGTCAGACCCGGCACCCAGACCGAGAGCCAGAGGTATCATGCCGAGCAGGGTGGTGAACACGGTCATGATGATTGGCCGGAAGCGCAATTTTCCGGCGGCCACTGCGGCGTCGA
>DAOPYA010000248.1:0-2903 GCA_035352635.1 Candidatus Rifleibacterium sp.
CTGGTCTGGTTCGTGCTGACAGCATATAAAACTCCTTTATTTTGCGTTGCTGGCTAGCCGGTTTTCTTCGGCGAGCTGCTTCAGGTGTTCGTGGGTGCGGCCTTCCGGGGTTTGTTCCCAGGAACGGCGCCACCGGTCATCTTCTTCTGAAATGCCCTGAAAATTCGCAGCGCGCAGGGCCTCGTAACGTGCAATTCTCGCTTTCTTCTCGTCACGTTCGCGTTCTTCGTCGGTCTTGCGGCGTGCTTCGAGGCTGACGATTTCGGCAAGCTTTCTTTCTGCGGTTGGTGATATCTCTGCCTTTTCGACAACCGGGCTGTCGCTCATGGCCTGGTTAACTATTGCAGCGGTCGATGCCGCTTCTATTGCCGGAGTGGTGTATTCGATACTGTTTTCGGGCTTCTCGGGTTCAAGCTTGCCGGTTTTGGCGTAAGAATCGATAATTTCATTAGCAATGCCGCGCAGACCGGTTTTACTTGAAATCTTCTTGAGTTCGCGGCGCTGTTCGCCGATCTGCCGTTTCTGTTCGGCCTTGGCCTTTGCGGCCACTTCGACGCGCTGGGCACCAAGCAGCTCTGCATTGATTGCCGTAGCGATATATTCAAAACGGTGGTTGAATATGAGCACTTTGCCGAGATCGAAAAGGTCGTATCTGACGAATACCTTCGAGCCGACATAGGCATAAAGTTCATCAGCGATGTATTCGAAGCGGTCAACCCTGATGCCGTTCTTGCTGACAGTGCGCATACCGCCGTCAGGAACTTCTGCCAGCAGATAGTCGAGCGCACGCAGATCGGTAATGCGTCGCACCGGCTTTCCGCCATCGACCCAGGCAGCAACCATTTCGGCCGGGCTGCAGTTAATACCTTTGTGTCCTGAGGTTTCGTAGATGCTGCTGATCCAGTTATCACAGAACTTCTGAAGTTCAGCGGAACTCATGAAGCTCATATCGAGCGGTTGATCGGTTTTTTTGCACAACCGGTCTGCAAAGCTGTTGCGATCTCTTATCGCCTGACGTTCCGCGACATTATGGCCGACAAAGCCCTGACACAGCTCGAACAAACCATGCGACATGGTTCTGAAGAATCTTTCAATATGCGGTTTCTGTTCTGGCGTAAAAGGCCGGCAGACAGAATGTTCAATCTCAAGAGAACGCAGAATTTCAACCAGGTATTTCGCGGTATAGTCAGCGCCGTTATCTGTTTTGATGCACTCGGGCACACCCCAGTCGATAATTGCGCGGCGAATCAGGGCGGCAACCGATACCGCCTTGCTTGTTTTGCTGATCAAAACTTTGGGCCGGCGCGAATAAACATCGATGACGCCATTAATTGTGTGGCGACCATCGGCAAGCATGACGTCAGTCGGGGTTCCGTCCATCTCCCATCGCTGCAGGTATCTGATGACGTCAGCGTCAGCCGATCCGAAAGCCACGCCAAACTTGCTTTTGAATTCATCGGGGCTCTTGAGATGTGTATAAAGCTGTTTGTTTTCGGCTTTCCATCTCGACATCCAGCGGTCTACCGTCTTCACGGACGGCAGACTGGCAAGCTGCAGCTTTTCGGCCCTGGCCTTGATGGCCATCCACACCTTTTTTGCATCACAGTGCGGAAAATCAGCCATCATAGCCAGCACCAGTTCGCGCAGCGGTTCGTTCGTATCAATGATTCCGGTTCCGGTTTTGTTGCCATACCGACCGGCAAGACAGGTCAGGCCCTGCTGACGATAGAGCTTGAGCCAGCGCATGAGAGTCGGCTGAGAGATTTTCGGAGTGAAAGGCTTCACCCAGTCGGGCGGGTTGATTTCGCCGCGATTGTAGGCTGAGGCAAAGGCGAACTGAGCGGCTGTCGTGCCTTCCGTGCTGCCTGTTTTGTATGCTTCCCAGAGCTTGATGATTTCAAGCTTTGAGTTCATTCTGTCTTTTGCCATGCCTTTTAATCCTTCTGCTTTGAACAGGTCTTCAAGACGCCTGGTCTGTTGAATTTCTTTTGTTGTTTCTTCACGCAACCGCAGCTTTGCGCCCTCTATTGCTCCGAGCCTACCGGCTTCGGTTTGCATGAGCGCCTGACGCTGTTCGTTGACCAGCTTGATCGCCAAAGCCTGCTGCGTTTCTTTCGGCAGGCTGGAAATGTGATATTCCAGGCCACCGCCCCGGCCTTGGCGCTTTTGCGAGTTCCATTGCCCTTTTCTCGCTTTTCTTATAACCGCGCTGACAGTTAAAGGCATGCCTTCAAGGCCGGCAAGTTCTAAAGCCGAAAACCATTCATTCATTTCTTTACGCAGCATCCTCTTCCCAGATTTCGGGCGGACAGCCCATTTTGATAAAAACCTGCTTGATGTTTGCGCTCGTCATTTTGCCCTTCATAACGTTATAGACTGCGGCGTTGCTTACCCCAGCTTCTTGGGCAATATCTTTTTGTTTAAGCTCTTTTTCTACGAGCCACTTTTTAAGCTCAATAAATCTTCTGTTTGCCACTGTCGCAACCCCCTTTTCTCAAATCATCTCACTTTGGGCTCGAGCTTTTTAATAACATTCCAGAGCAGGCCGACGCCTGCTCTATCCATGCCCACCATAAAGTCTGCGGAAGTAAAAACCCACCCAGCTTCTTCATGGTCTTGGTGCTGAATCACAGCTCTAATAAGCAGACAAACAGCCCAGGCTTCGCGTTCGCTTAGTTTTTCCATCCTTGGTCTCCATTTTTGTTGACAGATTTCAAAATTTCGTTAGAGTTTTTCTTTGGTAGTAAATTTTGCAATTTACTTTCTTAGATTAAGTATCGCAAAAAAGTGCGAACTAGTCAAGCGAATTTCGCACTTTTTTGCGAACAAAGTTGGTCAAAGTTCAAGAAGCGCGGCAAAACTTTGATTCAATAAGCATTACGAGGATAAAATGATTAAAAAAT
>DAOPYA010000249.1:0-2900 GCA_035352635.1 Candidatus Rifleibacterium sp.
TTTCGATATGTCGGTGTCGCAGGCTGATGTTCATCGCGGCCGAATCAGAGAAACCATGGAAACGCTTCCGGAGCTAAAATTGCCGGCCGGCCCGGTCGTGGTTTTTGCGCATCTTACCTGCCCGCACCCGCCGTTTGTGTTTGGCCCGGCCGGCGAAAATATCAACCCGGGCGAAAAATTTCATATATTTGACGGAAGCCACTGGGGCAACGATGTGTCTGGTTATCGCCGCCAGTACCGTGACCAGCTTGTCTTTTTCACACGCCTGGTCAAAGAGATGTTGAGCAAACTGCTTGCCGGCCAAAGCAGGCAGCGCATTATCATAATTCAATCTGATCATGGGCCAGGCTCGGTTCTTGACTGGCAGAACCATGAAAAAACCGATTTGCGGGAACGCTTTGCCATATTGAACGCTGTGCATCTTGGTGGTCGCTCGAATGAAGGCCTATACCCTGGTATCAGCCCGATCAACACCATCAGATTTGTTTTAAACCAGTTGTTGCGCGAAAAACTGCCACTGCTGCCCGACAAAAGTTTCTTTGCGCCATGGTTCGGGCGTTATCGCTTCATCGACATCACCGATAAACTCGCGGCGAGCAAGCACTGAGGGCAAAGTAACCCGGCTGATATGCCGCGCCGTCGAATCGGTGAGAAACTCAATGCGCTCCAACGGCGCGGCTCTGCACCCTTGTGGGAATTCGGTGGCCGGTTGTGGTAGAGTGGCTTAAATCTTGGCAGGAGCATGTGGTTGTGAATAAAATTGATCAGATTCGAAATCGCGTCAGTGGCTATATTGAGGTTATTGAGTCGCCCGAAACTCCCTGGTCGGCAAAGTTGCTGCTCATTGCTGCTATTGCCTACTTTTTGTCGCCGATCGACCTGATCCCCGATTTTATTCCGATCATTGGCTATCTTGATGATCTGATAATCGTTCCTTTGCTGATCTGGCTGGCTTTCAGGCAGATAGAAGCGGCCCGCGTCAAAAACGAAAGCCGCAAGGCAATTGTTGCCAATGCCGACAGTTCTTCAACGAATCATCGCGAGGGCAGCCTTTGAAAAACCCCGAACTTCTGATTCTCTGCGATCTTGGTGGTGTTCTTATTGACCTTAACTGGCATTCGCAGGCAGAGCATCTTTTCGGGTCAGGCCTTGACCCTGAAGCGCTTAAATCAAGATGGCTTGCTCTTGAGTCGGTTAAGATTTTCGAGGCTGGTCAGATTGATTTTGCAGGCTTCTATGAGCTTTTCTGCAAGGAAACTGCTTATCATAGTGGGGTAGACGCTTTTGTTCGTGATTTTACCGGGATTCTCGGCCCCGACAAGCCAGGTTGTGTCGGGGTTCTTGAGCGTCTTTCATGTGCTGGGCGACTGGCAATGCTTTCAAATACAAATGCTCTGCATATTGAGACCCTGAAAAAGAGCAGCAAAGTTTTTGCTCCTTTCGATGATCTGTTTTTTTCTTATGAGCTGGGCCTGGTTAAGCCTGACCCCCAGATTTTTGCGGCGGTTTGCAGACGAACTGGTTGCCCGGCCGATCGGGTGTTGTTCTTTGACGACAGTGAGACGAATGTTGCGGCCGCTACCCGGTTCGGCATGCATGCCTGGCGTGTCGATGGCCCCGATGCCATTGAAAAAATTGTCGATGCATGGAAATTTTCTGCTGTGCTATAATCTTTTTTCAATAATTGCAGGGAGAAACAACGTGAAACTTACTTCAAATCAACGCAAGCATCTTGAAGCGCTTGCCAACAAAATCGACGCCGTTGTCCGCATCGGAAAACAGGGACTCGAAGCCAAAATCGTCAGCAGTGTCCGCGAAGCCCTAAGCTCTCAGGAACTCATAAAGATTAAATTGCTTGATACGGCACCTGTTAAGGTTGACGAGGTTGTCGATGTGATTCTTGATGAAACTGATGCAATGCTCGTGCGAACCGTTGGCCGGGTGATAATTTTGTACCAGCCTTTCTCTGATAAGCCCCGCAAAATAGAGTTGCCGGCGGCCAAATAGTTTTTACACAGAACAGAAAAAAAACATTATAATTGATATCAGATAGATAAAAACAAATCAGAGATCTTGGTTAGTTTGAAGAGAGGGGGGCTCAGGTCTCAGAGTCCGTAATATGCAGAGGCAGGCTTTATCTTATAAAGATACCGAGCTGAACGAGCGCGGTTCGCGATCGTTCAAGGTTCGCTTTGTTCTCAGATATCTGCCATTTATATTGCTGGTGGCCGTTTTTTTGACTGTATTCCTGGCGATGATTTCTCAGCGCAGTATTGACTCACAACAGCGTCTTCAATTGAGTCAGCAGTTCGCAAGTCAGGCCGAGAACTTGCGCATGCTGATTCTGGGGCGCCGAACCACCGATCTTTCTGCGCAGCTTGCCATGATTGCCGGGCAACTTGATCTTATCTCCATCAGTATTTCAGACCCGGGTTTGGTCTGTGTTGCCTCGTTTACTTCATCTGAACAGGCCGAGAACTCGGTTGAAGTAATTTATCCCCTGACTTTCACCAACGGAGTGGCACGAACAAACCCGGCTGTTGGCGGTAACTGGCGGGTTGTTTTCAAGGCAAAAACCACACCCTGGCAGAGTTTTGTTGACAGCTTAATAGCTTATCAGCTGCTTATGCTGCTGATTGTGGCGCTTGGTTCGGTCATCGCAACTTTTCTTGCCTACGACAGAATGGTTGGTGAACCGGTTGAGATTATGGTTTCTGCGCTGAAGAACCAGCTTGAAAGCCATAACTTCCAACCCGTAGACTATTATGAGAGCGATGATTTCGCCCCGGTTTTTCGGCTTTTCAATGACCTGTTATGTCTTGAACAGCGCAAAGAACTGCAAGCCGCCGAGTTGCTGAGTCAATCAGGCATTGTCTGGTTTTCTTTTGCCCCCGCCACCG
>DAOPYA010000250.1:0-2824 GCA_035352635.1 Candidatus Rifleibacterium sp.
CAACATTGCCACAAAAAAATCAGGAAAAAAAGATGCGGTTTACTGAGCGCTTACGGTGCAATGCGCACCAGCGCATCTTCGGCGAAGGCCGAGAAAGCGTTGTAGGCCTGATTGGCAAGAATATTTCTATCGGCCAGAAAAAGTATGCGCGGCCGCAGCGATGGTTCGCGCGAGAGGTTCCAGCGGGCATGAAAGAGTTTCCAGGCAATCTGAAAGGCGATAAAAGTTTTGCCGGTTCCGGTCGCGAGGGTCAGCAGTATGCGCTGCTGGTTGGCGGCGATGGCGCTCAACACCCGCTCAATAGCGATGTCCTGGTAGTAACGCCCGGGGGTGAGTGCCGCCCTTGTCTTCGTAAGGCACTTCAGCAAAGCGGTCGCGCCAGGCATCCTGTTTGGCAAAAGTTCGCGTCCAGAGTTCTTCAGGGGTTGGGTATTGAGATATCTCACACTCATGGCCTGTTTCCATGTCGATCTCATAAATACCCTGACCGTTGCAGGAATAAGCGAATCTGATGGCCAGCTTACCGGCATAGTTTTTTGCCTGAGCGACACCTTCAGTCAGGGCTTCGTTCCAGGCTTTTGCTTCGATTACCGCCAGTTTAGTATTTCGGAATTCAAGAATATAATCAGCAATCAGAGCCTTGCCATGCTTGCCCTGGCCTTCAATACGACCGGGCGAAATCTGGTATTCACGCCGGACACGACTGTCGTGAACAACCGCCCATCCAGTCTGCTTTAACGCCGGGTCAATATATTCCGCTCTGGTTTCCGCTTCGTTCATTCTTTATCTTCTTTGGTTTCAATCAGTTTTTTTACTGCTTTGTCGAAGTCAGACTCAAACAGGCGATCCTGAACAATGCGGTATTTCTCAAACTCGCTTTCGGCATGGACCTTTGCGATTTTTGCTGTAACTTTTCCGGGGTTCTGCAGGATTTCGCGATCATCGAATTCGAGAAACATATCTAGTCGTTTCGCCCAGTCTTCCATGGTCATGGGTATCTTGCGTCGTGCCCGTTCTTCAGCCAGGTCGAGATAGGCGTTTACTATCCGGCCCAGCGATTCAAGTTCTTCTTTGCTGAGATAGTTTTTGGCGACCACCACATCAGTTTTCACGATTTTGCCCTCAGGCGCTTTTTCCCATTCGGTTAAGCCCATTTTTGGCTTTTTGCTGTCAGCCCGCTCCATTATCAGTTCTGCGGCTGTATGGCCATGAATGGCGAAATGCAGCTTATTCTGCACCTTGGCGAAAAACTCTCTGGTGGTTGGCGCATCCCGGTTATAGTCGACGCTGGTAGAGTAAATATCAGTGATTTTCTGATAAAACCGGCGTTCGCTGAGCCTGATTTCCCTGATTTCTTCGAGCAGATGTTCAAAGTAGTCTTCGCCGAGGAAAGCGCCGTTTTCCATACGCTTTTTATCGATCACGTAGCCCTTTACGGCAAATTTTTTCAGAACCTGGGTCGCCCATTGTCTGAACTGAGTGGCACGAACAGAATTGACGCGATAGCCGACTGAAATTATGGCGTCGAGGTTATAAAAGCTGGTGTTGTAGTTTTTACCGTCGTCGGCAGTTATCCGGAATTTCCGGATAACTGAAATCTCGTTTAATTCACCGCTTTTGAAAATGGTTCCAAGATGCTCATTGACAGTGCGCACGTCAACATCAAAAAGTTGCGCCATCATTTTCTGTGTCAGCCAGATACTTTCGTCTTCATAGCGCGCTTCAATGCTCCGTTCTCCAGCCTGACCGGTAAATATCAGAAACTCGGCAGTGCTGTTACGTATCTGCAAACCATTATTTTTTGTCATGCTGCGACCCTTTTTCTGAAACAAAAAACGCCCGGTCTGGCAATTTTTGCTGTTTCAGCCCTGGTTACGGCTTTGTTCATGCTTCATCCTTACCCGCTGCAAATCTGATAATACAACTATCCGGAATTTCCGGATAGTTGAAGTTTTTGTCACGGCAGTCATCAGGAATTTCCGAATAACTGGAGTCTGTCGTATGCGCAGGGGCAACTATTCGGAATCTCCTAACAGTTGATTTTGTTTGCAGAAGGTTGTTGCTCATAAGGTCATCTCACAATTCCCCTGAAAACGCCTGCTGCAGCAGCGACTTCTTCAGCTCATCCAGTGTGGTGAGTTTTTGCTGATATACGGTTGCAAGACGTTGGGTCTCGCTGGTCAGGACATCGAGTTGGCCGACAATCTGCCGCTGCTCTTGAAACGATTCTGGGAATGTAATCACGATTCGCCTCAGGTTATCATTGTATAGTCGCGATATGGTAGCCCCCTTTGTTGAGTTCCACTCACAAGCGCCATAGAAATGATACAGGTAGTCGTTTAACACCTGTTTTTCATCATTTTCAATCCAGACGATATTAGAGTCCTGAAAATAGGCAGGTTTACCATCATATTTGACGCGTCGACCAATTGTTCCTGATGCCGAAATAAGAACATCACCCTTTTTGGGAAAGGGGTAATTCTGCTTGTATTCGTCGTATATTCGGGCGGGAATAAATGAGTCGGGCTCTTTTCCGAAAGTTCCAATCTTGTAAAACGGTATTCCAGCCGTAGTTAACGTCTCCTCCTTGAAAATTCTCTTGCACATGGACACCTTGCCGATTTCGCCGAGCGTTTTTTCTACCCAACCCTCGCCACTTTGCTTGAAAACAGAGCAAAGGTAACTCTCAAATATGGCGCGGGCGTTTTGCAGATTCTTTTCGGTGTTGGCTTTGGCGGTGGCGATGCCTGCAAAAGCATCATCGAGAATGGCGACGATGCGCTGCTGTTCGGGAAGCGGGGGTATTGGAATGGGATAGCCTTCG
>DAOPYA010000251.1:0-2726 GCA_035352635.1 Candidatus Rifleibacterium sp.
CGGCAGGCCTGCGCCCTGCGCTACCGCGCCATACTGATGACCAGTCTGACTTCGTTTATCGGGCATATTCCGATGCTGCTCTCAGATGGCTCGGGGGCTGACATTCAAAAACCATTGGCGCTGGTGGTGAACGGTGGTCTGATTACTTCGACATTGCTGACCCTGTTCGTGCTGCCCGTAATTTTCTCGATCAGCGAAAAGTATCTTGGCCGCCTAGATGAACAGGATACCAAAGAAAGCGCGTAATCTGCTGCGATTGTGATTCAGTAGATGCTTCAGGGCGTAGCCCTGAAGCATTTTTTTTAAATGGGTGGATTTGCAATTGCGGCAGTTTGGCGGGCTTGCATTTTCGGTTTGGTTGCCTGGGCAGGGCTATTCAGATTCGCTGCCGGCATAATTTCTTAAAATTGCCGGTTGATGCTGTGGCTGAAGTTGCCGATAGAGATAACGGGAATTGTATACAAGGAGGGCGTATCGAGTATGAGACCTTGCGAAAATTCAATGGTTCGATGGGCTAACAAAGGCCCTGAGTCTAAGAAAGAGGAAAAAGCTGCCTGGGTTCTCGTTGATATCGATCAGTTCTATGCTGGTTCGATCGACAAAGAACAGGTGCTGGCAGCACTTTCTGTCTGAATCTATGGAAGAAGCCCGCACCGGGGGCGTTGTCATGTATAACGCCAAACTCCTGGAACACGACCCCCTCACCGAGAATGGTGCGGGGGGCCGTCTGGCCTCTATTATTGATCAACTGCAGCGTGACAACCTCTGGGATGGCTTGACCAGAGAGGCTGACATTGCACCAATGAAGCGATTGCGCGAAATTCACGACCCGGAATTTCTAAACGAGCTGCATAAGCGCAGTTACAGTGGTGCCGACCAGCTTGACGATCGCACCCCTTTGATCAGGGAATCTTTTGAAATTGCCAGGTTCGGTGCCGGTGGCGTTCTTGACGCTGTTGATAAAATCATGAGCGGCGAGGCGGCGACAGCTTTTTGCCTGACGGCTATGCCTGGTCATCACGCCGGCATTGCGACCTCGGGTTTTGGCAGTCTGGTGAACCCGATGGCGGCCGGCGCTCATTACCTCACCAAAAAATATGGCCTGAAAAGGGTTGTGATCATCGATCTTGATGCCGAGCACGGCAGCGGCACCCAGGAAATTTTCTATGCCCGCAAAGATGTGATGACGATTTCCCTGCATGAATACCCGGGAGTTACTGGTACCGGGCATTACGAAGAACTCGGCGCCAAAGGGGCGGCGGGTTTTAATCTCAATGTGCCATTTGTTTCTGGCTACGGCGACCGTGAATACCGGGTTTGCATCAATGAAATTATCTTAAAGATTCTATGGCAGTTCATGCCCGAGTTTTTTATTCTTGGCTTTGGCAGCAACGTTCTGCATGAAGACCCGGCCTCGCATCTACGGGTCACCGAAACCGGCCTGCTCAGTAGCTTTGGCATGCTTCTGGAAGTGGCCGGCAAGATATGCGGCGGGCGGGTGCTCTCAGTGCTTGAGGGTGGCACGCCGGGTTCGCTGATGGCAAAAGCAACCTCACAACATGTAAGTTTATTGCTCAATAAAAATATAACTGCTGTCGATAAGGTTAACAAAGACGAACTTATCTCATACGCAGACTGGTACGGCTATGCAAAATTACTCAAGGCGCATTTCAAAAAATACTGGAAACTATGATTCGTCCAATTCGGATAGACCTGGAGGTCAGAGATGATTAGGTTTAATTCATTCCGGGCCAAAGATCCTGTTCTTGCAGCCATCATTTCGATGGGGCTGGTTTTCGCAGCACCTGCAATGACCAGGGCTCAGTCCGCCGCCGGCGACTGGGAAGAAGTTGGTCCAGCCGGGCAGTCTGCCCAGCAACAGTTGATGTCGGCACCACCAAGGGTGGCAGCGGCTCCTTTGGGTCAGGCGAGCTATCGGCCTCCGGTTGAACCTCCGGTCAATGCTTCCAGAAACAATGCGGCCCCGGCTGTTGCAGCTGCCAAAAGCTCGTTCTATGTCGTTCAGGCCGGTGACACTCTGCCGAAGATCGCCATGCGTGTATATGGCGACCCCAACCGCTGGCAGGATCTGATGGTTCTCAACAACATTGATAACGGCAATCGCATCGTCGTTGGCCAGAAACTTGTTACGGTTGCAGGGCCGGCACAGGTCGCCGCTGCTGCACCCGCACGCAGCGCAGCACCTGCTATGGCAGTTGCTCAGCGGTCAGCCCCTGCTGCTGCCAGAACTCAAGTTGCAAGAGCCGCTGCGCCGGTTAGACAACCGGTAGCTCAATCAGTACCTGCCGATTTTGAGGTGCCTGACCATGAAATTGAAGAAACCGCCGATCCCTCGGTGTCTGCCGACGCTGCTGAAGCCGATGCCAGTTACTACGGTCAGACCGGTGGCTCTTACACCGTGCAGCGTGGCGACACTCTCGGAAAAATTGCCAAACGCCTGCTTGGTTCATCGCAAAAGTGGCGCGAGATTGCCCGGGCTAACCCGAGCATAAATCCAAACAAATTGATTGTCGGTAATACACTCTCAATCCCAGGTGCCGCACCAGCCAACTATGATATGGGCGCCCCGTCTGTTGATGCCAGACCCCTTTCATCTCAACCCTGGCAGGCTGCAATGGCCGGCCCGCAGAATGGTATGCTGAACCAGGCTCCCCCGGCGGTCAGCGCTCCTTCTTTCGATCCGCCGCCCCTTATGGCACCCCCCC
>DAOPYA010000252.1:0-2650 GCA_035352635.1 Candidatus Rifleibacterium sp.
CCCTGGGAGAATTGGCACTCAGTTTTCTTATGGCAGAAGCATAAACGTCGCGATCACCCTGAAAAAGCCCGGGAATACCAAGAATAGAGCGATCATCAATCAGGATTATGGTTATTTCTTCATTAACTGGTCTGACAGGAGCAAGTTTTTTAATAAATGAAAGACTGTTCTGACTGATGCTGTTAATTCTCAGGCGTGCCGACAGCCATAAATCATGCAACCAGTTGTCGATACCAGCAAAAAGACTTGGAAAAATTAAAAACAACAGCAGCAGCAAACCTGCAAAGACCAGATTCGCTGCTGCTATTCTTCCGTTTCTGTTGTGGCTCATTAGTTCCAGTTGCGCACTGTTGTTCTTGTTGGCTATTAAGTTTTTTATCAGGTTTTATTTGCCGCCAGGATTGCGAGGGCTTGGTCTGTTCCCAAATCCAGCTCTATCTCTGTCTTCATCTTCATCTCTATCTCTATCCCTGCCCCCATCCTTACCAACGTTGCCTTGTCCAATACTGCCACCGTCACCCTGATTAGGAGGGCATGGGTTGCATGGGTCACATGGGTCGGCCGACATAGCAGATTTGGGAAGAGAAGCGTGAATGGCTTCTTTGATTTCTTTTGGAGAAGCACCAGATTCAACGAGCTTTTTGATTTTTTCGCGTAAATCTTTGGCAGCGGTAGGTTTCCAGTTGCGTTTATTGCCCTTATCTTTTTTAAGCTTTTTGTTATAGCGCCCCGCCGGATTTTGGGGTTTTTGGGGTTCATAAAGCTTGTCTGCATGCATCATACTCAGAAATCTGGCATAAGCTTCACGATATTGCTTCATCAACTGAACAATTTTGCCACGGATTGCAGGGTCTTTGGATTTTTTTGCAGAGTTATAGGCTTCAAATGCCAGCATGTATTCCATGACCGCCTGCTCAATTTCAAGAGCCGGCCGCAGCTTGATATCATCGACATCAACTTTAACGGCATTTTCAAGGGCCGGGCTTTCGTCGTCCTCGGCAATGGCGGGTGGCCCGCTGATAACCAGACCTAAAAGCAATACCAGCAAAAGAATCTTTTTCATAAGCCGCTCCTTTGTTAACACAAGCTAAAGGCCAGTCTACTCCGAAATTTTTTCATCGACAAGGGTAGTGACGATTTTATCCCATCCTGACTGTATCTCAGCTGGCAGACGCAATTTTTTCGCCTGCATTTCTGACTTGTACTGATCGAGGGTTGATTGGCGCTCGAATGTCCGGGTTTCTTCAAGGCGCAGTAATTCCATACCTCGATAATTCTGCATGCTTAGTACATCAGCCATCAGGCTGATTTCATAGGGTTCAACGGTATTCCAGTAATCACGCGAGATTACCAGGACGGGTGGGGTTGGCTCAGGCTTAAATTGCTCAGCTTCAGCCATGAGAGTATAGTTATGTGATTTAATTTTTGCATTGGTAAGCAGAAAATATAAGGTCTGCCCGAAAAACCCCGCCCCGGTCGGGCGAATGTTGAGGGCGTATTTTTCTTCACCAGATGATTCATCTGGTAGATCCTGGTAACCTCTGATGTTGCCCTGAAGTCTCGACAGACCGGCATTGCTGCCAGAAAAGGCTACGGTTTCGGCGACGAGGTTCTCATGATATTTTATTGCCAGCTGAGTTTGTGAACCGCCAATTCGTGAAAGCATAAAAATAACCGGCATCATTATGGCGATCAGGCCGATTACCATTACCATGGCAACCCCATGGCGCCTGGCAAACTTATTTTTATAGCTTTTCTGGCAGTTCACTATCTGTATCTTTCTGGTTTAAACCGTTTTAATGTTGACGTTATTCATTCAATAAGTATACGGATTCAAGGCCCACAGTGTTACCAGATTCTAAATAAATCCCAAGAAGTCTGTTGCCAAGGTCATGTGACGTGAAGGCAACTTTGTCAATTCTGGTCGCAATTGGTTTGGTATCTATTATTGGGGCGCCTGAATCGTTTGGCACAACACAGCGCCTGATTTCACCGGTCTCGGGGTAGTGGTAGTAGCAGACGATATCACCGCTGAAATTTTTAAAAACGGTCATAGTGTCGCTTTTAATAGATTTGTCGGCATTAAGTCTTGGATAAGTAAGGTTTCTGGCAGTGCGCAATTCCTGGATCATGTTCCAGGAAGCCTGACGGATGCTTTGCTGGGCGTCACTCATTTCGAGGATGCGCTTCTGATAGCGGCGTTGCATTACAAACCAGTTGGCTACCATTCCGCCGATAATCGCGAGAATTGCAGCACCCACCATGATTTCCACCATGGTGAACCCGGCGCTCCTGCATTTAAACCGATGAAACATAAATATGGGTGCGGTAGATCATGTCTCTACCGGTTTCTTTCCAGGTGATAAAAATAGCGATACTTTTAATTTCATCGCCAGCACCGAAACTGACGTTGCTGACTGAAAGGGCATATTTGAAATCATTCATTTCGAGAAATCCGTGCAAGGTTGGCATTTCAGAAGCATTAATACGCTTTAAACCACTCTGATCATTGGCAAAATTTAAAACCGGATTGAAAAAACCATCATCAGGAGCATCATGGATGGACTGGCCAGGTAGGTCTACGATGTCTTCAAACGGCATGGCCATGAGATGCTGGGAAATGCGACGCGCCAGTGCTGCGGCGAAACTG
>DAOPYA010000253.1:0-2616 GCA_035352635.1 Candidatus Rifleibacterium sp.
TGTCTTTACGCAAAGTTTCGATCTGCTCAGGGGTCAGGCCGGTGATTTCTGAAATGACTTCAAGACTGATGCCTTTGTTCAGCATTTTCAGGGCGGTTTGCGCCAGGGTTTCTTCGCGGCCTTTTTCAATGCCTTTTTCCATGCCTTCTTCGCGGCCTTCCTGTTTGGCTATGCCGTAGTCGGAATAAAGGGCCATGCTCGCCAGGTAATGCAGATCATAAGAATGGCGCCGGTAGGCAATGCGATCCGCTTCACTGAGTTTCATGATATCAAGGCGTCTTTTCGCCTGCTGCAGGCCTTTGGCGCTGGAACCCGGCTTGATTTCCTCGTTTTTCAGGAAGTAAATCCATTCATCGAGAGTGTTCTTCGCCACATCGTTGAAGTTGTTGACCTTGATCAGATAGTATTCGGGAAAAATATCGCGCGGGGAAGGGTGGTCGAACATTTTCTGCTGTTCTGGGCTCAATGCCAGTTCATCCTGGTAATTCAGCCCGATGAAAGCTGTCTGGCCATGGTAAATGTAGTCTTTGCCATGCCCCAGGTTGAAATAGAGAATGTTAATCGAAATTACTTTGGCTACCTTCGAATAGGCAGTTGCCTCGGGAAGATGCTCGCAAACTGCCATTGACGTGGCGAACAGCATGCGCTGAAAGTAGTCGTATTCTCTTTCATACTGGATTTCGATGATGACGATTTCGTTTTTGCCGTTGGTGACCTTGAGATCGAGGCGGTTGGCTTTCTGCTCGGGGAAGTCTTTGTTGCTTTCACTTTCCAGAATCGAAAGTATCTTGATGTCATCCTTGAGCAGCTCAGATAGAAATCCCTCGAGAATGTCGAAATTGGCCTTGCTGCGCAAAAGCCTTTTTATCGCCCAGTCGAAACTGACCAGTTTGCGTGGTTTTGTCATCGTCGCTTTCCTTGGCGCCAACCGCAAAATCGGTTCGCAGGACCAGTATACCGCAAAGCCCCTTCCCTGACAATGACTCCCAAAATCGTGCAATGAAAAATGAAAGACCATCCACCGATTACACTGATTGGCGCAGATTGCGGTCAGGGTTCAGCGGCGAAGATGGTCAGCAGCAGTTCAGAGTCGTCGAGCAGGCGGAAGATCGGCTTTTTCCCTGATAATTCAAGGCTGTGAGCAATTATGATCGGCACGCCTTCGCCTCTTTTGTCCATTATGTGGCTGCGCAGCAGCGAAAAATTACTGCGCTCAACCGGGCATTTGGCCAGCAGCGAAGTTAACAGCTCATTGCGCGCTGATTGCCTCTCAGCCAGGCTCTCGATCGTCATTGTGTTCGGTATGGTTCCGGGTGAATAAAGCTCGAGCCTGTCAGAGAAAATGTGCAACCTGATCTTCGAACCGTAAATCGAATAATCGCGGTGTGCGACGGCATTGACGATTGCCTCAAATACCGCATTCATGGCAAATTGCGGCACATCGACGCGGTGCGGCTGTTTGCGGGCGCCAATCTTCATGTTGCGCTCGACAAAGCGGCAGGCCTCGAAAATCTGGCGGTCGAGCGGCCCGGTAATCTCACGGGCATCGATCTGCCAGCTGGCGTCGCGAACAGTGCCACGGTAGCAGACCGCCTGAATGAAAGCGCTGGCTATATACTCTTCGGGCTGCCGGCAGCACATCAGAATGCCGCTCACGGTCGGGTGCCCCACGCCATTTTCATCGTCAGAAACCAGTTTGAGCTTGTTGAGAAATTCGAACTTGTCGGGCGGGGAAAGCGGCGAACGCAGTCGCTGCCACAGACTTTCATCGAGAGCATCAAGCGGGGCGTGTGCTACAACCTGCTCGTCGAACCGGATCAGTCGGGCCTGGCTCCGCTGCTGAAAAAGCCGGGCAAGGTATTCTGGAGTCATCTGCCTTTTTGAACTGCCAATGCGGTGCAGATAGCCGCCAGGACTCTGATGCACGAACAGGCTTCGCGGTATGCTGACTTTGATCAGATTGCGCGAACCGGCCGGAAGATCGAGTCGGACCTTTTTTATCTGGCAAATCAGGGGTGGCTTAATCAGGTCGTTGACTATGTTTCTGACCCAGGTTTCGACTATGTCCAGAGCCTGATCAGGAATACCTGTAATCTCATGGTTCTTGTCATTTACCCCGAGGAGTATGGTGCCGCTGTTAGAATTGGCCATGGCAGCCATTTCGTCTGCCATTCCGTTGCGGTGCGGGCCCGTGACGGAGCCGTCTGCCAGCATTATTTCTTTCAGTTCCAGGAATGAGTCTTCACCAGAACTGATCTGCTGTAAAAGGCTTTTGGTCTCGGTCATAGCTAAATCTCTCCAGCACTCGAGAAAGCTCAGGGCAAGTTTTCATACAAATTATATCACAGGGTTTGGGAGACACCTTAGTATACCGATATTAAAAATTTACAGAACAACTATACTGCTGAAAGTATAGCTCAGTAATTGTTATCGGGCAAGTCACTCAGAATTACGGACGGGGGCACCAATTATTTGCCGGGCGAGATGTTCGTTCTTGAGGTAAGTCAGGGTTTTGATGCAGCCCTGTTCTCTTTTCATGAGCTGGTTGAGAAAGTCGATCAGCAGATCTTTGTTGTATTCTTCGCCAAACAGCTTCTTGAAGCCGAAGTCGGTAAA
>DAOPYA010000254.1:0-2610 GCA_035352635.1 Candidatus Rifleibacterium sp.
AATCTGTCATCTCAAAGGGGAACATTTAAGATTTCCGAGGGTAATTGGGAAGCCGCGACATTTTATCTTGAAAGATTCATTGATATTGTTGATTCAATGCCAGATTCTGAACGGTTTAACCAAACTAAAAAAGCTGTTTATGGGCTTCTTGCATTGTCGAATTATATCGCTGAGAAAAACAAAATCCTTCCTAATACGATAACAGGCCCATACCCTGTGCAGGACTTAAACTCAGCAAGGCGCGAAACTCCTGAATCTTTAAAAAAGAGAGTCACATTTTCTATTCAAGATCTTGAGCAATTAGGCTTTAAGATTGAAGACATAGAGCCATTTATTTTTGATTCTGCAAACATTTCAAAGCTTCCGTTTCCTTCTCATTACCAGTCATTATCTCTTCTTGAAAAACAACCTGTCTTGTCACTTGGCAGCAATAAATTTTGCCTCTATCCTCAGGCGGTCAGCACGGCAATTCGCTCCTTTATTTTGCGGCATTACACAGGGTGTGACAAAGAGAGAGCAGCATTAACGGGCAATCTAATTGCCTCTTACTACAAAATTCTTTCGAGTTCACTACTCTTTGGAAGAATTCCATGTCCGCCTTTGCATAAAATGCCTTACCGTATTGTTGGCGATCTTATTGTAATGGATGCAGTATTAGAGGCCTACAAAGGCCGACCGTTGCACCTCATCTTTCTGTTCGATGATTTTAAAAGCAACATAGATGATTGGGCTAATCAAAATCCTGTTAAAACCTCAGATTCTGAACTGAACATCCCACATCGAATAGAAGAGATAAAAGCTTCTCTGAATAGCTCCGAGATTAAACATGGTATTACCCTTGTAATTCTTGCCGGCTGGGGCCGCCCCTCAATGTTTGCAATAAAGAGCAAAAAAACGGACAACTGGAGTATTCAGGTCATTTCGGCACACGACCTATTTCACTTAAGCGATTACCCCGGTGTAACGCCTACAGACCTTTGGCGCATAACTCAGGCAAAAGAAAAATTGTTTGCCCTTGGTGGTAGAATCCGCAATTTCAATGGCTTCTTGAATCTTTATGGCTGGCTCGTTGAAAACAACTGGCATATCGTTCCGCATGAGCAGTTACCAAAAGAAAATGACAGAACGATGCTTGAAATGCATATTGGGACAGAATATATTGCCAAAATCCGAGAAACCGCCAGATTAGCGACTGACAGAAAATTTATCCCTGATGTAGATGGGCAGCACAAATATGTTCTGCGCCGAATGGGCCGCTCTTTTTTCAACAAGCAGCTTACTCCCATTTATTTTTGCCAGGAAGAAATCCGCAGCAAAATTTTCAGATCAGCATATTCTTTAAACTCAACTGTCTGGTGGTGCTCAATTAAGAATGCAGCACCAGAGCCGGCTCATATTCGAATATGGGATTCCGCGCTCAAATGGCTGCCAGCAATAGCTGAAGCCCTTCAAAAATTTGAAATTGCTTTTCCTGAGTTGTTAGAGTGGCAGCTTGATTTTGAAAACGAAAAAGAGCAAGCCGAAGTAAATCAGATCACCTCAGTTAAAATGAATGAAAAAAACATCATAACCAGCATTAAATTGCCGCCAAACAGTCTTTTCCACAAGTCAACCAACTGCGGCGAAAAGAGCTTGATAGAAAGCTATTTAAAAGAAATTCTGCCGGCAGAACATTCAGACCGGCTACCAGAAATGATAAACTCGATTTTTCCGGATTCATTTGCACGCCACAGCCATTTTTTGCCAGCAAGATCTTATGGCGATTATGTTGCAGATAAGCTACCATCAGCAATTTTACTGCATGGGCTGGATGACGCAAATCTTCGATTGGGTCTTGGGTGGTCAGATGAGAAAAAAGCGGGATTTCAAAGAATAGCAGACCAAAAGAGCTGCGTTAACCATATCGGCAGTATTGTTGACAAAGTCTGGAAAGACATCGAAATTTCCCTTAAAAGATTTTCTAAATCACAACTTTGCCAAAAACTGATGCTTAATATTGATGCCATCAGAAATGAAAAACGGCAATGGGAAAGAACTGTTGCAGCAAATCTCTCAATGAATGACGATAAAGAAAAAACTATTTCAGTTATCAATGATGAATTAGGCAAACTTAACGCTGCTAATCTTGCAAGCCGGATTCTTGTAGAAATGGCTGTTTGCACGTGCCCAGAAACAGCAAAGTTTGAGCCAGACGAGCTTGATATATCGATCCTTCTTGGTCAGACAATTCTTCTGTTTAATCTTGGGTCATGGTCAGACGCCATTAACCTGGGCATTTTTCCGCCCGAAATTGAGATAAGCTCATTTGGCCAGTTAATGCTGGATTATAGTTTTGATAAAACCGTTATCTCACAATACCACTCTGCCTACGGAAAGAAAATAATAGAAGTCGAAGCTGAAAGATACTTTGATTTGTTTTCTCAAAGTGCAGATAGACCTGCGCTGGAAGAACGACTGCCACAGCAATTTGTCACAGCCTGTAAAAGCGAATTTCGAATACCATTAAATCAACTGCCATCAATACTAGATTGCATTGAAGACATCGGGTTCACAAAATCGCCAACATTCACTGCAAGTCGTTCTGAGCTGGTTGCAGCTATATCAAACATG
>DAOPYA010000255.1:0-2543 GCA_035352635.1 Candidatus Rifleibacterium sp.
TTCTGAATCATAGCCAAAATTCATCTTGATAAGCATATCGGCCCAACCCATAACCCCGAGACCAATCTTGCGGTTGGCTTTTGTCATCTTGTCTATTTCATGGATCGGGTAACGGTTCTGGTCGATGACATTATCTAAAAACCTGACCGCCAGATAAATTACTTCGCGCAGGCGATTAAAATCGACTTCAGGGTGCTTGCCTGAAATATTGACGAATTTTGCAAGATTGATGGACCCAAGGTTGCATGATTCATA
Source organism: Candidatus Rifleibacterium sp. (assembly GCA_035352635.1). Taxonomy (GTDB): domain Bacteria; phylum Muiribacteriota; class Ozemobacteria; order Ozemobacterales; family Ozemobacteraceae; genus Rifleibacterium. The sequence goes on from DAOPYA010000255.1 coordinate 256, forward strand.
GGGCAGCAGGGGCTGCTCGCCGCAAGGGTTGGTAGATTCTATGGCACCGATTGCGGGAGTGGGCTGGAAACGATTTATGCGGTCAATGAAGACTATCCCCGGTTCGCCGTTACGCCAGGCCCGCTCAACAATCATGTGAAAAACCTTGCCGGCCTTTATTGAGTTAACTATCTCTTTGGACCGGGGATTGATCAGATTATATTCACCGTCACGCTCCAGGGCTTCCATGAATTGGTCAGTTATCGCAATCGAAATGTTAAAATTCGTCAGTTCGTCATTCTTTTCTTTGCAGGTAATAAAATCAAGAATATCAGGGTGATCGACACGAAGAATGCCCATATTGGCGCCTCGCCGGGTGCCTCCCTGTTTGATCGTTTCGGTAGCGACATTGAAAACCCGCATAAATGAGATTGGCCCGGAGCTAACCCCGCTTGTCGATGAAACCAGATCATTCGCCGGCCGCAGACGAGAAAAGCTGAAGCCGGTGCCACCACCAGATTTGTGAATCAGAGCGGCATTCTTGACCGCGTCAAAAATACCTTCCATAGAGTCTTCAACCGGCAGGACAAAGCAGGCTGAAAGCTGCCCCAGTTCTTTGCCGGCATTCATTAGAGTTGGGCTGTTCGGCAAAAAGTCGAGGTCAGTCATGATGCGGTAAAATTCTTCCTCAAGCTGTTCAACCTGGTAACGGCTGTTATGATAAGCATTCTCGGCTGAAGCAATGGCATGTGCGACTCTTCTGAAAAGCTCTTCAATGGTTTCAACAGGCTTGCCATCGGCGCCACGGGTCAGGTAACGCTTGGCCAGAACCTTCTGGGCATTCGGAGAAAAGCGTTGCGCAATAGTGGTAGTTGAATTCATTTGGCCATCCTTGTTTTTGTTATGTCAGTCATGGGGACCTGCTTCTGGAAGCCGGCCGCCTTGTTAAAAATTCATCGAAGCGTTGAGAAAGTCTTCGATCCGGTCGGGGTCAACCTTGTGCACGATAGTTTTGCCAAGTGTAACCGGCAGGATAAAATGATAACCGTTCTGATTTTTCTTCTTGTCCTGCGAAATATGATTCAATATTTCCTTTTTATCAAGCTCGACCGGAATAGTAGTTGGCAGGCCGAATTCACTGAGAATGGCCTTGAGACTTTCTGAATAGTCTTCTTCTAGAAGCCTTAGTGATGCGGCAGCTTTAATCGCCATTAACATGCCAAGACCTACGGCTTCGCCATGGTGCAGCCGGATGTAGCCACCAGTAGCTTCAAGGGCGTGCCCGAAAGTGTGACCGAAATTAAGGTGCGAACGCAACCCCTGGTCAAGCTCATCGCCAGCTACAAATACTTTTTTAATGTGAATCGAACGCCTGATAAGCCGTTGCATCAGTGGCAACTGCTTAGACTTGATGTCACTGATATTCTTCAGTATAAACCGATAGTAGGCAGCGTCGGCAATTGCCCCGTGTTTTACGGCCTCGACAAGACCGTATGACAACTGACCCAGCGGCAAAGTGCGAAGCACAGAAACATCAATGGCCGTGAAAAAAGGCTGATAAAAGGTTCCGGCCAGATTTTTGCCTTGTTCAAGATTAATGGCGTTTTTGCCCCCGATACAGGCGTCAACCATCGCCAGCAGCGAAGTGGGTAACAATACCAGCGGCAGGCCACGCTTATAGATTGAAGCAACGAACCCGGTAAGATCACAGATTACCCCGCCACCCAGTGCGATCACCGGGCAGTCTCTGTCCATGCCGGCATCACTCAGACTTTTCATGATCGTGGCGGCAGTCTCGTAATTCTTGTGTTTCTCGCCTTCGGCCACCATGATTTCATGAGCAACAAACCCGCGAGATCGCAATTCTGACAATAGCGGCTGCAAATACCACTTGGCTATGGTGTCGTTGCTGACGACGGCACAGTGCCGGGCAACCCTGAAGCGCATCAGCCGCGAAACGATCTCCTTGACTATGTCGTTGCCTAGAATAACTTCATTGGTGCTGCTGCGTTTGAATACCAGTCTTTGTGATTCCATAATTAACCAGCCTTTGTTCCGAAAAAATTAATGGCGTTATTTTTAAGAATTTCAGCCATGGCATTGACCGGAACTTTTCGAAATCGGGCAAGCTGCTCAAGGGTAGAAGTCATGTAAGCAGGTTCATTGCGCTTGCCCCGTTTGAACTGCGGTGCCAGATAGGGGCAGTCGGTTTCAAGGTGTATTCGGTCTTCGGGTAGAAGCTTGAAGACATCACGGGTAGTTTCTGACTTTGGGTAAGTCAGAGCGCCACCCGTCGAAAAATTAAAACC
>DAOPYA010000256.1:0-2508 GCA_035352635.1 Candidatus Rifleibacterium sp.
GATTTGTCGATCCGGAGTGTAAAAAATAATTGGCAGACGCTACACCATTCGTTTATTGAATCCTGCAAAAATAAAATACAGTCTGTCCGACAGCCTGTAATATCAGCCAGAGTGCTTTTGGGGAAGCATTTCGGGTTGCTGACGTGGTTGCAATTTATCCATATTGCGCACAGCGGTTTTGACTTTCCCGACAGAGAAATACGATTATTTGAGGAAACTTAAGCGCTTGACATTTTTTCCACAAACAATTATCCTAGGTTTGTGAAAATTTTAACGAGAAAAATTTATCGATTAAGCCTTTAGCAAGCCAAATAAGCGGAAAAGCAGGAGGTTTTATGCAGGAAAATAACGGCTTCACTTTCGAATCACTTCAAACAGGCATGAGTGCCGAGTTCTCTAAAACAATCACTGAAACCGACATCGTCATTTTTGCCGGGATCTCGGGTGATTTTAACCCGGTTCACATCAACGAAGAATTCGCCAAAAAAACCCGTTTTGAAGGCAGAATAGCCCATGGCATGCTTTCGGCCTCCTTCATTTCGACTGTTCTCGGGACTCGCCTGCCAGGCCCAGGCTGTATATATGTTTCTCAGACACTTAAATTCAAAGCCCCGGTTCGCATCGGTGATACCGTTACTGCCCGCGTTGAAGTTGCTGACCTGAATGCCGAAAAATGCTTCGTCACCATGAAAACCGTCTGCCTGGTCGGTGACAAAACCGTCATCGAGGGCGAAGCGGTGCTCAAGGTGCCACGCCGCGAAACTTCAGCAAAGGAGCATTGATATGGCCAAAGCTATGATCAGACTGAGAATGAGCCTTTCCGACGCCCACTATGGTGGCGAACTCGTAGACGGTGCCCGCATGCTGCAACTTTTTGGCGACGTTGCGACCGAACTGCTGATTCGCAGTGATGGCGATGAAGGGCTGTTTGCAGGCTACGAAAAAATCGAGTTTCTCGCACCCGTTTATGCCGGCGACTACATCGAAGCGACAGGCGAAATCACCCATTGCGGCAATTCGTCGCGCAAAATGCGCTTCGAAGCCCGCAAAGTCATCGTACCCCGCAAGGACATCAGCGACTCGGCTGCCGACGTTCTCGAAGAATCACAGGTTGTCTGCCGGGCGACCGGCACCTGCGTCGTGCCGAAAGCCAAGCAGCGCCATTCAACCCGCACCAACGATCTTGCCCTAGTACTCTGAGGCAAAGCCTAACACAAGGAGAGCACCATGGATTTTCAACTCAGCCGGGAACACAAGCTTCTCGCCACCACCCTAAAAGACTTCGCCGAAAACGAAGTGCGCCCCCTTGCCCGTGAAACCGACGAAAAGGAAGCTTTTCCGGTCAGCACCGTCGAAAAAATGGCTCGCTTCGGCATGATGGGCATACCCTTCCCAAAAGAATTCAGCGGCGCCGGCGGCGATAACCTCGGTTATATAATGGCCGTTGAAGCGCTTTCGAAAGTTTGCGGTACCACAGGCGTCATTCTTTCAGCCCACACTTCACTCTGTGCCGCGCCCATCTATGAATTCGGTACCGATGAGCAGAAACGCAGATTTCTGCCCGACCTCGCCTCAGGCAAAAAAATCGGCGCTTTCGGCCTGACCGAGCCAAATGCAGGCACTGATGCCGCCGGCCAGCAGACTGCCACCGTGCTCAGCGGTGACAAATACATTCTCACCGGCTCGAAAATCTTCATTACCAACGCCGGCTACGCCGATGTCTACATCGTTTTCGCCATGACTGACCGGAGCAAGGGCACCCGTGGCATTTCGGCTTTCATCGTTGAAAAGGGCATGCCCGGCTTCTCGATTGGCAAAAAAGAAGAAAAAATGGGCATTCGCGGCTCATCAACCTGCGAACTGGTTTTCGAAAACGTCGAAATCCCGCTCACCAACCTTCTTGGCCGCGAAGGCGGCGGCTTTGGCCTGGCAATGAAAACACTCGACGGCGGCCGCATCGGTATCGGTGCCCAGGCCCTTGGGCTGGCGCAGGGCGCCATCGACGAAACGGTTAAATACGTTAAAGAACGCAAACAGTTCGGCAAAACGATCAGTTCCTTCCAGAACACCCAGTTCCAGCTTGCCGATATGCAGGCGAGAACAGATGCGGCCAGACTGCTCGTCTACCGCGCTGCCTGCCTGAAAGACGCGAAACTGCCTTACGGCACCGAAGCTGCGATGGCCAAACTTTTTGCATCTGAAACCGCTATGGCTGTGACCACTATGGCAGTTCAACTGCACGGCGGCTATGGATACACCCGCGAATACCCGGTAGAGCGCATGATGCGAGATGCCAAGATAACCGAAATTTACGAAGGCACCTCAGAAGTGCAGAAAATGGTTATCGCTGCGGCCGTGCTCAAATAAGCTGAAGGAGACAACATGAAAATCATCGTCTGCATCAAGCAGGTTCCAGATACCACCGAAGTAAAAATTAATCCGACCACCGGAACCCTCATCAGAGAAGGCGTTCCGAGCATCATCAACCCCGACGACAAAAGCGGCCTC
>DAOPYA010000257.1:0-2471 GCA_035352635.1 Candidatus Rifleibacterium sp.
TTCTCTTCCCAAATCTGCTATGTCGGCCGACCCATGTGACCCATGCAACCCATGCGGGCCGACCCCTGGCAACGGAACTATTGGCAGAGGAGGCCAAGGAGGCAATAGTGGGAATAGCGGCGGCTATGGCGGCCATGGGCATGGTGGGCATGGCGGCGGACACTGATAAAAAACTTCGTAGCCAACAAGAACAACGGTGCGCAACGGTAACTAATGACCCACAACAGAAACGGAAGAATAGCAGCAGCAAATCTGTTCTTTGCAGGTTTGCTGCTGCTGCTGTTTTTAATTTTTCCCGGTCTTTTTGCCGGTATCGACAACTGGTTGCATGATTTATGGCTGTCAACACGCCTGAGAATCAACAGCATCACCCAAACCAGTCTTGCATTTATCAAAAAACTTGCCCCCGTAAGACCTGTTAATGAAGAAATAACCATAATCCTGATTGATGACCGCTCTATTCTCGGCATTCCCGGGCTTTTTCAGGGAGATCGCGACGTTTATGCTTCTGCCATAAGAAAACTGAGTGCCAATTCTCCCAGGGTCATTGCTCTTGACGTATTTTTCGCATCACAGTCAGAGGCAAATCCTGAAATTGACCAGGAACTCATCGATGCCGTAAAAGAATCAGGAAAAGTCGTTCTCAGATCTTTTCGCCGCGATGATCGTCGGATGACACCACCTTTTCCTGCGCTTGCCAGAGCAACAATTGCAGCACCGACCTATTTCAAACAACACCGTGACGAAGCAATTCGCAGCGTTTCAATGGCTTTCACTACAGAAACAGGCAAATCAATTCCGTCATTTCAGGCTGAAGTTTATCGGCTTTTTTTGGGGCTTGACCCTCATTTGTTAAGCATTACCCCTGAAACAATGTTTTGCCAGCTACCTGATGGCCAGATAAATATTCCGCTGGTTAACTCAGAATTTATGCTTCTCAATTACGACTTGCCACTGCATGGCTTCAAAACCTATTCATTTTTTGACCTGATAAATGATCGGGTTCCTGCTGAAGCGATTAATAACAAAGCAATAATAATCGGTGCCGCCAGTTCAATGACTGAAGAAAAATTTTATACCCCAATCAGTGGCAATGAGTATTCACCCTATCTTAATGCCCTCACATTGCGGAATTTGCTTAACCAGAACTACCTGACACCGCCGCTGACCGGGCAGGGCACCACCCTTGCAACCATTCTTCTTCTATTATTCACTTTTGGCATTCTGAATCATCTGCAGCCAATAGCCGCACTGATTCTAACTATCGCCTCGGCTTTATTTCTCCTGGGAAGTTCATTCATTGCTATGACTCTTTATGCCACTCTGATTGACGTATCAGGTGGTATTCTTGCCGTTGTCTCTTCGCTGATTTTTTCAATTGGTCACCGCTATTACCTTGAACTTTCAGAAAAATTACGCATCAAAACCGCTTTTCAACATTATGTAACTGCTTCAGTAGTTAACGAAATCCTTAAGAACCCCGCCAAACTCAACCTGCATGGCGAAGAGCGTAATCTGACGATCTTTTTTTCAGATATTGAAGGATTTACTGCGCTTTCAGAAGGTATGTCGCCATTAGCTGTAGTCAGTCTTCTCAATGAGTATCTCACTGCAATGACCGAGATCATTTTTAAATTTGATGGACTTCTCGACAAATATGAAGGCGACGCCATCATGGCGGTTTTTGGGGCACCTGTCGATCAGAAAGATCATGCGATTAGAGCCTGTAGATGCGCCCTTGAGAACCAAAAGGTCTTACGACAACTCCGCGCCAAATGGAAAAGTGAGGGGAAACCTGAAATAAAGGCGAGAATCGGTATTAATACCGGGGTCGTCGTCGTTGGCAACATGGGTTCGACGATGCGTTTTGATTACACGGTTATCGGTGATAATGTCAACCTGGCAGCCAGACTTGAGACAGGCAACAAACTTTTTGGTACCGAAATTCTCGTCAGCCAGGAGACAGCTTCGTTGGCCGAATCAGCAGTAATTTCGCGCTTTCTTGCACGTCTGAAGGTTGTTGGCAAGGTAAACCTGGTAAATGTTTATGAAGTTCTTGCTGATCGCCAGGATCCTGATCTTGAGACATTAAAAAAAGCAGAAAACGCCAAAGTGGTATATGAAATTGCAGCGAGCGAATTGCAAAATAGAAATTTCACCGCAGCCGAAAAGACCCTCGGCGAGTATCTGACTACCAACCCTGAAGATCGCCAGGCCAAAGCCCTGCACAATAAGGTCAAAGGCTTCCTTATTGTACCCCCACCCATCGGCTGGGAAATCGTAGTTACCCAAGACAACAAATAATCGCAAGAATCACCCGACTTTTATTTTATGTAGGGGTTCAGCATGCTGAACCCCTACATATTTTTGTACTGATTTATAATTATTAAGCACGAACCGCCAAAAGGCCTCCCAAGCGTGGGAGGGTCGGTTGCCGCGATGCAATGGCTGGTTGGCCTAAAAAGGTGAGA
>DAOPYA010000258.1:0-2446 GCA_035352635.1 Candidatus Rifleibacterium sp.
AAGAACGCCCATCAGGCCAACATATTCACCCTGCATTTCAATTGGCGCGAAGAGTATCTGTGATACCGAAACCATTTTTTCGACATCAAGAGTCAGGGCTTTGGCTTCTTCAACCACCAGAAAAGCCTTGCCGTCAACACACTTGACTTGAGCAAGCACGTTCAGCGGCTTCCAGAAGGCTGGGGTAGTGCCGGTCGTTTGATCCTGGGGCATCAGGCCGGTACAATAAATGGCATTTTTGTCTTTGTCGCAGAGAACCCAGTCTGAACGGGTTACCGGCGGGCTGCCCGGCGCGTTTTTCCAGCCTGAATAATGGCCGGTTATCGAAACATATTTGCCCTCGTAAGCTGCGGGATTTTTTATAATTTCGTTGATCGGAGTTGCCAGGCCTTCGGCGGCAGAGGCAGTAAAAGTTGCCAGAAGCATGGCCATGAATGCAAGCAGCAGGCAGAATGATTTCTTATTCATTGTTGAAGTCTCCAAGATGAGTGTATTTTTTCTTGATCTGGTCTGAGAGTGCGGGTAGTTCAGCCAGCTTTTTCTGGCCCAGCTTCTTGATGGTGTCAATCGAAAAATGCTGTTCACCAAACATCAAGCCCATGTGCTTCTGAACGAACTCCAGGTCAGCCAGCACTTCATCAGCATTGCAAACACCTGTGATCGGAGCACCCGTCGATAGAAAATGCCTGGCGGCTTCAACAAATACCATCAGGTCATCAAGATAGCCAATGTTTGGCACATCATCAGGTATCATATCGTGGTCGTCAACCAGATATACAAAAGTGCCAACGATGATTTCCCTGCGATCATTGCTCAGGTGTGAAAAGCTTGAATATCTGAGAAATTTTTTAATATAGTCTTTCAGCTTCTGATCGATCAAATCTTTCAGTTTTTCATTGTTCATAAGTAGTTTTGCCCCCCCCCGAAATCTTGTTTCAAGCATGAATCTAACACATATCTTCTGCTGAGGCAATTCTAAACTGCCGCATTCCAGTAATTCTCGGTCAAAACCATAGATTTCTATAATAAAATTGCGAGGCGAGAAGACGGGATTGCTTTTTCGGAAGCTTGTGAGCGAAGCGAATCGCTGGAGAAAAAGCAACCCGGCTGATAGGCCGAAGCTGCCCCTTTTAAAAGACAATCAGTTGAATCCAAATGCTTTTTGATGCGAGTTTATAATACTCACCGAGAATTGCTGGCCGCATTCTGCCAAAATTGTAATAGCCGCCATGTGTGAGAATGTGTTAAATTGACCGGGCCTGAAATGGGCGACCAACATTGGAAGGATTTTCATGACAACCCCACAATTTCCACTTCAAGATCAACTCCGAGGGTTTTCACGGGCGCTGTTTTCAACCTGGCTGTATCACCGGCGGTTCAATATCCTCTTTGATGCAGGTGAAGGCGTTGCTTCTACCTTGCTGAACCGCGTTTTTGGTATCAGGCGGGTTTTTCTGTCGCACGGCCATGCCGATCACATCGCCGGCCTGATTAATCTAATTAATATTCGTAATCTTGGTGCCGGCGACCAGACTGCCAGCCTTCAGATTTATTACCCTACCGACAACAAACTTATTGAATACGTTATTGATTACCTCAAAAGGACTCAGAAAGATTTGTCTTTTAATCTTGAATGGCTCCCGATTGAAGCTGACCAGAAAATTGTGCTCGACGACCAGAAAAGCAAGATTTTCATGCGTACCTTTCGCACTAAACATTCCCAGAGGCAGCTTAGCCTCGGTTACAACATCATTGAAGTTCGCCGACGCCTGAAACCCGAATTTGTTGGGCTGCCACAACGTGAAATCAATGAGATGATCTGGGCAAAGGGCAAAGAACAGGTTGCCGAAGAATTCGAAAAAATTATTTTTTCTTACGGTGGAGATTCAAGGCCAATCGACCCTGCTCAGGTTGCCGAAAGCCTCTTTCTCTGCCACGAATGCACCTATATGCACCATGAAGACGACGAACGAAACTTTCAACAGCATTCATACCTTGAAGAAGTCCTGGTGATGGCCGCCGCCGCAAAAGTTGAAACTCTGCTGCTCTTTCATACTTCGTTACGTTATAATCTTGATGAAATACGTCAGCAGCTTGAAGAGGGCATTGCCCGTATTAAACCTGGGTGCAGAATTCTTGTGCTTTATGGAGACAGCATTTTCGACACGGCTTCGCCACAAAGCTGGAGAAAGCGTATCCATCGTGAAAAAGCCAGAGAAAAAGCTCTCGGCGAACAATCAGAGTGAGGTGTCTTATGGCCGGCAAGGCAAAAATACTGGTAGTAGATGATGAGCACAGCGTAAGATGGGCTTTTGAGCGAGCTTTGCAGAAGGCTGGCTACGAAGTGATGCTTGCCGAAAATGGCCTTAAGGGTTTGAAGCTCTATGACAGTTTCAAGCCTGATATTACCTTTGTTGATATTCGCATGCCGGAAATGGACGGACTT
>DAOPYA010000259.1:0-2419 GCA_035352635.1 Candidatus Rifleibacterium sp.
ACCGCAAATTTTTCGATGGGGTTGTCAAACCATATATTGCTCATAAACGTGATAAGACATTTATGGACAAATGGCTTATCGATCAGAATCTGCAGGAATATGCCGAACCATGGGCTTTTGCCCGTCTGAATATTGTCGAGAAAATTCTGCTTGGTCAGAAGCTCCCGGAAATGGCGGCGACCATCGAACGCCATGTTGCGGAAAGATTCGATATGCTTCCTGATGACCGGGAACGTTTTAATACCCTCTTTAAAACCGCACTGCAGGGTAGTGCCATGGAAGTCGGCGATAAACTTGGCATTGAAGCTGGCCGCAAAGACTACGGGAAGAGTCAGGGCGGCTTGAGTAATCTGCTTGAAGATATGCCGGTTCCAGAACCCGAGCCGCTCGAAATGAGCAGAGGGGCGGTTGCCAGACCGCAAATGCAGAAAGTTCGCCCGATGGCGCCCTCGGCCCCGCCGCCGCCTTCGAAGGGCAAGAGCGTCGAAAGCAAGAAGGAACGTCGTGCAAGCTACGATGAAGTGTCTGAAGGGGCCTCTGAAGAAGCTTTTGATATTGAAATGGAACTCGAAAGTGATTCGGAAATGCGGACCCAGGTGCCGCAGCTTTTCAGGCAGGTTGATAAAACTGAAGAATGGGTAGAAAACAACTATTACCAGTTGCCGATCGAGCAGCAGGTCGCAGATCTGGTGCGCGTCAATGCCTTCTGGCGTGATTACGCCGCGCATCGACCCGGCAAGCCTTTTGTATCTGGAAATTTCATGTTTGCTACCGGCAATTTTACAGAAATGATGTTGGCACTCGCGGTTTTGGAATTGCCTGAAGTTGCCTCTCCGCACCAAAGTGAATTTTCTGGCCCGCGCCTGACGCTTTCGGCAGGTTGTAACGCGGTTGTTTTTGCTGAAGAAGTCAAGCCAGCCCGCGAAGCATCAGACACCGTCAGCGTGCTGACCGGCCAGAATTTCTTTGCCCAGAACGATCGCTATCGCTTTGAGCGCAACGAAAGGTTTGACAAGTTTGTCAGCGATGAATTTCTTGCCCGGGTAGTTTACGGCTGCCAGGTCGTGGTCACCAACCCGACTTCATCACGTCGCAAAGTTGATGTGCTGATGCAGATTCCAGAAGGTGCCTTACCGGTGCTGAACAGCCAGACCACCCGCAGTATTCATCTGCAGATAGAGCCTTATTCAACCCAGACCAGTGAATATTTCTTTTATTTCCCGGCCGCCGGAAACTGGCGCCATTACCCGGTGCATGTTTCTGAAAATGAAGTGATGCTTGCCACTGCAAAACCATTTGTCTTTAAAGTTGTCAATGAATTGACTAACTTTGACCGCACTTCATGGCCATGGTTGTCGCAGAACGGCAGCGATGCCGACGTGCTCGCCTATCTAACTGAGAATAATCTTGAGCGCACCGATCTTGCCCAGATTGCTTTCCGACTTAAAGATCGCGAATTCTTTGGCAAAATTTATGACCTTCTTAAGAAAAGGCAGGCCTTTAACGAGACCGTCTGGTCTTATGGCCTTCTGCATGGCCATCTGCCGGCCATCAGGGAATACCTGCCGCACACCGTGCTGGCAGGGCAGGTTGGCAGCAGTTTTGTTTGTGATCTTTTTGAAGTCAGGCCGGTTGAGCGGCATCTTTATCAGCATCGTGAATACTGGCCGCTGGTTAACGCCAGGGTTTACCCGCTTGGCAAAAAACGCGAAATCCTCAATCAGCAGTTTGCAGGTCAATATCAAGCTCTGCTGGCTGATTTGCGTTATCGCACTGAGTTGAGCGATTATGACCGGCTGGCGGTGGTTTATTATCTGCTTCTTCAGGACCGGATTGATGAAGCCTCAATGTTTTTCAACAGCATCAAGGATTCGGAACTGATTTCGCGGATCCAATATCAGTATATCAAGGCATATCTGGCTTTTTCGAGCCAAAAAGTCGAAGAAGCGGTTCAAATTGCCGAACAGTTCAAAGCCTACCCGGTAGAACGCTGGCGGTCTTTGTTTGGCGATGTTCTGGCCCAGGCTGCCGAGATTAACAGTGGCGCTGTAACTGCGACCGACCTTGAAGACCGCGACCAGCAGCAACGCCTGCTTGCGGCTTCCCAGCCTGATCTTGAGCTCAACGTCGAAAACCGTACCGTGAAACTGCGGCAGCGCAATATTTCGCAGGCAAGAATCAGCTATTACCTGATGGATATCGAATTGCTATTCTCGCGAAAGCCCTTTGTACAAGAGGTTTCTGGGCAATTCTCGATCATCAGCCCCAACTACAGCGAAGTAATGCAGCTTGCCAGTCAGGCTGAAGAGATTGAACTGGTGCTGCCCGAAAAGTTCAGAGATCGCAATCTGATGATAGAAGTTAGCGCTGCCGGTTTAACGAGAACCGCTGCCTATTACCCGCATTCGCTGGCAGTGAG
>DAOPYA010000260.1:0-2410 GCA_035352635.1 Candidatus Rifleibacterium sp.
GACAAGCGTCGCTTATGCAACCGCCTGACCTGCCGAAACTAGCATCTAGAGATAGCTAAGTTTCCGTTTGCCTGGCCAGTATCTCTGAGCTTTTGCCGAAGAGGGCGATTGTGCTATAATCGCTGCCGAAAACTATGAAAAATTTGGGTGACGCGATGGTTGACGACGCTAACGCTGTTTCAGAGCCATGGCAGCCGCGCTTTTATCTGCTGCTCAGTTTGCTGACTCTTTTGCGTCTCTTTATGTCTGTCTATCTCGATCTTACCCCAGACGAAACCTACTACTGGGAACTATCACGGCAGCTTGACTGGTCTTATTTCGATCACCCACCGATGGTTGCCTGGTTGATCGCTCTCTTTGGCCTTCTGCCCGGCGAACATCAGCTTTATATACGTATTGTTTCGGTGCTTGCCAGCGCCGGGGTCGCCTGGTGCCTTTTTGTGATTGGTCGAGACTACCTTAAAAGCCCGAAAGCCGGCTTTATTGCCGCTTTTATGCTCGGGTTTACCCCGGCCGGCATGGCCCTCGGCTTCGTCACTACCCCCGACAGCCCGTTAGCCTTCGCCTGGGCCGCCTGTGCCCTTGCATTTTTGCACGCTCTAAACGATACCCGCGCCCGATGGTGGGTCGTAACCGGGCTATTGCTCGCCTTCGGGGCGCTGAGCAAGTATAACATGATCATGTTTGTGCCCGGCGTGGCACTGGTCATTCTTGGCTTTAAAAAACACCGCCACCTCGTTTTTACCCGACGGTACTGGCTGATGGTCGGCCTGGCAGCTCTTGGCACCCTGCCAATCATCTACTGGAACCAGAACCACGACTGGATATCGTTCAAATTTCAGTTCGATCACGGTCTGGCGGCCAATTCACGCTCATTGCTGCATAATGTAGGCGAGTATCTCGGCGGCCAGCTTGGCACTGTCGGCCTGACCCTTTTTCCGGTCTTATGGTTCGTGGTGTTGCGTGCCGCGTATCTCGCGTGGCGCCGTGCCGATGAAGTCAGATTTTTTCTTGCCTGGATCGCTCTGCCCAGTATGTTGTTCTTCACAAAAACTGGTATGCAGGCTAAAGTCGAAGCTAACTGGCCGCAGGTAGCTTATCTGACCGCTTTTTTGCTCGTCGCTGAATATGTTGCTGCTGCTCCCAACCCCAGACGCCGCCTGGCCTGGGTCGCCGGCCCCTCGGTGTTCGTCGCGGTGCTCGCCGTTGTGCAGAGTCTGACTCTGCTGCTGCCCTTGCCGCCGCGAACCGACATTTCGGTGCGCATGCATGGCTGGAAGCAGATGGGGAGCGCCCTGAAAAAAATTGATGCCGAAACCGGCCACCAGGCATTGTTTGTCGTGCAGGGCACAACTTTGACTACTCTGACCGGCTACTATGGCGGCATAGAGTCTGATCGGCTGGTTGAGCTGTATCTCAATGGCAATTTCCGTATCTGGTGGCAGGGAAAAGTTGTTTCACCCGGCCGCGATGTGGTTTTTGTCGATGAGAACCGGTTCCCCGAAGCGGAACGCCTCGCGCCAAAATTCGCCGGCGTCGCCTCAGAAGCGATCGATATCATGTCTTGCGGCAAAACCATACGGCGCATCAACCTGACCCGCATGTCAGACCTGCGCGAACCTCTCGAATTCAAACCCAACAAGGTCTTTAAATGAAACCAGATACCATGCGAAAAATCGACGCGGGTCTCGGCCCGCTGCTCTGCGCGGCCCTGACCGTCAGGCGCCGACTGCTCGACCTGCTGTTGCCACGCTCGACCGGCCGGTTAGAGGTCGTCAAACGTCTGCTCTTTGTTAAACCCGCCGAAATGGGCAGCACAATTCTGATGTACCCGATGCTGTGCCGGGCGCGGCAACTCTGGCCCGATTGCGAATTTCACTTTCTGGTGTTCGCCGAAAATACCGCCGCGGTTCACATGCTGGGCATGGTAGATGAGGCAAATATCCATACTATTCGCACCACCGATCTTAAAACTTTTGTTAAAGATTCGCTGGCCGCTCTCTGGAAACTGCGCTGGCTGAATTTCGACGCGGCCTTCGACCTCGAATTCTTTTCGCGGGCCTCGGCGATTTTGACCGAACTGGCCGGCGCCCGTGCGACCTGCGGTTTTAACCGTTTCACCATGGAAGGCCTCTACAAGGGCAGTTTTTTCACCCATCCGGTGCAATACAACAGCCATATTCACACCGCCCAGACATTTCTTTGCATGATTGATGCCCTTGATCAACCCGCCGGTCAGGTGCCACTCGTTAAAACCCCGGTTAAACCCCTTGAGCAACTCGAACTCGCCAGGTTGACCTGCACCCCCGAAGAGCGCCTTCAGGTCAGACAACTGATCGGCGAACATACAACGGCCATGAACGGGCATTCGCGTTTCGTGATTCTCAACGCCAATTCAAGTGACCTGGTG
>DAOPYA010000261.1:0-2377 GCA_035352635.1 Candidatus Rifleibacterium sp.
CATTTTGAAAAATCGGCTCAGAGTTTGAAAAAGCCACGGATTCTGCGAAGGATCGCAGCCTTGGCAACGGTTTCATCGGCCTGCTTCTGGCTGGCCACTTTGCTTTCATGGTGGTCGGCAACGATCTGGGTATTGCGACTGCTGCGTTCGGCAAGAGTGTGGCTGAGTTTTTCGGCCAACAGATGATCTTCGCTGAGCAGACGCCCCATGGTATCGCGGTTAAGCTTCAACAGGCGAATTTCAGTTTTGGCCACTACTGACGCCGACCTTTTTTCACCAGTCAACAGTGACATTTCACCGAAAAATTCGCCCTCACCAAGCTCGGCAACAGCTTTCTGACCGGCACTCTCGACAAAGACCTGCACCCGGCCGCGGTCAATAACAAAAAAATCTGTATCGAACGAACCCTCAGTCACCACGTGCTCACCGGTTTCATACCAGCATTCTTCAAACCTTTCAGCAACAAGGACCCGCAGTTTCTGATCTAGAGCGGCGATAAAATCAATGCCAGAGATAAGGCTGAGGCGGTGCTCGATCGTCTTTTCGCGGTCATCCTGCTCATGGTGAACGAACACATCACGAATGGGGAACGGAATCGACAGCCCCTCACGCTTGAGCCGATACCAGATGCGCGACGACAGCAGGCTGAGAATGCGATTCGGGCTCTCGTCGTTTGATATCCAGAATCTGACGCGATAATCAATCGCCGAGTCGCCGAAGTTGGTAATAGAAACTACCGGTGCCGGGCGCTGATAAATTTCTTCGACTTCACGGGCTGCCGAGCTGAGTATCCGCCGCAAGCGTTCGGGCGAAACATCATAGGGCAACCCGACGCTCAGCTCATGAAACATCGCCCCTGAGGCATCCGAGAAATTCACGATTTCATTCTTCGAAATCTGGTTGTTCGGAATGACTACCAGCCCCGTATTAGCCTGCCGCAATGTCGTGGCACGCCAGTTCGATTCCTCGACCCGGCCAAAATAGCCGTTGATCTTGATCCAGTCGCCGATTCTGAAGGGTGGCGATATATGCACTGACAGGCCGGCAAACAGGTTGCCGAGCACGTCCTGCAAAGCAAGACCCAGCACCATTGTGAACACGGCAGAAGTGGTCAACAGCGGGGTAATATCGATTTTATAGGTATTCGAAAGAAACGACAGAATGAGAATTACATAAACAATGCCCTTGAGCAGCTGCCTGAAAATACTTGGAAATTCCTGACCGGCCTTGCGACGTGCGTAACTGCGCAACGCGCCAAAAAAAAGTACTTCGCCGACCAGAAGCACCAGTGAGGCGTTAAGCAGCAGTTGTGCCAGAGCGAATGCGTCTGGTCTGAAAAAGTCAAAATCCCGGATGCGGCAATAAATATAAAAAGGCAGCGAAACCGCCAGCAGATAGCCGGGCATCTCAATCGCCGCAGTGAAAGAACTTTCGTTCGCAACCGCCTTGCGTGCCATGCGATGCATAAATGCACGCCAGCCGACTACCAGAACCATCAGCAGCACAAAGAAGACGCCATCGCTGAGCAACATCGGAAATATTTCCTGCAACCAGGCCAAGCTGATACCTCACATCTGACAAGAATACCTGGCGAATTTATCGACGCGTTTGCCAGGAATTCTTAACATATAGATTGCCACCACTTGACTTTTTGCCGCAAAACCCATTAAAGATGTATTCTTGAAGGCAGAAAACCACATGCAGGAAATATTTAAAAAACTTGAATTCAGACCCTTTTCCTACGAAGAAGACCCCGAAGCCGTAGCAGACATGCATTGCTGCGCCGAGATTCTCGAAGGCTCGTGGTTCGACCGCAGCGACACATGCAGAATGCATGCCAAAATCGTGGTGCGCAGCCCCGGCTCAACATGGGTGCTGGCCTACGGTTCGGTCATTTTTGCCCACGCCGATCTTGTAAAACTGCCGACTGGCGAGGCTTCAATCATCTGCTGGCGCATTCACGAAAACTACCGGCACCCCCAGGTCGTCAGGCGCCTCATTGAGGGCCTCACACAGCAGGCAAAAAAGCGTGAATGCTCTGGCATGATTATTTTTGCTGAACGTAACCAGGTGCGCGAAGAACTTGAAATGATCGGCATGAAACCCGACCGTAACTACCATTATGTCGATGCCTCAGCCGCCGAAACCGGCAAGGTGCTGAGGTCTGAACGGGTAGTTCTGCACCCTGATGAAATACCAGGGCTGAACCTTTTCCCATTTCTTGGCACCCCGCTGCCACCGGGTTACCTTCTGCAGCGTGCCTTTCTCGGTGCCGACTATACGGTTTTTCGCCACAGCAAACCGGCCACCTTCGATATTTTCCACAAAGACCGCACTTATCTGGCCTGCCACGATGGCCGGGAATGGTATATATTTA
>DAOPYA010000262.1:0-2300 GCA_035352635.1 Candidatus Rifleibacterium sp.
CATCATGACCGTGTTCACCACCCTGCTCGGCATGATACCTCTGGCACCCAGACCGAGAGCCAGAGGTATCATGCCGAGCAGGGTGGTGAACGCGGTCATGATGATTGGCCGGAAGCGCAATTTTCCGGCGGCCACTGCGGCGTCGATGTCGGTTTCGTTGTTTTCGCGGCGGCGCTGCAGAATGTATTCTATGAGAATGATGCCGTTGTTAACTGCGATGCCGGCGAGCATGATGATGCCGATCATTGCTGTGACGCTGAAGTCAAACCCCATAGCCCGCAGGCCACCGACGACGCCGATATAGGAAAGTGGGATCGTGAACATGATCAGGAATGGATAGAGCAACGATTCAAACTGGGCGGCCATGATCATGTAGACAAGCAGTACCGAGGCAATCAGGGCGATGGCGAGATACATAAAGGCTTTCAGCATATCTTCGTTTTCGCCGCCAAAGTTGATTGTGTAACCGGCCGGCACCTGAATATCCTTGATTCTTTCGTTAATATCAGCGGTGATGGCACCGATGGCCCGGCGGTCGGGGTCGGCCTGCACAATCAGGCGGCGGGCATTGTTTTTGCGTTCGATGGTGCTGTAGCCGGTGGCCGGCTTGAATTCAGCGATCTGCGACAATTTAACGAATTTGCCGTCTTCGAGCGAGATTTCGAGGTCTTTAAGTCGGGCGATTTTGTCTTTGGCGAGGTCTGCTGCTTCGACCCTGATGTCGAATTCATCGTTTTTCTCGCGATATTTGCCGGCCAGCGAGCCATAGACATAGCTGCGTGCCATTTCTGAGATTTTAACAAGACTGAGCCCCATGTCGCGTATTTTTTCACGGTCAAAGACGAGTCTGACCTCTGGGCGGCCTGATTTTACGCCACTTTCAAGATCTTTGATGCCTTCGAGGTCTTTGATACGGTCATGTATCTGCTGGCACAACCCTTCGATAACCGCGAAGTCATCGCCCATCACCTCAATCTGAATCGACTTGCCGTGCGATGGTTTGCCCATTCCCGGTTCTTTGTAATTGATGGTGCGAATGCCCGGAATGGTGTTAACCTGGTCGCGCACCTCGCGAATGACATCGTTGGTTGAACGTTGTCGCTCAGAATCAGGTTTGAGTTTGACGGCAAGCGAACCGCGGCCGACCGACGAACTGGTGATCACCGTTTTGATTTCGGGTACGGTGAGCAGAATTTTTTCGATTTGTCGGGTAATTTCGTCAGATTTCTCAACGCTCGTTCCCTCGGGGGTTTCAAAGGTAATATTGACTTCACCGCGATCCATGGCCGGAAAAAAGGTCATGGCCGGCTGCATTTTTATGCTGAACAGAAACAGGGCCAGAATAAAACCGCAATAGCCGAGTCGCAGAAACCAGTGCTGCAGAAGAAAGCGCAGGGCCACGACGTAAAAAGAGACCGTCGCACCCAGTATCAGGTTAACCAGGCGAAAAAGCACCCGGGTGCAAAACTGGTTAAAAACCCATGAAGCCACGGCTACCAGCAGGGGCAAGACCAGCACGGCTATCAACAGTAACCCCGAAGCCAGCAGGCTGTCGGTTCCGGGGTTAAAAACATGCCCGGCCAGCGGAGTTTTGAGAAGCATTTTTATCAGAAACGGGCTGTTCATACCTTTGTAAAAGCCGATGGCCGGCAAAATAAATAGACCGGCCAAAGCGGCCAGCGACCGGCCGGGGTGTTTTCTCAGCCATGCGGCCAGTGCCATATACATGCGAAAAACGATTTCTTCAAGAAACAAACCGTCCATCTTCATGAATCGCGAGCAGAGCATCGGCACAAAGGTCACGGCAACCACTAATGATGCCAGCAGCGAATAGATGATCGCCAGTGACATGTTGAAAAAAATGTCACCGATCATGTCGGGAATAAAGCCGATCGGCAGAAAAACCGCAACAGTAGTTGCCGTTGAAGCAATAACAGGCATCAGAACTTCTTCGGTGGCCTTGATTGCCAGTTCCTTGCGGTCGCCGCCCGGGTTGTCGGTAAAAAAACGATAGATGTTTTCCATGACCACGATTGCGTTATCGACCATCATGCCGATGCCGAGAGCCAGGCCGCCAAGGGTCATCAGGTTAAGAGTGATGTCTTCCTGAAACTTTAACAGGCCGAAAGTCGTAATGATAGCGAGGGGGATGCTGGTGCCGATGATAACCGTAGACCGGTAATTCTGCAAAAACAGAAAGAGCACGATAATCGCGAAAATGCCGCCCATCGCGCCAGAGTTGAGCCGAATCGGTCTAATCCGGGGCGCCTGTTAAGGCGAACCGGTATTAGGCCGATTCG
>DAOPYA010000263.1:0-2231 GCA_035352635.1 Candidatus Rifleibacterium sp.
TGTCTGCAGCAGTATGTTTCATGTGGGTCGAGCGTTTATTGGGATAGGTTCATGGTAGATTTGCCGGAAGAAGTCGGGTAGCCGAAGTGAATAACAAATCCTGGCTGCTTGAGTTTCACCAGTAAAGGGGAAATGATCGCTGCCGAAATAGCAATTTTTGCGTAAGGGAACGGGTTTAAGCTGATGGCCATTTTTTTCCATTCCTCTAACGAACCGTGAATATTTATCCCGGCGATTGTTTGCCAGGTTTCCACATCGGAAAAATTTATCTCAAAGGGGCATGGCTCATCGGTTGATTCTTTTATTGGCCTGATTTTGCCGCATTTGACATAATTACTGCCGACAAGGAATATCTCATCATTACCTGCTTTTAGCCAGCCGAGCTTGTCAATGATATGGCACTGCGAAATCAGATCGTGATTGACCGTTTCCATATTCATCAAAAATTGTGAAACAGAACTCGCATTGTTGCAGTTGACATAGATTCCATAGCCAGCCAGAGCTATTATTTCTTTGCTTGCCATGGTTTCTCTAGGCAGGATTACAGAAATTGGCTTTCCTTTAACGATGGCTGATATCTCAACTGAAACTTTTTTGTCTCTGAGACCTGTGAAAAGTTTAGTTATTGCGATTGGATGCGGTATAACCAGAATTTCTTTTTCTGACTTTTTCGATTCACTTATGCGGAAAATGCCGCCATTCTTTTTAAAATGTCCTTTTGGCAGCCGGTAATCCATGTTTTTGACCCGGACCGGGTTAAGGTGAGCAATCTCAATTTCACCGCCAGGAACAGTTTCTCTGGCCTCGTTATTGCGTCTAGAGAAAAGGCCAGCGGGACTTTTTACATAGCACTTTTCAGGGCAATCAAACCCCCTTTCTCTGATCATCTGGCACGTTATCGGAGCAGACCCGTTAATCGTGTTCAGAATTTTTTGGTCAGTTTCTTTCTGGCTGTATTCAGCATGTCTCCTGGAGAACTGGTGACAGAGCTGGACCCCGCCAGGTCTAATTGTTGCAATGTTGGAAATCAGAGCGTGCCATAATGGTTCCGACAGGCTGCTCTGATTTTCAAATGCATATTTTAAAAATGCACATTTATTTAGCATTTCATCCAGGTTGATTTGATTGTGGCACGGTGTTTCTTCCGGTAACAGCTCGATTGTTTCGGGAAGGAATTCGCGAAGTTCAGCCAGATTGTATTCTTCGAAGGTGCTATCATCCGCTATCAGAACCTTTTTTTGCCCGCTTTTGAAGTTGAACGTGTCGGGGAGTCTCATGATTCTCGCCAGATCCGAAACATTGTCGAGATAAAATCCGCTGCGTTTGAATGCCTGCGTGAAAAGATCCTGAAATGATCGGGTAAGCTGGAGGGCCTCCTGGCGTTCTTCATCGCTTGAGATAATGAAGGGTTCTTTAAATTTCCAGTAACAATGAATACCACCGCCGGTTTCAACTACTACTGACGGCGCATGAGGATATGCGTTGCCGATGATATTGAGGGCTTGTATTTTGTCTGCAGGCAGGTCCTTTCTGGCATGTTTGCCTTCCTGGGTGTCGATGTCGATTCTGAATCCAGGCATAGATGCAACTGTTGAAGAGTTTCCTCGGGTATTTTCGTCATCTTTATACGCCTTTCCTAACAGTTCAGGTTCATGCGGATAGGCTGAAAAATAGACATTTTCATTCATAAGATCGCCTATTTTCTCGATAATTCCCTCTGTTTCGTGAGTCCAGAACGGATAACTGCCTTCAATTCTGTTCCCATATCTGCTAATGGTGTTTATTACGACAACCTGGTTCTCAATTTCAGAAAACCAGAATTTTAGGAAGTTGATTAAATCCATTTAATTTCCTTTAAATTTTTTCCGAGGCCCTTTGTAGAGTGGTCTGTAGAAAAGTGGAGTTGGGGTGGAGCGAAGCTCTGTGACAACTATTTCAAAATATTTGCCACAGAGCCAACCTCATTCTTTTGTCTGGCCAGACCGGTGCTGCTGGAAGTATCAGTTAGAGCTGATTTTGCGACAGCTTATCCAGATTGTCCCAGTGGTCCAGGAAATCGCTTAGCATAGATGCCATTGTCGGGGAAGACTTGCTTGCTTTGCTTATTCTTGTCAACTGTTTATCGCTGAGGTATTCCAAAAAGTCTGCAAGGTCGTAACCTCTTCTTGAAGTCGGTCTGGACTGGTAAAATAAAAGTGGACACCTGATTAAGATAGATTAAATTCAGTCGC
>DAOPYA010000264.1:0-2174 GCA_035352635.1 Candidatus Rifleibacterium sp.
CAAAAATTCTTATCTGATAAGTCGTATTGCCATTGAGCGAAAATAGTTTTTTGCTGTAGGTGCTGTTCACGACACCGAGAGTTTCGTCGTCGATGGGGTTGGTGCCGTTCTCAGCGAACAGATAGACTATACAATTGGCAGGTTCTTTGAGCTCGAAATCAACCTGAGCCTTATAAGGGCCGCTCTTGGTAATATTGATGCTCTTGAACAGGGTCACGACATCGACGGGCGGGGTAGTCGGGGTTGTAGTAGTGGTTGTTGGAACCGCTGTCTGCGCGAGAGTCGTGAACGAGAGAATCCCGAAGGTCTGGGTGGTGGTGCGGTTGCCACTCTTGTCGGTGCAGACGAGTTCGTAGGTGTAATGGGTCGAGAAGAGCAGACCCCTGATTTCGTATTTGTGGCTGGTCTTATAAGTGGTGCTTACCGGGAATTCAAGGCGGTCGCCACCGATAGTTTTAAGGATCAGCCGGCTGAGGCATACTTCGTCACTTTTCCAGGTAATGGTAACTGAGTTTGCCTGTGGAGTGGCGACGACACCGCTGATAACCGGCGGGATGACATCACCGAAGCCTGGCAGGCCGTTGGTTCCGTGGCAAAGGTAGCACATGCTGTCGTCTGAATAGTTGTGATCGGGGTTTCTCGTCGTATCATTATGACAACTGAGGCATGAGGCCTGCTGCCAGCCGGGGTGCATATTATCGAGCAGTGGCGCATTTTCGTGGCCATTAACGCCGCTGCTGTCGGTCGGAACGGTGATAATCGGCGTGGTAATCGCCCCCGGGTTCTGAACCACCCCGTCGGTGGCCAGACCAGTGCCGGTGCCGGTGGTCTGATAAGCGCCGAGCGGGTTAACGTTGCCACCCGAATCAGAAGAACTTGATGAACAACCGGCAGTCAAAATAGAGACTGCCGTCAACACAATTAAAAGCAACCATGAATGCTCATGCAGACGACGGTATGACTTCATAGACGATCTGTGACCTCCAGATTCTTTGTCTTATAATAGTACCCCTGGATTATCGGCATTGATGGCAGGACAAATTAGAATAAAAAAATATGCATCTTTTCGTTTAGAAATTTTTGAAACCTGCCGAAAGGGTTGAAGATTTCGCATCGTTATCTTATTCTCAGGGAAACTATGAAACTAATCAGCAACACACTGGTCTGGACAGCCACCTGGCTGATAACGGGGTTATTTACGCTGGCGGTTTATCCCCTGTATTTCTTCCGCAACATTGGTTATCACCTGCGCTCACCATCTGTTCTTCTCTATGCCATGCTGTTTTTTGTGGTCGACAGAATCTCAAAACTGCTGGTTGTGAATAATTCGCACCTGCTGCCCTTCAACATTCTTGAAAATTTCTTCACTCTAACCTACGTTAAAAACCCCGGGGTGGCTTTTGGCTGGTTTCCTGACTGGCGACTGCCACCCATTCTGATGGCTGTGAGCATGATTCTGATTATCGCCTACTACAGTCTCAAGCTGCCTGAGGAAGAACGCCTGACCCGCTGGGCACTTGCTCTGCTGGTTGGCGGCGCCATCGGCAATCTCTACGACCGCATCATTTATGGTTTTGTAATAGATTTTTTCCTCTTTCACTTTGGTTCTTTTGATTTTCCGGTCTTCAACGTCGCCGATATTGCCATTGACGTAGGTGTTTTCATGCTGTTCGTCGATATCTTCTTTCTAAGCCCCGACGAAGACGAAGAGACCAGTTCCGAGGGTCTTCCCAGCAGCGCAACCTGAGCCTCTCGCATGTACCCAATATTGTTATCAACCCCATGGTTCAATGTTTATACCTATGGGTTATTGATCGCAGCCGGCTATTCAATCGGCACGCTGCTGATACTGCGGGAAGCGGGTCGCGCCGGTCTTAATCGCGAAGCCATTTTTGATATGCTGATCATTCAGATGATCGTTGGCATTCTTGGTTCACGACTACTTTTTATTATTGAATACACCCCCGAAAAGCTGACTTTTTCTGACTTTTTCGCCTTTGAGCAAGGTGGACTCACCTTTTATGGCTCGGTAATCAGCAGTTTCATCTTCGACCTTCTCTACCTGAAAGCTCGCCGGATACCATTCTGGCCGGTAATGGACTGCATCGGCTTTGGCCTGCCGGCTGGCATTGCCCTGGCCCGGCTGGGCTGTTTCTTTAATGGCTGCTGCTATG
>DAOPYA010000265.1:0-2122 GCA_035352635.1 Candidatus Rifleibacterium sp.
CTGTTCATTAGAGAGTCTTGAGTTTAAATTTGTTAAGATCATTTTCCAGAAAACTGCTTGTGGTATTGATCTTTGGTGTATTACCCACATTGGCAATATACCTGGTTGGCCATCATTTAATCGGCTTTTCCGAAAAAAACACCCTCGTTGCCGCGCAAAAAAAACTTCGCGGGCAGTTAATTCACATTGCCGAAAGAGCCAACCCCGAAGGATTCTATTTTCATATTTTTGCCCGACTGTATGGACTTTTGCGTCACGCCCATCATGCCGGTCAGTTGTCGATTGCCCATTCGCTGATCACCGGTTGTAAGGCCAGATATAAGGTCGATTTTACTGCTTATCTGTTCAATGATCGCGGTGAAATAACGCAGATCGCCGCCGCCGTGCCACCGAACCGCTTCATCATCGGAAAAATCTGGGATATTATTGCCGAAACCCCGAGCTACCAGCCAGGCGAAGACGAAAAAAAACATTTAAAGAAAATACAGCTGCTGCTCGGCGCTGAAGCAAATGCTGGCCAGCTGAAAAATCTTGAAGGGCAACTGATAACCCTCAAAAAGAAAAAGATGACCGGTTTTTTCTACTGGCAAAAATTCTCACCCGCAAACAAGTCCGGGGTGATTTTTTTCGTAATGGGAAACCACAACACCCAGACCCTCTTGCAGAAGCATCTTGGCCGGAATCCTGATGTTGACCTCGAACTGTCTTACTGGAACCAGGGTTCTGCCATGCCCTTGTTTACCAGTTCTGAACAAAATCTTGCCGTATTGATGAGAAGCACTCTCGAAAAAAGTGACCAGAACAGCATTGTGGCTGGGCATCGCTTGTGGGGGCTTTTAAACACGGGGCAAGGCATATTTGTCGGGTCGTCATCATTACCTGACCAGAAATTGCATAACGCCAGAGGCTTGCTGAACTTGTGCTTTGGCATGGCCCTGTTGTTCTGGCTGCTCTTGCTGGTTAATAGCCGCTTGAACCTGCATGAAGCCTATGTCAGAATTGGCAACAAACTCTCGGCAATTTTTCTGGTGGTAATCGCTGTGCCGGTCGCTGCGTTAGCGATCACCGGGGTTCTTTCAATCTCGACCCACGAAAAATTTCTTCTTTCAAAGATTGAGAAAGAGCAGAAACAGAGACTTTCAGCAATCGAAGATGACTTCATCAACGAAGAATTTGCTTTTGCGGGTATGTGCAAAAACCTGCGCCGTCAGGCTGCTGAACAGTTTTCTCTGCCTGATTTTCAAAAACATTCCCGTGAATTGCTGCAACGACGCCTCGCGGTTCGTATTGAGTTGCGCAAACTCGATGGTGATTTAATCTGCATGCATAATGCTGGCGGCTATTTTGAAGGTCTGGAAAAAGTTAACGATGCTTTCTCGCGCTATCTGATCCGGTGCAATCTCGAGAAGCGCCTCAATGACGAACATACCGTCTTAAAGCACCCACCCGATGAGGTTTTTTCTGATTTGTTCGCCAGCAGTGATTTTGGTTTTGCCCAGGTTGGTGAATCTCCAGACAGAGTGCATTTTTTCCGTTTCGGGCAAAACGAAATGTTCTGGTACTGGACCTATTTTTCGCAACCAGGTCATCCAACTGCCATTTTATCAGTATTTCAGGCTGTCACCATGGCGCGGGAAAATTTCCTTTTACAGGTTCTTGATGCAAGCTCACCCGATGCCCAGAGCCTTGCAGCCTACAATTGCAACCGACAAACCTGGCTGAAACGTGAAATTTCGCAGACAGATGCGCTCGCTGAAACCGTTCGGACCGCCCAGATTTCAAAACAACCAGAATCGGGTATCGTCGATTTCCCCGAAGGAAAATTCATGGCAATGGCCTTGCCCGGAACCCTGCTCGCACCCTATAGCCTCGTCAGCTTAACCAGCACTGCCGATGTCAAAAACCAGATCGATCGATTTTATCTGGCTCTGGCAACTGGCATCGTTTTAATCTTTTTTGTTGCCCTGGCTACCGCCAGTTTGCTCGCCAGAACCTTTCTGGAACCAATTAATGAACTGGCCCGCGGGCTGAAACAACTTCAGAGTCATGGCAGCGAAACCAGTGTGACGATTGAT
Source organism: Candidatus Rifleibacterium sp. (assembly GCA_035352635.1). Lineage (GTDB taxonomy): Bacteria > Muiribacteriota > Ozemobacteria > Ozemobacterales > Ozemobacteraceae > Rifleibacterium. Next base: position 2,076 of record DAOPYA010000265.1, read on the forward strand.
TCCGGCGATGAATTTGGCGGAATCGCAAAGGCATTTAACCAGATGGT
>DAOPYA010000266.1:0-2097 GCA_035352635.1 Candidatus Rifleibacterium sp.
AGTGTTAACAACATCAAGTTCGTAGTTGGTATAAGCAAAGCCGAGGTCATAATCCCAGTGACCGTTGTTACCGATGGGGCCTTTTGAAACAAATTCTACGTCGTAGCGGCTGTCGCTTTCCTGGCAACCAGCTACATTGGCCAGAGCACGGGCGAAACCGGGCACTCTGCGGTTGGCAAGGTTCGGTTCATCCTGCATATAGAGGCCCAAATAGAGGTCGTGATCGCGATACTTGGTGCCGAGGTTGAGGTTCCATACCTGGCGGAAATCAACGGCGTTGTCATCTTTGTAGCTGCCAACGTGGCGGTCATAGATGGTCTGGAAAACTACGTCGATGTCGCCGGAGCGCTTGGCATAGCGGATAGCATCAACATAATCATTCAGGAGGAGGCCATGACCCTGGCTGTAGAAGTTGCGGCCGAAGGTGAAGTCGCCACCGAAGCGGAACATATCTTTGATATTCAAATAAGCAAGATCAACTACGTTGTCAGTTACGGTGTTCTGACCAATAGTATTCATACCGAAAGCGCCACCATTGTTGGACTGGAAGCCGTTAACGTCTTCGAGTTTCTTGGCGAACATGCTCCAGCGAGCTACGGCAGTGATGTTTTCATCAATGTTAGCTTTGAACTGGAAGCGGATCTGGCTTTCAGTCAGAGAGTTATCGGTATTGCCAGCGCGACCATTCCAAAGAGCATTCGCGGTAGCATCATTGGCCCAGTCATTCTGATGGTTGAGGTTGGTGTGCCTAACAAGCATATCGCCTGAAAGTTTCACTTTTTCCATGCCACCCTTGGCCATATAATCTTTGATGCCTTCTACGTCTTTTTTGAGCATAGAAACATCTTCTTTTACGACCTGCATGTCGTCTTCGAGAGCGGTAACTTTAACACCCAGGAGGGCGAGTTCGTCTGCGAATTCAACAGTCAGTTTTTCGAGGGTCTGGAGGTCAGCTTTGGTTACCAGGTTGGTACCGATGCCTGATTCGAGCATCTGTTCAACGTTGGCGAGCATTTTGGCAGTTACCATGGCCAGAGCGTAGCGGGTAACGGTCTGATTGCCTTTGTAGCGACCATCAGGATAACCCTGAAGGATGCCCTTGGCAGCCAGTTTGTTTACTGCGTCATAAGCCCAGTGCGAAAATGGAACATCAGAAAATGGATTGGCGCTTGCGGCTACTGCCGAAAGAACCATAACAGCTACGAGAAGCATTGAGATACGTTTCATTATTTTTCCCCTGTAGGTAAATTTGAGAGATTATTACTTGGGGCCTTCTCTGGTTTTGAATCTTCTCTGACTGTTTGATTTTCCGGTTTCATCAAGTGTCCTTGTTTCCTTTAATGTCTACGGAATCCCAAACATCTTCGTCGATTCTTAAATCAGTTCGTTCCCCCGGGTGCTTAACACCCCTGAGACTTCAGCGCATCCAGCAGGCTACCTTCTAGAGTTACACCCCCTTCCTGAGACACCTGTCGAATACTAAATGCCAAAATCCTTAGTCCGAGACTATAGTCAAACACGCAATGTTTGTCAAGCAAAAAATTTTAAATATTCTGCCTTTTTTCAATCGGCTTTAAATTCTTCTCTGTTGAGCAAAATTTCAAAACCGGCTATAAACCTCTGTCCAAAGCATTTTATAGTCGTAATCATCTTTAAAGCCCCTGCCGGCAGGCACTCCGCCAGAACCACCCGCTCGACTGAAGGCATCGCCAGAGAATCTGCACTGCACGGCACCAACGCGCAGCCGGGTATTTTTTTCCAGCTGATAACGGTATTCAAAAGTAATAATTCGCAATGCCGGGTCAGCAATACCAATATTATTAAAAGTATCATAGGGTGAATTGGCGGTAAGATAGCCGACCGGTATCTGGCCATCGACATTGCCCGCCAGATGATGGCTCAGGGCATTAGTCACCCGGTCGCGCCTTTCGCGCAAAAAATCGGTGGCAAGCCGGTAATAATGCCGACCAGCCGGCCGATACTCAACCTGCAGCTTCACATTTTCCATATTCTTCAGGCCGTTTCTGAACCAGGTGTTACCCCGGGCAATATCTTCGAATGGCGTCTCATTGTTGTCGCAGTAGCGGCGGTCGAGGC
>DAOPYA010000267.1:0-2071 GCA_035352635.1 Candidatus Rifleibacterium sp.
ACCCCGACAGTTGCTGTGCATAATCTTTTTCTGAGTAAAACCTCAAATCTTTGATGTTTTGCGGGCCAATTGACTGCGCGTGTTTAAAATATAACAGCCGACTGGCGTCAGTCAGTGTCGGAGAGGTTAATTCAAGCCATTCACCTGGGTATAAGCCAACAGAATGGCGTGGCATGCCTTTGCCCGCCAGAATGGCAAGGTTACATCTGAAGATGCCGCTGGTTACCGATACAGGTTCAACAGGCAGCTGAAGCGTTTCGGTGGCACGCGTGCCCCGTCTGGCCCCCAGAAAAAACGAGCGCCCGGCAAGATTTCGCGTTGTTGAGGCGGCAATTTCGACAAATAATTCTGAAAGCGATATTTCGCTGGTGGCGATCAGCTGTGCAAAACCACTGTCGCTGTAGAGGTTGATGCCCTGCAGGCCACCGGTTGAGAAATTATGCCCGTATTGCCCGACAGGCTGGCCAAGATAGTCGAATAACCCTGATAGAACCAGCGAACAACTGGCTTCTGCAGGCAGGGCGGCCGCTGCCTGCCAGGTTAGAATTGCCGAGTCGGTTGCAGTTCCGGTTGGCGACGCGGGCAGGATTCCATCGGGAACCCCAATTTTTAGAGCCAGCTGGCCGCTTTCAAAAGCCATTTTTCGCGAGAAAGCTGCCGAAAATTCAGGAAATTCACCGATCCCCGAGCTTCCGGAAGCCGGGTAAATGCTGAGCAATAGGGGCACCGTCGCCAGCCCGAAGTTCATGACCGGTTGATTGGCAAAGAGCATGGTCGCCCTGGCCTGATCTGCTGAAAGCGATGATAAATCTGCGCTGCCGGCAAAAATGCCCGGCGAAGTTTCGCTCAGTATGAGTTCGAGGGTCTGATTACCGGCATCGAAACGCAACCGGCGCTGTTCATTGGTTGCCAGCAGAAGGTCGGTGCTGCTCGCCGTTACCGAAATGCTGCCGCGCACGGCCTCACCGGTGACTGCAACCTGCTGGCCATCACGGGGGGCAAGACCGGTCTGCATGGCGAACGAAGCACTGGCTTCACCCCTGGTAGTCAGTTCGGCGGCCTGAGCCAGCAGAAACAGCCCGTTAGTATCACGCAGGGATGTGCTGATTTCAAGTAAATGTCTGGCACCCAGAGCGTAAGACGCCACCGGCACGATGATTATCCGGCGGTCTGAGTCGGCGAACTGCATGCTGAGCGGTATGTTTAAATCAGGTGAGGTCTTAACGTGCAGCCCGGCGGTGGTGGTGTTCCGATCAATGCTTGCGCTGAAGGTCATGGTAAGGGGCTGGTCGAGAAAAAGCCCGCTGGTGCCAGATGCCGGGTCTATTGCCGTCAGCAGGGTGCGGGTTCTGGCGATCACTGTAATGGAAAAGCTTGGGCTTACCTGTGAAGTAATTTTCATGCTGGTGCCAGGCGAAACATCAATCGGCATTGCAAGGCGATAAACCCCTGAAGGGGGAGCGTTTTCGATCAATACAAGCTCAAGGCCGTCGAGTGAGGGGTCAGAGGATTCAACCCTGACTCTTGCGGTTTCATAGGTCGAAAACGAGGTGTCGTCAGCAACCAGCTCCAGATAGAGACTGTCGTTATTGGCCACAGCCATGGTTTCGGTCGCGTAGGCGGCGGTTTCGTAATTTTTCAGGCTGATAATGCTGGTCGGTGGCGGTGGCGGCGGTTGGGTAATAAATCTGGTGGTCAGTGGCTTTCCAAGGGGGGTATTTGCAATGTCACGCACATCTTTCGATAAGCGCATCTCAAAAGTTTCGAGCAGGGGCAGAGCGCCGTTTATCTCGAGCCAGACATGCTTGCCCGTTTCACTTCGCCTGATTGTCACCGGAACAATACTCTGATCAAGAATTCTCGTCAGCTTAAAATTTGCGTTGGTCAAATCATCCGGGTTGATGGCCCGGTTAAAACTCCATGACGGCCAGATATCGGCGGGAACATTGATTGCACCGCTTGCCGGTGAAAAAGAGATCAGCGAAAAACCTGCCACGATTCTCAGGCGGGCTGCCATATCAGAGCGATTCTCGGGGGTGACTGTCAGCAAAACGCCCGGAGAATCTGGTAT
>DAOPYA010000268.1:0-1966 GCA_035352635.1 Candidatus Rifleibacterium sp.
CATCGAGAATCAGAATTTCGGCGCCCTGAGTCAGGGCCCGCGCCAGCAGCACCAGTTGCTGTTCGCCGCCACTGATCTCTGTATATGGGCATTCAGCCAGATGAAGAATACCGAGTTTTTTCATATTCTGTTGCGCCATCTGCCGGTCGCTGCTGCTGATACGGCAGAACAAGCCACTGTCGGGCAGGCGGCCCATCGCCACCACATCTTCACTGCGAAATGCGAAAACGGCGTTATGCTGCTGCGGAACATAGGCCATGCGTCTGGCCCTTTCGGCGAGAGTGATTTGCTGCATGTCGCGCCCGCAAACCTTGATCGACCCCGAGCCGGGTTGCTGCAGGCCGAGCAACAGTTTCAGCAGGGTTGTCTTGCCGCTGCCATTCGGCCCGAGTATCGAGGTGACGCTGCCAGGCTGAATTGTGAAGGAAACATCATGCAAAACAGGTTTCTGTGGATGATAGGCAAAACAAAGGTTTTCGACTTCTATGGGCAGCATCAGTTCCACCTGTTGGCGGTGCGACTGAGCACCAGAATGAAAAAAGGTACACCCATAAGGGAGGTCATGATGCCGATTGGAACCTCGTTGCTGAAGGCGGCGCGGCAGAGATTGTCGGTGAGCAGCAGATACAGACCGCCGATCAGGGCTGTAGCCGGCAGCAATCTGCGGTTGTCAGGGCCGGTAATCATGCGTGCAATATGCGGTATCATCAGGCCGACCCAGCCGACCATGCCGCCAATGGCCACGGTTATTGAACAGACAAGGGTAGTCACAAGAATCATCAGGTTGCGTACCAGCGAGACTCTTACCCCGAGGGTGCGTGCTTCTTCGTCACCCATGCTTAGGGCGTTCAGATAGCCTGACATGGCGGTTATCAGGCAGACGCCGGCCAGCAGCAGCGGTGCGGTCAAGGTCATCATCGCCGGGGTAACAGCTGAAAAGCCGCCCATGAGCCAGTGAACGATGGCCGGCAATTTGTGCTGCGGGTCGGCAACGAAGGTGACGACCGAGAGCAACGAGGTGAAGAGTGATGAACTGACCACTCCGCCCATAATCAGCATGATGAGGCGATTGCCCTGAAAATAACCGGCGAGAAACACCGCGAAAAAAACGGCGGCGATACCTGCCAGAAATGCGCCGGCGTGGGCAGCGGCCAGACTGTTGCCGACCAGCAGGCCAAGTGCCGCACCAAAAGCTGCTCCGGCCAATACACCGAGCAGATCCGGCGAGACGAGCGGGTTAAGAAACATGCTCTGGTAGGCGGCCCCAGAAACCGAGAGTGCGGCACCGCACAAAATAGCGGCTAGAAGCCTTGGCAACCTGATCTGGGTGATTACCGCCCGCCAGGTCTGCATTTCTTCGCCAGATACGCCGCAGGCAGAGGCATCGAAGCCCGAGAACGTTGCGGCAAAAGGAATGGCAATGGTTCCAAGGTGTAGTGAGCCAATAGCACCCGCGATGAGTGCCAAAGACAGTATGGCCAGAAAAAGAAAGTAGCTTTTGCGTTGCATCTGATTTTTATAACTTAAGGTAGTGGATTGTGCAATAAATAAAGCGGTTTAGAGTTCTGTGTATTTAGTGGCCCGGCCGTGGCACTTTTCGACGGGGTATTTGGCGGCGTTTTTCTGCATTTTGTTCTCGATGGCTTCATACATGTCTATTTCGAGGTCGTCGGCGAGCAGCATGAGGTAAACAACGGTGTCGGCGATCTCGTCGGCAATTTTTGCCTTGTCGGCCTTGATTTTGGCGGTCACTTCTTCTTCACTCTTCCAGAGAAATTCCTGCATGAGCTCGGCGGCTTCAATAGCGGCTGCCATGGCCAGGTCTTTGGGTTTATGAAATTTTTCCCAGTTGCGTTCCTGACGGAAAATTCGCAGTTTTTTGATCAGTTCATTATAGGTTTTCATCTGGTATGGGTGCTCCGAGTTTTTCGAATGGTTTTGCAGGTTTAAGATCAACCGGGAATTC
>DAOPYA010000269.1:0-1950 GCA_035352635.1 Candidatus Rifleibacterium sp.
TAAACAATGAAGACTCCCTGAGCTGTATCGCATGCAACCGCACCCTGCTCGCGGTCTGCCCGCAATGCACATCTCGCAACCCCGTCTCGGCGGCAGTATGCAGCCAGTGCGGGCGCATTCTAGAAGAAAAAAACGACCCGCGCATCATCGAAAAAAAGCTTGGTGACCCGGTTGCCGAGATGTACGCGCCCGAAGTTAAAAACCCTTTTACGACCTTCTACCCAAAAGAAGCCTTTTTTAAAGTCATTCTTGGCGGTTTCTTCTTTGCTCTAATCTACATCAGCCAGATATTCAGCGGGCACCCGTTTCTTCTGCTCGCTTCAGGCCTGATCAGCGGCATTGTTGCGCTCTGGGGCCTTGTCGAAATCACCTTCTGGGTGATCGAAGACAACGAAATCAATGAAACCCCGGGGGCGGCAACCGCTACCGATTCGGCTTTTCCCAAAAGCTACGCCAAAGGCCTGGGTAATGCCCTCGAACCATTCGAAGAGCTTGAACATGAGAACGAAGCCCATACCGAACCTGAAGCAACCCCCGAATCTATTGTTTCTGCCGAAGAAGTCGCACTCCTGACCGGAGCCGCACCCGACAAAAAACCCGCAAAAAAGCCGGCACCCGAAAATCGCCGCTTTGAGACTCTGGCAGAATTTCTTTCAGACGGGGTCGACAAAGAAATCACCAGCGTCAAAGAAAAAATCAGCCGTTCACCTGAAAATTACGCGCTGCTGCTGCGCCTTGCCCAGCTTCACGACGAACGCGGCGAGAATACTCTGGCCCTCGAAACCCTCGAAAAGTGCCTGAAATTTGAACCTGAAGTGGCTGAAGTCTATCTTTATCACGGTGTGCTGCTGCGCCGCGCCGGCAACGACGATGGCGCCCGCCAGGCATTTGTTAAAGCCCTTGAATTGAATCGCTTCATGTCGAAAGCCTTTTATCAGCTCGGGCTGCTCGAACGCGCCCAGAACAATCTGCCAGAAGCCCGTAATCAGCTGCAAAAGTGCATTCAACTCTCACCAGATGACCCCTACGCCCATTATCAGCTTGGCATGGTCTACCGCGATCTCGGCGAAACATCGCTGGCGTTGATGGAAATCAAACGCGCCACCATCCTGCACCCCACCGATTCTTACGGCCACAGCAAGCTCGGCCAGCTTTATCAGCAGGCACAACAATACGATCAGGCGGTTTCATCGTATTCACAGGCACTAAGCATCAAACCCGGCGACCCCTTTGTCTTAGAGCGACTCGCCGAAGTGCTCGCCGCACGCGACATGCACGACCGTGCCGCTGAGCTTTTCCAGGAAGCGCTTTCCAGGCAGTTTCACCCTTCGGTCGAGACCATGCTCTCGCTTTGCCGAACGCTGCGCCATCTTGAAAACTTTGACGAACTCGAAAAAATAACCAATGAAATTCTGCGTCTCGAACCCGCCAACCATGAAGCAGGGTTTCTGAAGGCCATGGCGATGCTCAAAAAAGGTCGCAGCATCGAGGCTCTCGGGCTTCTTGAAAAACTCGTCGAAAACCCGGCAGTAAGCTATGAAGCATGGCTTGAACTCGGCAAGCTTTATCAGGCCGACAACCACCCGGAAAAAGCAGTATCAGCCTTCATCAGAGCATCAACCGGCGCTCCCGACCAGGCTGGCATCTGGAACAACATCGGTATTCTTTTTTCGGGCCAGAAAGCCTACGAAGAAGCTCTCAAGGCCTTCAAAAAAGCTGCCAGCTTCGACTACACCGACCAGCAGATCGCCAGCAACCTCAAAGCCGTTCAGAAAAAGCTCGAAACCAGCTGCAACCGAATTATTGAAACACGCAAGGAACAGCTTGACCGCACTCAGGTAGCGCGCATCGGTGAGGGCAAGGTGGCCGTTGTTCTGGGCAAAGGCGTCGAGCACGGCGTAGAGCTTGCGCTCCTTCTCGGCCTGGTACTTCCAGTAGGCATCCATGGTC
>DAOPYA010000270.1:0-1947 GCA_035352635.1 Candidatus Rifleibacterium sp.
CGAAACTTTTCACTGGTCAGGCAGCTATGGCGAAGATTTTGGCGATGCAACCACGCACGATACCCGCCTGAACGTCTTTGAAAGCTTCGATCCGCAACTTCCCGAAAACTATCGCAACGCTGAACTCGTATTTCTCGGAAACATTCACCCGGCCCTTCAGCTCAAGGTTATCGAGAAGGTTAATAAGCCAAAGATCATCGCACTCGACACCATGAACCTCTGGATCAACATCACCAACGACCTGCTGAAACAGGCAATCAAAAAGATCGACGTGCTGTTCATCAACCAGCAGGAAGCCATGATGCTGGCCGGCGAAAAAAAGTTCGCCCCGGCCATCGCAAAGCTGCTGACCATGGGCCCCAAACGCATTGTCGTCAAACTCGGCGAACTCGGTGCCATGACCGCCACCAACGAAAGCCGTTTCTTCACTCCGGCTTTTCCATGCCTCGATATCACTGACCCAACCGGCGCCGGCGACTCATTTGCCGGGGGGTTCATGGGTAGTCTGGCCCGCCACGGCAATTTCAGCGAAAACGGCTTCAGGCAGAGCATGCTTTATGGCGCTGCCATGGGTTCAATAACCGTCGAAAACTTCAGCCTCGATTCATACAAACATCTCAAACCCGAACTGATCGAAGAACGCTACAAGGCACTGAAGGCGATGGTTACCGTAGAATAAACCGTCAGGAAAAATACCCCTCGGCGGGCTTCTGCGAGCAGCGGCATTGCTCACCACGAGAGGCCGGAATGGCATTTACCAGCCTGACCAGCACCTTATGCAACTGGCCGATGCTCTGCTGAAACATGCGAACTACCTCACGGGTAGTTACCTCCGGAACATTGCCCGCCAGACCGGCATCGTAATCAGTGATCATCGCCAGATTGACGATACAGATGCCGAGTTCCTGCGCCAGCACAACTTCAGGGTATTGCGTCATGTTGACTGTGTGCCAGCCCATCTGGGTGAACCATTTGCTCTCGGCCTTGCTCGAGAAGCGCGGCCCGTTGATGACGACTACCGTTCCTTCGGTGTGAACGGTGAGCCCTTCGGCACGCAGGGCATTGATGGCAAGTTCGCGCAGCTCAGGGCAATAGGGTTCTGCGGCCGAAATATGCATGACATCGGGGCCGTCGGCAAAAGTGTCGCGGCGCCCGCAGGTGCGGTCGATAAACTGGTCGCTGACCACAAAATCTCCGGGTTTAATATTGGTCTGCAGCGAGCCAACCGCGCAGGGCGAAATAATCCGCGATACCCCAAGTTCTTTCATCGCCCAGAGGTTGGCGCGATAATTGATCATGTGTGGCGGAATGGTGTGCTGCCGGCCATGCCGGGGCAAAAAGGCCACCTTCTGGTTGCCAATCGTGCAGATATCGATCAGATCGCTGGGCGGGCCAAAAGGAGTGCTGATTTTAACTTTTTCGATTTTATCAGCAGCCAGTTCATACATGCCGCTGCCGCTGAAAATGCCAATGTCGGCCTTAAAATGGTTTCGCATTGTTGTTTCTCCCGATCGTTAATTTTGCAGAGTATCATGTTAGCACACCCGCACGCCGGTCGTCGCGTCGGCCCGATTAAAAAAGCGGCCTTTCCGAGTTGGAAAGGCCGCTTTTGATCTAGTTTTCGTCGGTCAGGCTATCTGGCTTTCAACCTTGAAGATAATCTGATAGGGTTCTTTCTTTTCGACGCAGCGTTCATGAATGATCACCTTGCTGATGTTGTTATCAGAAGGAATATCATACATCAGATCGAGCATGAGGTCTTCGATGATACGCCGCAGACCGCGTGCCCCGGTGTTCTGCTGAATGGCATTACGGGCAATTGCCTGCAGGGCTTTCGGAGTCACTTCAAGTTCGACGCCTTCCATGCGCAGCAGACGGGCATACTGCTTGATCAGTGCATCTTTTGGTTCGGTGAGAATCTTAACCAGGTCTTCAACAGCGAGATTG
>DAOPYA010000271.1:0-1919 GCA_035352635.1 Candidatus Rifleibacterium sp.
CGCATCAGGGCTGCGGTTTTGAGTGGTTCAACGTAATCAGAAGCATAATCGCGCAGCAGTTCCCTGACCTGGACTGAAGTACTCGCTTCGAAGGCAAAGCGGCTCACAAGTTTTTCGACCTGCTGACTGATTTGGGCTTCGGCAATATCGGCGTTCGATCTGAACGAACTGGTTGCCTGCCGGAACATGATAAACACCGGCACACTCAACAAGAGAAAAATAACCGCCATCCATTTCCAGAGTGGTAGTGGAGCGAGTTGCAGAACTTTTTTTTTCTGTGGCCCGGCAGGCATCGGCAATCCCTTTTTAATCGCAGTTATTGCTACTGCGGCATGCAAAACCCATCTTAGCAAGCTTTTAAGAGGTTTTCAGGCCTGTTATCTATTAGAGGCGCTTTTTCGTATTTTACTATAATGGCAATGTGTTAACATAACAAAAAATGCGACTGGAGCACGACATGAAAAAGCAGCGACCTTTATTTTTAAAAAACCTGAACACGCTTGAAGTTGAAGAACTGCTGCACGCTGACACGCCGCTTTTTCTACCCGTCGGCACCCTTGAAGCACACGGGAGGCATCTACCAGTCGGCACCGACACGCTCTGCGCCGAAAAGATTGCCGAAAGACTGAGCATTGGCATGAATGGAGTTGTGGCACCGGCCTTTGAATATGGGCTCACCAATGTTCTGGCCCAGACTTCACCGGGCAGTTTTTTTCCTGAAGATCTCTACGAGGCTTTTATCGAGAGGGTGATCGATACTTTCAGGGTTCAGGGTTTCAAGACGATAATCGTTGTAAATGGGCACGGTGGCAATCGTGATGCTTTGAAAAAGGTGATCAGAAAGCTGTCGCGCACCAGGCCGGCCGGTCTGGCCGTTGTTAACTGGTGGTTGCTGGCCGAGCATTTTGTTGAGCAGGTCTATGCCAGCAAACCTGGCGGGCACGCGGCAGTCGAAGAAACCGCTGCGATGCTTGATTTTTTCCCCGAACTTGTGGAAGCCGGCAATTACCAGTCAGAAACCGACGATTATGTAGTCGATGATGGAATCTGGTTGTTTCCGCCCCCCGGGGAAGTCCTGATCGATCAGCCTGGGCAGGGTCAGCCAGATTTCGACCCCGGCAAGGCCAGGCAGTTTACTGACCTTTTTCTCACAGATATTCAGCATCGCCTTGAACGATGGCGATCTTCGTTTGGCCGCATCAAAGGAGGGCTTCGACCTTGAACCTAGAAGAATCACCATTATGGGTTCGCTACGCCGGCGATATTTTTTTTCTGCTGGTTTTTCTTGTGGTGCTGCTTTTTTTCAAGCCTGATCCATCCGAGGAAGACGGCTCCGAAGATGATGACGAAGGCCCGAACCCGCTTGAGGCCATGCTGATGACTGAGAATCACAGCGAAGACACCGAAGAAAAAAGTATTCAATCGAACCCGATTGCCGAGGGTGCCGACGAAAATAAAACCGATCAGCCAGAAAAAAAAATCCCCGGGTGACCGGGGTATCTATAACTATCCAACCTTCCAGGGCAGCAATGATTTTTTTGCTTCTGCTGCAACCCAACACCGGGCTTTGGCAGGCTTTTTTTGAGAGACGCCAGCCTTACCTGCCCGGAAAAACCATCGAGCAGAATTTGCAGAGCTGATTCCTTGCTACTACAACATAATTAGCAATTCTGATGCCAATCATTAAACATAAGCAGAATCACTTATGAAATATGGTTTGTCGCACCAACACTTTTTTGGCGTTTTTTAAGCGCGGCATTTTTACCACAAATCCGTCGATCATCGATATCTTTCATGCGCGGCAACTTTACCCCACTTCAGCAACTCTCGGTGAGTTTTATAACTCCTATCAAAAGCCACTCGTATTTAACTGATTGTCTTTTAAAAGGGGAAGCTTCGGCCTATCAGCCGGGTTGCTT
>DAOPYA010000272.1:0-1914 GCA_035352635.1 Candidatus Rifleibacterium sp.
TCCTGACTTCAAATACCGGATTCAGCAGATGGAAAACTTTCTTTTCTTCTGAAGCGGCGGCAGCAGCGACTGTTGACCGACTGGTAGACAGAGCAACCATACTCAGATTTACCGGCGACGGCTTCAGAAAACCTGACAAAGTCTACGGAGCAAAACTGGAAGAATAAGAAAAACTCAAAAACTCATACAAATGGCCGCCTGGAATACCCAGCGGCCATTTTTTCACCCTTAAAAACAGAAATAAAAACCCGAACCGTCAAAATCTTAAAAACCCGCCAGACCGGGCGCTTTGACCGGCAAACATCCATTACCGCCCACCGTCAATGAAGTCAGGCAATAGCCGAGCCGTATAGGCATAACTGGCATGTGCGGTAGTGGTTTTTTATTCTTCTGAATAGATATTGTCAGAAGATGATTTGGAAATTTGCAGATATGCTTGAAGCGGGTATTTTATGCGGCACCATAATCATCAATAATCACCAGTGGTTTGGTGCCGTGGAAATTCTTTGTTCATGGGTGTTTTAAATGGTATTCACCAAAATCACCAGAATTTAATGTATATGCTCCAGATTCAAACTCTCTGTCTATCTGAACTGTTTTATGGAAATGTATATATGTGTGCGGGAAAAGTTGGTGAATTTGGTGAAATGCTGTGGGACCTGCATCTGAAGCCGAAGTAGCAGCACCGGTCTTTGGTGCAATTCACCAGCTTTTTGGTGACAAAAAAGAAGCGGGCCTTTCGACCCGCTTTCTGTTTACTTGTAAGACCTGATTTCTTGCAGTCCCGTATCTGGCATTGGACCTCAGAACGGTATCACACCGGCATCAATAGGTGGTAAATCTGGCTCTTCGTGCTCTTGTTCATTTAATCCAAGGCTTTGCAGAGCCTTATTATTAAGGCAGACACACCAGGTTTTTTTGCCATTGAGAGTTTTTTGCTTTTCAAACTGCCGACCTGAATAAGTGTCTAACCACCCCTTTTCAAGCCATTCTTTAAGGATCGCGTCAGGTTCGAAACGGTTATCTGTAAGTATTCTCTTGGCGGCAGCTGTAGTAAGGCTTATCCCATCGGTATCAAATTGGCCGCAAACTTCATTACGGTAAATAATCAGGGTTCCAACAGTGTTCTCGCTCTTCTGAAGGTTGCTTACTGCAAACGAGTGTATGAACTCCAGGGCTCTCTGACCTTCAGACCCATGGCTTGCGACTCTCTGACAGGGTTTAACCATTGCTGCTTCCATGTCTTTCAGGTCCCAATTCAGACCCATGACCTCATTAAGTAACTCTGCGCCCAGAAGAACCGAAGAAATCGCAGCAGCCTGTCTTGTGCCAACGCCGCTTGGTAACTGTTTCCTGATTTCAGAATTTATCTGGCCGAACCGTCCTCTTAAACTTTGCATTCGTTCAGGTTTTTCTGTTAAATGGGCGATTACCACCAGAAGCGCATGACCATGGTTCTTTGAGATCGTTTCTTTAACCGAGTCGATCATTTCTACAATTTCAGGACTCTTTTCTATGAATGGCAGTTCAGGCAGATCAAGGACCCTTGCTTTACTACCCCCATCTTGAATTGATGACAATACGTTAGCCTCACCGGTAGAGATCATTATTGACGTCCACGTATGCTGTTTCTGAATGCCGTTCGGCTTGCCTCTGACCTTACCACAACCGAGACAATGCTGGTAAACGGTTTCTTTCAGAAATGCTGGTTTATCTTTAGCTGAAATCGCCTTAGTTTCGTCAATAAGAATAGCCAGTTCGTTCAGAACTCCTGAGGTTCTTTCTATGCCAACTCTGGAGGAGTTCCAGCTGATGTAAATTTTTTCTGGTTCTCCCATGACACTTTCCGCGAGAAGTAGCATCAACCTATCCCAATAATATGACGAATACCCCCTTGTACTTTCATTTGAATCG
>DAOPYA010000273.1:0-1880 GCA_035352635.1 Candidatus Rifleibacterium sp.
AAAAATATCAGTTGTGTTTAAGTTCATCTCTGAATTGTTGAAGCTTTGCCGGGCTTGCATTATGCTCTGCTGCTCAATGAAATAGCGATGCTGCGTGTGCGACAAGCCCATGAAAAGCGCTTGCGTAAGCTTTTGCCCGGTCTAAAACTCGTAAAATGGGGGCTTGATCTCGCCCCGTTGCCAGACAGCGATCAACTGGTTCCCAAATGGCCATACCAGAAACTGACCGAGTCTATCGCCCGCAGCATTAATCCTTCTGGAGGGCCGCGTGCGGGGGTATTCGATTATCTCGAAAACGTGCCGATGCTGACCCGGTATTTTACTGATGCCCATGGCCTGAGCGCGTTTCTCAAAGATGGTGATGATATGCTGATTTGCGGCAATCCGGCCGGCAATAAGCTGATGATGCTCTGGCATTCAGAAAAAGCCCATTATATAAATGCCGAACGCCGCTGTGCCGGCGGCTTTCTTGCGGTTGTTGAAGCCGATAGACTGACCGGGTCTTTTGGCCTGCAAACCCTGATGCGGCGAAAATCACATGAATGGAAAAATTCAGGCGTGGCAGCCGGCTGGATAGTTGAAAACGAACCAGCAAAAAGATATCTCCCTTATCCTTTTCCTGCCGCTGATGAAAAGGAATGGGCAAACTGGCTGCTCACCTTGCCAGATGGCACCTACAAGCGCCAGGGGGTGTTGCTGGCACTGCGTCGTTCTGCCGATGGCCTGCTGCTGCTCGCCGTCTCAAGCACCCGCGATATACAAATGCGCTACGAGCGCAAAGTATTTTTTGCCGGGCTTTTTATTATCATGGTCGGCTTGCTGCCAGTCATTTTTATGGCCACGCAAAGGCGTAATAATGGCATGGCAGTAAGTATAAGGTTTCAGATTGCCGGGTTATTCGTCATCGCGATGCTGCTGCCCGCCGCCGCGATTTTTCAGCTTGGCAACGACCTGCTTTTTGACCGGCAGAAGTCTTTTGAAAGCGATGCCTACAAAGAAATGGATCGCATCAAAAAAGATCTCGATGAAAACATGGGCTTTGCCTTCAGGCAACTCGAAAAGATCAGCGAAACCATCGGCCGCCAATTGATGGGTTTGAATTTTCGCCCCGATGGCAGATTTGTCAGGCCTGAACCCGCAGTTGAGGCTGTTAAACAATCTTCTGAACAGGTGCAGATTTTGCATGCCTACCTTCTGAATTCTTACGCTGAAGTTGTATTTTCATCCTCTGAGAGTGAAAACGAATCTGAGGGCGGAAATCTGCTGCCGCTCGTGCAGTCGATTGCCAAGATCAAGCTGCGTGCCGCCGGCAAATTGCAGGTGCGCGGCAAGGTGCTTGATGTCAGCCTGATGGATCTAGTGGTCGAGGCTACCGGTGGTTCAAATCTCGAAGAAATCAAGGCTATTCTAAGCACCCGCGAAAACCGTGCCTTTGAAATGCAGTTCAGCGGCCGGCGCAGCATTTTCTTTATCGGCCAGTTTTCGACTCCGCAGTTGCCCGGCGAAACTTTCAGCCTGGTTTTGCTGCTGCGCGACAGCCATTTTGAAAGAATGTACATGCGGCTGATGATTGACCGCATCTGCCGTCAGACTGCCAATCAAAACCGTATTCAGCTGTATTTTGGTGCCAACAGCTGCGGTTCTGACGGCTATTTTTTGCCTGCTCCCCTCGATAAGCCCTGGTTCGATTACATCAACAATTCACCTGATTCGCTCAGGGTCGGTCGATTGTCTGAACAGACCAGATTCACAGGCAACAGCGTTAAAGACACACTTACACTCGATACCGGGTCGAAAAAATGCCTTTTTTATAGCTTCAAACCCGCCTGTCTTGAACAGACAGCGGTTGTTGCACTTTTTAACTACGAAGAAATCGTTAT
>DAOPYA010000274.1:0-1874 GCA_035352635.1 Candidatus Rifleibacterium sp.
GGTTGATTTTTTCGGGTCTGAATAATAAGAAAATGGGCATAAATAGTCATTCAATGGGTCTGACATTGCAAAAAACATGCTGGGTATCAGTTGCAAGATTGGCGGTTTCAGAAAAGCACATTTTGCAGATCAGGCTTTTTTTTGTGATTTTGTTAAAAAAACAAGACAAAAGCCAGTGGTTCTGATAGTCTGCTTAGTTATACATCAGCACCCAGTCAGATGATAATCTCGGAGGTCTCTATGCAATGTCCAGGATGTGGTTTTGAAAATGAAAAGGGCAACAAATTCTGCAACATGTGCGGAATGGGTTTGCCCGGCACCGGAGAAACCCAAGATTCACCTGCAGAGCGTGAACCTCTTGATCTTGATTTATCATTGGATCTCGACGTTAACGGCGCGGCAGATGTGGCTGGTGGTTTGTCTTTTGATCTTTCTACCCCGGCCGACAACAGTTTTGACCTGTCGGCAGGTGCAGCCGATGAACCAGGCGAACTGCAGCTTGACATGCCCGAAACCTCGGCAAAAAGCGAATTGAACCTTGATCTTGGCAGTGCTGACGACTTCAGTTTCGACGCCAACGCCGGCAGCCCTGACAATTCTCTTGATCTCGACATCAGCATGGAACAGGCTGATTCTGGCTTAAACTTTGACATGAATCTTGAATCTGGTCATGGCACAGCTCTGGCAGCTGATGAAGACCCCTTTGCCGCCCCGGCCGGGTTTGATATTTCGCTTGACGATAGCGCTGCTGCCGATGATTCACTTATTTCAGCAGCTTTTGACGAACCGGCTGCCCCGGCCCCGGTCAGCAAAACCCCGGTGAACAGAACCCCGGTTGCACCGGCACCTGTGGCACCAGAACCCGATGAATTCAGCTTCAGCGTTGACAATAGCACCGACAGTCTTGATGTTTCGCGAGAACTTGATGCAGAAGCCGTTGCGGTCGAAACCGAAAGTTTCGATTTTGGCGATCTTGACAGCAGTCCTTCGGTCGCGACCACAGCAGGCAAACCGGCTACAAAGCCGGCAACAGCAGCGAGTCTAACGACCGAAGACGATGACCTCAGCGGTCTCATCGTCAGTAATAACGAAGATCTCGGCACGACCACTGATTTCAGCGTCAGCATTGAAGACGATGCAGATGCCGAAGACGACAACTTTCTTGACTCACTGGTGGTCGAAACCGTGCAACCCGCAAGCAAACCAGCGCCAACACCAGCTCAGGCAGTTCCGGCGGCACCAGCAGGCAGGGCTCAGACAAAAGCCGCCGCGCCAGCAACTCCACTGTCACATCAGGCTGCAAGGCCTGCCCCGGTTGTTAAAGCACCAGCCACGCCCGCTGTTGGGCAACCCGAAGCCGATGAAGATGAAGAATTGAACGGCCTGATCCTCGGCATCGAAGGCTTGGCTCCCGCAAAGCCGGCAGCTGCCAAAACACAGTCGGTCACCGTTGATTACGAAGAAGATTTTTCGGCAACTGTCGAAGACCAGGGCAATGATGACGCGGACTTCGATATCTCATCGCTTGGTACCCTCGGCGGCGAAATGCCAACTGCTCCCAGGGCCGCCGAACCAGAAACTTTCAGCCCAACTTCTCCGTCGGTCATGCTCGAAGAAGCCCCGCCCCTCACGCCGCTCGAAACCCTTGCAGAAATCAGACAGCTGCTTGCCGATGCCGCCGACCCTGATGAGCGCTATTCATTGGTTCTCAGATTACGCGAGCTTGGGCTTCATGAAGCTGCTCCAGATTTTATTAAACTTCTGGGCGATGAACTCAAAGATATCAGGGAAGTCGCCGCCGGTTACCTCGGCGACGTTGCCGCCAAAGAGGCTGTAAGGCCACTGGTTAACTGCCTGTCATCAGAACAGCCGCA
>DAOPYA010000275.1:0-1866 GCA_035352635.1 Candidatus Rifleibacterium sp.
TCTTTATGTGCATCGTTAAGAAACGAACCTTCCGTGTTCCACTTAACCTGCGAGCTATCGATGCCACGAATGGCGAGATTCATTTTGGCCAGGCGCCAGGTAGTCTGGTTGCTTTCCTGACCATAGATCGAAATATCGTTGATGCGGCCCTGATGCTCTGAAACAAATTTTTCTGACTGCACGAACATACCACCGGAACCGCAGCAGGGATCTAATACGCGACCTTTATAGGGTTCGAGCATTACTACCAGAAGTTCAACGATCGAGCGTGGCGTGTAAAACTGGCCGCCCTGTTTACCTTCTGCCAGGGCGAATTCGCCGAGAAAATATTCAAACACATGGCCCAGCACGTCGGCACTGCGGGCTTTGGCATCACCAAGAGCAATGTTCCCGATCAGGTCGATCAGGCCGCCAAGGTTAACCGGATCAAGGTTCTGCCGCGAATAAACTTTGGGCAGAACGCCCTTGAGCGAAGGGTTTTCTTTTTCGATTGCATCCATGGCAGCGTCAATATGGGTGCCGATGTCGGGGTGTTTTGCTTTGCTGACCAGAAAAGACCAGCGGGCTTCGGTTGGCACAAAAAAGACATTTTCGGCCTTGTATTCGTCTTTATCTTCGGGGTCAGCGCCGGCATAATTACCTTCGCCGGCCTGCAGCCTGGCAAACATTTCTTCAAAAGAGTCAGAAATGTATTTCAAGAACATCAGCCCCAGCACAACATGCTTGTATTCGGCCGCATCGATATTTTTGCGCAGCTTGTCGGCAGCTTTCCAGAGTTGCTTTTCGAGTGGTTCGTTCTTATCGTCGTTCGCTTTTTTACTCTTTGCCATGGCTATCGTTATTTCCTTTGAATAAACAGTTACAACGACAGATACATTAACAGAACGACAAATCTCAAATCTTCAACAGGCCTGGTTAACGCTCCAGCTCAAAGTCATTCCGCCGCTCTCTGCCCACTGTTCTATTTTGCTGAGACTCCGGTTTGTGCAACCAGAGTTATTAAACCACATTCCCGTCTAATCTGCAATTTGTTACTCTCGCTCCTTCAAAGACTTCGAAGATGGCTATTTCAAGGTTTTGCCCACTTTATTAACCTGTTTTTAAGCTGGTCTGGCGATGCCAAATTATCAAAAGAGCAAAAACAAATGCGATCTTTGGGAACTTGCGGAGTATATTCCAGAATTGTTTGCTGGCTAAATACTACCAGACCGTAAATTTCAGTGATGTTGCTTAGGCCAAGAAATTTTCTGACTCCAGATAAATTTTGTGACAATTCATCCAGACGCCTGAAATGGCGCTTTAGGCGATCTGGTCTGCCTTTTTCATCATCATTGCCCATAAACTCGTTTATCTGGTGACCAAGCTCCTTCGTGGTTTTGGCAAAAAACAGATCTTTGCATTCAATAGCCACAACAAGCTGATCTTGTTCTGACCACGCCAGGACATCTATGTCGCCTAGATCATCTTTGTATTGTTTGTTAAGTATTTCGGGGAACTTTAGTTCAGGCTTAGTTTGCCAGCCAAGTTCTTTTAATCTTGAGGCAACGGTATTGTTAAACTTGTTGCCGAGCTCATTACGCCGATTTCCAATCCAGTTTTTCATTTCAGGAGAATCAAAATTGGTCTCAGCAAATGTTCCATCAAGCGAGTTGTCGAGATTATACCAGACCCCTTCTCTGATAGTTTCGGGGCTGATCAGCAAAAGTGGGTCTGAATCTGAATTCAAGGCAACAATCGGCTTTGAAATCAATGATAATCGCCTGCGAAAGTTCCACGGAAACCAATCAGCCTGTTTATAGCCATCTGGAAGACATTTGTCTTTCTGATCCCACCTATCTCTTGCTGGTAGTGTAAAATATGAGATGA
>DAOPYA010000276.1:0-1798 GCA_035352635.1 Candidatus Rifleibacterium sp.
ATGAAGACGTCGTTGCAGCCATTGAAGAATTTAGCGAACTGGCACCCCTGCACAACCCTCCCAATCTGACCGGCATCAACGTGGCCCGTGAATTGTTCCCAGAACTGCCCCAGGTTGCAGTTTTCGATACCGCATTTCATCAGACCATGCCGCCGCATGCCTACCTTTATGGCCTGCCACGCAAGTTTTATGAAGAACTTAAAATTCGCCGCTATGGTTTTCATGGCACCAGTCACCGCTTTGTTTCAGCCCGGGCCGTTGACCTCTGCAAGCGCCACCCCAGCAACACCAACATGATCACCTGCCACCTCGGCAATGGTTGCTCAGTAACCGCCATCGCACGAGGCAAATCCATCGATACCTCAATGGGCTTCACGCCGCTTGAAGGCATGATCATGGGCACCAGATGCGGCGACCTCGACCCCGCCATTCTTGGTTTCCTCATGGATCGCGGCTATTCATCGAAAGAACTGATGAAGATTCTCAATAAGGAAAGCGGCTTGCGCGGCCTTTCTGGCATTTCGAACGATCTGCGCGATCTCGAAAAAGCTGCTGACGCGGGCAATGTTCGCGCCCAGGAAGCAATCGACTGCTTCGCTTACCGGGTCAGAAAATATATCGGCGCTTATGCGGCCAATCTGATCAAGGTTGACACCCTGGTGTTCACCGGCGGCATTGGCCAGCATGGCTGGCGGATGCGCGAGCGAATCTGCCATCATCTTGAGAATATCGGTATTTTTATGGATTACAAGCTCAACCAGGAAATGGGTTCGCGGGAAGGTATCGTCTCAGAAGCCTTTTCACCAGTCACCGTGGCCGTGGTTCCAACTGATGAAGAACTGCAGATCGCCATTGACGTTTATGAGCTGGCCTTCAGGGGTGAAAACGGTTATCGGCGCCGCCAGACTGATTACGTCGTGGGCATCAAACGTAAGTGACCGATAAAACCCTCGATTATTATGAGCAGAACGCCGTCGAGCTAAGCCGCCGATATGAATCGACGGCCCTCGAAGCCTTGCACGCCCTGCTGCGACAGACTTTCAGCCCCGGCGACCGCCTTCTCGAAATCGGCTGCGGCTCAGGGCGCGACGCGGCCACAGCCATGGCCGCCGGCTTCGATGTCTGCGCCCTCGACGGGTCGAGCAGTCTGCTGCAAGAGGCTATTCGTCTGCACCCTGAGCTGGCTGGCCGTCTGCATCACCTTAAACTGCCAGGGCCTCTGCCCTTTGCCAACGCCAGTTTTGCCGGAATTTTCAGCGTCGCCTGCCTGATGCATTTTAATGCCAACGAGTTGCCCGGCATCATCGCCGAAATCGCCCGGGTTTTAAAACCCGCCGGCAAAGCCCTGATCTCGGTGCCCGCCGGCCGCAGCGACATTGATGCCAACGGGCTCGACGAACATGGCCGCATCTTCAACCTCATGCCCGCTACCAGCTGGCAAAAACTCTTCGCCGCCCATGGTTTCAGCACCAGCACCGGCGCCGAAGAACCAGACAGCCTCGGCCGCCCCGGCATCGCCTGGGTGACCTTCGTTCTCCAAAAAACATGAGTTCCTTGTTGATGCTCAAGTAAATCAGCTTTTTTGGGATTTCAGAGGCACAAAGCCAGATAGCCCGCGCCCTCAAAGCTTATCAACGACTTGAATAGAGAGGTTTAAGCCCGGATTCAAGTTGTTCAAGAGCTTCTTGAAAACTGGCGCGGCCGTAGCCAAACCTTAAGAAGTCACCCTGCATATCGAAAAAAGTGCCTGGAATAAGCATGACTCCAGTCTTTTCAACCAGCCGATCGCAGAAGTCGA
>DAOPYA010000277.1:0-1713 GCA_035352635.1 Candidatus Rifleibacterium sp.
AACTATGGGGTGCTCGACAAGCGTCGCTTATGCAATCGCCTGACCTGCCGAAACTGCCATCTAGAGATAGTTAAGTAAGCGCTTGCCCTGCACTGATTCACACGGGCGCAAAAGATTGCCCGCTGATATGCCATGGTAGACGCGTATTTGCAAGAGACCGAGCAATCTGGAACCCCGGGCATTTCTGCGGGTGTTTCTGGCGCTCAAAATATCTGTGTTGATCTGTGTTCATCAGCGGCCTGATTTTTCTTGTGCTTGATTATCAGACTTTTAGCTGGGATTTGAGCTTATCTACGCGGTTCTGCAATTCATCCGAGTCGGGTTGAAACTTTGGAATATCAAGATACTGCGAATAAAGCTGAAATCTTTGCAGGTCGCGGGCTTCGAGCGCCGTGTTTTCCTGGCCGGCGGCGTTGGAAACCGCCATGGCGGTGCAGTCGAGAATCATCTGTTCTTCGAGTTTGGCCTTAAGATTACGCACCTGCTCGATGCTCTCAAAAAGATCGCGGGTCTGGGGCAGTTCTACTGCGATATTATCTGCCGGCAGAGGGTGAGGGGGCAGCTGCTGGTGCCAGAAAAAGCGCATTATGAAAGGCAATTCAAATGGAACATTCTCGAAGTTGCCATGATAAGCTTCGGTTAACGGCCCGTGCGGCCCGAGAAAATTGTCGAGAATGGCGGCGCGGCGGTCTTCGTTGGCAGGGCGCTCGCCGGCGCCGGCAACGTGCTTTTCCATGATGCCGGTGACACCCCCCAGGCTCATCATCCAGCGAAAACGCACGATCAATGCCTCGCCTTCGCGAATTTTGTTGGCTATGGCCACGACCTTTTCCTGGTAGGTGGTCTGCGGGTCGGCGACGATGGCGTAAACATTGTTGCGCCAGATGATCGCCGCGGTTTCGAGCGACAATTGCGCGAATTTCTGGATACGGGCGGTTACGGTTCTGGCCGCCTGAATGAAGCTTTCAGATGCCGCCTGCATTTCGATGACCGGCCCTGACCAGTTCTTGTCGAAAAATGAATTCAGAATCAGCTGCAGGCTCGAAAACATCTGGGTCAGCTGTTCCTCGATTCTGAAGTGTACCGAGTAGGGTGATGCACCGCCGCGCATCTGCAGACGACGCACCAGCAGCGAAACTGCCGCTGCTCTGGTGAATTGAACGGCATCATAGGCAGAAAACACCATGCCGCCCCAGAAGAGCATGAAGCTCAGCGGAAAAAGCAGGTGCATGGTCATCAGCCCGCCACCGAGCACCAGAGCCAGAAATGCAACGATAAACAGCCAGCTCTGCCCCGGGTTGCCGAGGTATTTGCCGAACTCGGTCAGCATGTTTCCGGCGAGGCTGGCAGTGGGGTTGATCGTTTCGCAGAGATAATGGAATTTTGCCGGCACGGTCGGCGGGTTGGCGAGATACTCTTTTTCGAGCGGGTTCAGCGCCGCAAAAACCGGGCGGGCCAGACCGCACAATGGGCAGGCGCCGGCTTTTGAGTTGACCGCTGTGTGGCACTGACGGCAAAAGTGATTCAGCATAACATTTTTGTTAGACATAGAAGACAAGTCTAATTCAAAGCCCCCGAATTATCAACATTCAGCCGCGCCTACCATGGCAAACGCTTACTTAACTACCTCTAGATGCTAGTTTCGGCAGGTCAGGCGGTTGCATAAGCGACGCTTGTCGAGCACCCCATAGTTCCCTGCAAACGATGCCGCTA
>DAOPYA010000278.1:0-1703 GCA_035352635.1 Candidatus Rifleibacterium sp.
ATTGCTGGCGTGATCTGGGCTGACTCGCGCATTTTTATCGGTCAGAGAGAATCTATAAGAAGCTTTGGGCAGAGTTCCGTCGCCGTCAAGATAATTCAGCGGGCCAAGGTTGCAGACCAGCAGCAGCAGGCGATCATAACCAGGCGGAAAGTCAACTGTCTTTGTGAGGTTGTTATTATCTGTAGGCAACCAGATTACTTCTGGGGGTTGCTGCTGGCTTGTATCGATCATTGCCAGCCCGACCCAGAAAACATTGCTGCCTTTGCAGGTTTCGATAGTTCGGCCGGCAAAAGACAAAGTCAGAAGTTCAGGCGGGTTTTGCAGAGAAAATTGATAACCGGCCGTCGACCACATGTGAACTTTTCCCGAGGCGGTTCCGGTGGCAGTATCAAATACCTGGCGCGGTGCAATGTGGCTTTGCTCGTATTCTTCGAGGCCGCTGCTGACAAAGGCACTGAATTTATAAGGGTGCGGGTCAGCGTAGGCATCATGCAAAAAGGTAGCCGCCGAAAAATCACGAAAGACCCCGGCGAAGGTCAGACTGCTGCCCACACTTGCCAACGCCTGCGCGACCCCGCGATCACCGATCTCTTTGCTGCTGACAATCTCATGAATCAGCTTGATACGGCCATCTTCGCCAAGTTCCGGGCGACTGAAAAGGTAGTCGAAAAAAAGAAAAACATGACCGTAGTTCGCATATTCGCGGGCGTCTTCCCAGGCAAAAAGGCTGCGATCAGGGTTGAGAAAAAACTGCGCGGCGGTCCAGGGCAGATGGTTGAACAGGGTCGCGGCGTATTCAGAAAGCCCTTCTTCGACCCAGTAAACCTCGTTGTCATCGTGATGCCAGTGAATCATGTGCTGAAGCTCGTGAGCAACCAGGTGACCCATGAAATCATCAGCGTCAGCGAGCCGCTCGATCGACAGATAAAGCATTTCGCGCTGGTTGCTGCCGGGTTCTTCATCGACCGGGTATTCGTCACCCGGGTAAAACAGGCCATCTGAACCCTCCATGCCATGCAGCAACAGCAGGGTAATTCTTGGGTCACCATCGATACCAGGGTTAAACTCAGACCCAAAAGTCGCCACGGTGCGAGGGTAGATATGTTGATCGAAAGTTCTGGCGATACGCTGCAACCGCGCATCAGGAAGGTGATAGCCCAATTCGATAAAAATCAGGCAATGTTGGCCAACCACTTTTAAAACCGCTGCCAGCGGCCGTTTTTTCTCACCACCGGCTTTATCAACCTGAAAAGTGATGATATCCCCTGGTTCTGGCTCTTTGCCAGGCAAATTGCCGGTCGATGTCGCCAACCCGGTTACCGGGGTGCGCCGCCCTGGCAGGCGCAGCGACAGTTCACGGGCACGATCATGCAGTCTGAAAAAACCTGGCCGGGACACCGCGGGTTCAGGGATCGGATCAAGCGAAAAAGGCGCAGCAGCTTCTGATGCCGAATCCTGCGTGGATTCTTCGTCTGCCTGAGCCATAACAAGGGCCTGGCAACAGACCAGCAGTAATACGGCAACCGCTAACATCTCTGGCACGCACCTGCTGACTCTTTTCATATTGCTGATTATAATCAATTTTTGCTGACGAGCAAACCGCAACCATGAACCACCAGGGCAAACGCAAACTTAATTATCTCTAAGAGCTGGTTTCGGCAGGTCAGGCGATTGCATAAGCGACGCTTGTCGAGCACCCCATA
>DAOPYA010000279.1:0-1671 GCA_035352635.1 Candidatus Rifleibacterium sp.
ATAAAGTCAATCGCCGGAAACCCGGTCAGCCTCTCGACCTCGTCGCTGATAAATTCCATGGCCCAGCGCTGATTGTTGAGGCATCGGTAGGTAATACCAGGTATATTTGCCACCAGAGCCGATATACGGGCTTCACTATTGCGAAGTCTTTCTCTGACAAGATTCTGCTCAGTCACATCATGAAAAACGAGCACACCACCGCGCGTGCGGCCGCCATCCTCAATAATCGGCGCGGCACTGAAAGCAATCTGGCGTTCAGAACCGTCACGGGCAATCAGAGTCGTATTGCCAGACTGCTCGATTACCTTACCAGTTGCCAGAACTTCAATGATCGGGCAGGCAACCTTGTCGCCTGAAGCGTGATTCACGGCATTAAAAATCTGGTCAAGACGCACACCGGCACATTCAGAGAGCGACCAGCCGGTCAATCGCTGTGCCACAGGGTTCATACGGGTGATACAACATGAAAGATCGGTTGCAATTACCGCATCTCCGATTGAATTGAGGGTAATATACAGGTCTTCTTCTCTTTCCTTGAGTTCGCGGGTTCGGTTCGCTACAAGCATCTCAAGATTAAACTGCCGGGTGCGCAGCAGCCCGACAAATACAGTCAGAATCAGTGTAATAAACAGCCCAACCCCAGCCGAAACATAGCCTGACCGCAGGTAGACAGTCGAAAAGAAGTTCACGCCAGGGCGAATCTCAATGACAAGGCAACGCCCAAAAACAAAAAGCGGGTATTTAATCTGCATGCCAGTTTCGAACGATTCATAATCAGTCTGACGCTCAGGCAGCCCTTCGGGAAAGACAGCCAAAGCCCGGCTCGCCTGTTTCCCGGTATCCGCAGTGCAATCTCTGATGCTCAGGGTGACCCCTTCATTGCCGGAATAACTGGCCGGCATTATTGCATTAATGAGGTCCTGCATGCGCAGCACCACCCCCATAAAGCCTGACACCCCCCCATCATGACTTCTGAAAACGGGGCGCAGAACCAACATTCGACTCTGCTGGCGCCAGGCCTTTGCTGGTTGTGGCTCTTCAGGGATAATCGACGATGGCAGCCGGGTGGCAAGAGTTGCATCTACGAGCGCCCGACGCTCTTCATGGCTGCGTAAATCCAGACCAAGAACATCAACATTATCTTTGAGGGGAAACACGTAAGCGGCCGGGTAATAAACCGATTGCTCGCCAACAACGGTTCGCCTGCCGTCGGTTCTTTTTGTGAAAAAATCGAAACCATTAAAGCCCTGTTCGCGAATCGCCTTGATAAACCCCTGGCGCTCAGCCTGCTCGACCGTCGCGAACCATATCCAGGCCTGGGCGTTGATCGACTTGACAATCGGCTCAACAAAAAAGCGAAAATTCTGAAATGTTAAAAAGCCACGGTGGTTACCTATCAATTCAGCAACCTGTTCGATGTCACGGCGCAATTGCCGAAAATTCGATACCAGCAGATGGCTGCGTGCATCAGCTATCCAGCTGAATTCAAGGCGCTTGCGATGCAGCTCGGCATCTCTGACCAGACCGGCCAGCAGGAGTGTTGCGAGAACCCCAAAAACAAAGGTTATCAATGTTTCCGAATGCGTCAGCCATCTGAAAGCCGGGGTGACCGGGATAGACTCGCGCCAGATCAGCAAGCCCATGCCAAGCGCCGCAAAAAGACAGAGTAAC
>DAOPYA010000280.1:0-1663 GCA_035352635.1 Candidatus Rifleibacterium sp.
TCACAAGCTTCCGAAAAAGCAATCCCGTCTTCTCGCCTCGCAACTTCAATATAGAAATCTATAGCTTTTGACAGAGAATTGCAAAAAAATTGGGGTTTTATTTGGTCATGCGGAGAAAATATGTTATTTTCTTCTAAGAGAAAGACAATAATTGTCCGATAAGGTTTGCAGCCTGATAATGTAAGTGGACAAATATGAACAAAATTAAGTGGTTTATATTCATAATCCTCCTCCTCGGGAGCGCCACCGGCCTGGTTAACGCCGCGTCGCCAGCTTCTCTGCGGGCAGGTGATCTTATCGGCATCTGGGTTAAGGGCGAACCCGAACTGTCGGTTGAAAGGCAGATCGGTCAGGATGGCAGTATTACCCTGCCTTTGATCGGTTCAGTCGGCGTCAGTGGCATGAAAACAACTGATGCAGCACGGCTGATTGCCCAGATGCTCGAAGACGGTTATCTCAAAGACCCCCTTGTTCAGATCACCCTTAAAAGCAAAGCCTCAGGCAAACTGCCCGTCGCTGAGACCCTGACCAAAGTTACCGGCAAAAGCATTGCCGGCAATAACGGCTTTAACAGCAATGTGTCTGCCCCCGCCGTTTCGCAGCCAGAGCAATTGTTGGTCGAAGTTGTTGACGCCACCGCCCGAACCGGTATCGCCAACGTTGCGATGATGCTCGGCAACAAGATTTACCAGTCTAATCGGCTTGGCCAGATTCTTCTCGACGAAAGCACCGGTTACGCCGTGATTATCGCTGATGGTTTTCAGACCGTGGCCGGCCAGTTTGAAGAAATGCTCAAAACCGGCAATCCGGCCCGCATTCACCTGCAGAAGACCCGCCTCGCCGAATCGGTCACTTTCACCGTCATCGATGCTTTCACCAGGCAGCCGCTCAAAGATGTCGAAGTGCTGCTCGACGGCACAAAAATTGCCACCAACCGGCAGGGTGCTTTCAAAATCAGTCTGATCAAGAAAGAATTCGGCGAAGTTTCACTCAAACGCAAAGGCTATCGTGCCCACCGACAGATCGTAGATTTCAAGGGGCCGACAGAACAGACAGTAATGATGGTTCGCGATGAATAGACTGAGGGGGGGCTTCTCCCTCATCGAAATGCTTATCGTGGTCTCAATAATAGCCGTCCTCGCAGGGGCCGGCTATAACTATTATTCAGACATTCTGCCCACCGCCCGCGAAAATACCGTCAAGGCCAATTTAAAGATTGTGCGCGACGCTGTTTCACGCTATTTCAAAGACAATATGATCTACCCGACATCTTTTAAGATGTTGCAGGGCGCATACCTGCAGCAGTCGGTCAGCGAGGCTCTGGTAACGCCGCTGCAGGGTGCCGGTGAAGTCTGGGTCGAAGTTTCAAACGTTGCCGAAACCAATATTTTTCAGGTTAACCCGGCCGACTGCATCTGGATAAAATACGATTTTGCCGGAACCGAATCAGGTGGCAAGCAGATGCGCGGTATCAGAATCCGCTACAACGGCACCGACATGCCCTGGTAACCGCCGCTTTAATTGCCACCCCCCCCAAAAAATCCCTTAATTTTTGAATACTTCAAAAATAGACTAGTATTCTTCACCGGCTTGGCCATCAGTCGGGAAACTTTTTTGCTGACAGGAGGTCAGCGATACTCGACAGCATCAGGATAGATGCTGT
>DAOPYA010000281.1:0-1595 GCA_035352635.1 Candidatus Rifleibacterium sp.
CGATACCGTTCTATTCAACCCGGCTCGAGCCGCTGCCACGCAATTCAGACAAGAAATAGGTGCCGGCAGAGACGACATTCTCATCGGGCTGCTTGCCAGGCTTGACCCGGTCAAGGGTCATGAATACGCGATTGCTGCGATCACTGCCCTGAAAAATCTGCCGATCAGTTTCAAGCTGATTGCGGCCGGCTATGAAAACGAACGTACCTTTGCCTGGCTCAGGGCGTTGGCTGCTGAGAATGGGGTTGAAGATCATCTTGTATGCCTTGGTCTTCGCCAAGATCTTCCGGATGTGCTTGCGGCCATCGATATTGGGTTGATCACCTCAGTCGGTTCTGAGGCGAATTCAAGAGCGGCGCTCGAATTTATGGCATCAGGCAAGCCGGTGATTGGAACCTCAGTCGGGGTAATTCCCGAAATTGTGCATCACGAAGAGCATGGCCTGATCGTGCAGCCGCGCAATGCATCCGAAACAGCTCGAGCACTCGAGAAGCTCGCTGTAAATCCGATGTTGCGGGCAAGAATGGGTCGGGCAGCTCGTCAGAGCGTCGAAGAAAATTTTTCACTTCCCAAATTCGGCAAGGTTATGGAAGGGGTATATCAGAAACTGCTTACCAGAGTATGAAAGTCTTGCTCGACCATATATTAATGCCTGAGTAAAAAGTGCAGGCGTCTGTGCCGGTGGGTGCATCGAAAAGGTTTTATCTTGCCGGTTGACTTCATGACCGGCAATACAATAGAATCCAAGTCAAATTATCGGGGTACACAGATTGAACATATTTAGAAATTTTTCTATTAAAATCCGGTTGCTGATAACGTTTTTACTCGTTTCACTGCTGCCGGTGGTCATCTTTATCTACGTACAATATTCCGGGGTTGCGATTACCAATGCCACGGCTTTTTTTATTGGGGTCATAGCGGTTGTAAACGCCATGATCACGTCGTTTCTGGTTGCCGCTTCGATTGTCGCACCGATTGATATGATATTGCATGCCCTGCAGATTTTTCAGACAAAGAAGTCAGCAGCCTCGGTCACCGACAACGGCCAGGATGAAGTAGCAGAAGTATCTTTTGAGCTAAACCGCATCTTCAGTGAATGGAACCAGGAAATTGTCGCAATCGGCAAGAAGCAGTTTCAACTTGATAAAGAACAGGAAAAGAACCAGGTTCAAATAAGTCTTAACGAGCAGCAACTGGCTTCGACACGTTCACTGCTTAAAGTTGCCCAGACCCTCAACACCACCTTTGATTTTCAGAGCAACCTCAAAGCCATTCTCGACGAAGCTGTGGCGGCCATGAACGTGCAATGGGCATCGTTGCTGCTGATAAATCGCGAAAAACACGAAATGACCGTTGCCTGTGTCAGGGGTATCGAAAAAAGCCTGCTCGATGATCTGACCGAAGAAGAATATCCATCGATCAGACTGAAGCCTCACGAGGGCCTTGCCGGCCAGGTAATCAAAGATGGCCTCCCTCTCATAGCGAATAAGGGGTTTAAAGACCCGAGATTCAAACAATTCAGTGAGTTCAAAAGCAAAGACGAAAAAGTTGCCAGTCTTTTGTGCGCGCCAATTGTCAGCTCTGACGGGGTAGTT
>DAOPYA010000282.1:0-1577 GCA_035352635.1 Candidatus Rifleibacterium sp.
AACCAGGGCCTGCGCCAGAAACGGTGCTGGCCAGGCGTCCGCTGATGACCGCGTTGCCAAAAAGCCAGACCGCGGCAAGCGGTATGACCAGCAGCAGAAGAACACCAGCCACCCATGAAAATCTGCTGATTTCGCGTTGTTTATTAACCATTGGCGAACCCCGGCAGCGCATCTCTGGTAATGACCATCATGGTCAGGTCGTCCTGCTGAATGCCACCCGCCTGGTATTTCTGCCAGTAGGCTTCTATATGGGCGACCACCTGATCCGGGGGCAAACCGGCAGTTCGGGCGAGTTCGCGATAAACCGGTTCATGCCCAAGCATAACCCCGGCCGGGTCAAGACACTCAATCAACGCGTCAGTGTAAGTGAAGAAAATATCGCCAGGCTGCAACAGGTGCCGGTCTGCTACATCAGGTTTGCGAGCAACGCGCATCCCCATCGGCAATCCGCCGAGCTTGATTTCTTCGACACTGCCATCCTGACGAATGATCAGCGGCCAGTTATGGCCATAATTGATCAAGCTCACCGAATTGTCGAGGGTATCGAGCAGCACGAAAAGCATGGTCATCATTTTTTTGCGCTGCATTACCTGTAAAATCAAAGACGAAATCAACCCAGGCAAGGCTGCAAACTCAAAACCAGTGCGACAGGCCTTAAAAACCGCAGCCTTGACCAGCGCCATGCACAGAGCGGCCGGCGTGCCATGCCCGCTGACATCGCCGATCAAAAAAAGATACTGGTGCGCATTTACCTGCACGTAGTCTGAATAGTCACCCCCGAGATCAGTTGCCGTGCGGTTATAAACCGCAGTGTCGTAGCCGGCAATCTCGAGTTTTTTCTGCGGAAAAAGCGCATCTTGTACCGTTTTTGCCAGTTGCATCTCATTGAGATCATCAACCATCTGGTTGAAGGTCAACGCCAGTTCGCCAAATTCATCACCCGAATCGATAGCAACCCGGGCATCAGGGCGGCGCTGTTGAATTCTGAGCATGCCACGGTCGAGTGCCTCGACCGGATTGAGAAAGGTTTCGGTAAGCAGGCGTGCGATCAGAAAAGCCGTGGCGATAATCATGAAAATACCGGCCAACAAAAAGAAATACAGCGTGCTGATCCGGTCGCTGATGATTTTTTCGTCAGTGAGCAGCATCAGGCTGAAAGGCGCGAGAACAGTGCCCGGAAACGCCAGCGCCAGGCGGCGGCCACTGCTTCCGGTGATCGCCTGCATCGCCGGCCGCCCAGCCATAATCGCAGCACGGATCACCGCCTCGCTGTTGCCGGTTGTGGCAATTTCAGGGTTCAACCAGATCCGCCGGTTCTGGTCGTAAACTCCCAGCTTCTCACTCTGGCTGGCGAAACCCCGCAGAACCCGGCGCAAAAATCTTTCGCGGGCCACATTGCGCGCCTGATAGACGTTCAACAGGGCGGCCGGGTGGCCCGGCGTTTCGATACCGGCCCAGAACCAGTAGAGTTCATTCGCCCCGAATCTGAAGGGCAATACCCGGTTCGGCGCTCTGGTAATCTGCACAAAGCCAAAGTCATCGCTCGAAAAAGCATCGGTAAGCACCGCATCCGGAAC
>DAOPYA010000283.1:0-1561 GCA_035352635.1 Candidatus Rifleibacterium sp.
AACTATGAGGGTGCGAAGATCGCAGAGCGTTGCAACGACTGACATGCCGTAATACAAGTATTGGAGAAAAAAAGTTCCCGTTTGCCCTGGGGGTGACTATCGTTATTGCGGGGTGAGGATGGTGGTGGTATGATGTGGCTACGTTAAATTGCACCGAGGGATAGAAATGCTCGAAAGAATAGATAAACTGGTTTTTTATTTCACTGTCGAATGCGCCAACTGCCACAACATCATGAAAGTCAGCCACACGGCCGTCGAAGAAAAGAAAGGCGATATTTCGTGTTCACTGTGCGGCAAAGACGTCAGAGTGCCGAACTTCACTGATCTCGTAACGGCTTCGAAGACTCTGAATGCTTACCTGGGCGACTCGCTCAACGCCAAATACATCAACCTGGTTATGAACGAGCGATACGAAAGAGCCGACGGCACTCCCCCAGCCCACTGATTTTTGAGTAACCGGTTTTATAGCCACCGGCGGGGCATTGCGCGTCTTATATCCGGGCGAGAATGCCCTCATTAACTTCGGCGACCGCTTTTTTGCCCACCAGTTGTTCGACGAGGGCAAAGGCGAATTCAAATGTTGTTCCGGCGGCACGTGAAGTGGTGATATTGCCATCAACGACCACCCGGTCTTCGCGATAGTTCACGCCCTGCATGTATTCACTGGCAGCCGGGTGTGAAGTTGCGTTGCGGCCGACCAGCAGGCCGGCTTTAACCAGAACCGCCGGTGCCGCGCAGATTGCCGCGATCTTTTTGCCGGCTTTATGCATTTTTTTGAGCAGGGCAAGCACCTGGTCGCTGTCGCCGAGATTTTTTGTGCCATCGACGCCGCCCGGCAGCACCGCCAGATCGAGTCGATCGCAGTCGAGCTGGCCAACGGTCGTATCGGGCAGCATTATGATGCCACGCGAACCGGTAATCGGCTCAAGGTGCGCGTCAAGACTGGCAATCTGCACATCGATGCCGGCGCGACGCAACACGTCAACGGTTATCGTCAGTTCCATCTCTTCAAAACCCGGTGCCATAAAAACAACGGCTCTGGCTGTCATAAAAAACCTCCCAAAATCAGATAAGAAATTCGCTGCACGCTTTAAAGACCTCTTCGACGGTAATTGAACGCATACAGATATTGGCATTGCAGGCGGTAGCCCGGTGATTATACGAACTCACGCATGGTGAACAGGCCAGCCCGGCGGTGATCGCTCGCTTATTCTTGCCGAGAGCGCCGTAAAGACGCGGGGTTTCGGGGCCGAACAGGGTAATAACGGGCAGATCGGTGAGCGAAGCAAAATGCGACGGGCCGCTGTCGTTGGTTATCATCAGGTCACAGAGCGAATAGAGCACCAGCAACTGGCGCAGGGAAGTTCGGCCCACCAGGTTGGCAACCCGGCTGCTGCCAATGGCGGCCTGCACCTGTTCAGATTCGGCACGTTCGCCGGGCACGCCAGTAAGCACGATAACCAGGTTTTCGAACTGCATGAGGCGGCGGCCGAGTTCGATAAAATTTTCGAGCGGCCAGCGGCGCAGCGGCACCAGATCGCTGGAATTGGCGTTGAGAATT
>DAOPYA010000284.1:0-1531 GCA_035352635.1 Candidatus Rifleibacterium sp.
CAGTGGTAACTTCAACAAGGTTGTCTGCTGTGGCATTGCCGAGGGTCAGATCGGTCAGAGCCAGACTGATTACGGCCTTGTCAAAGGTGATAGTTATCGGGATCGGGCTGACATTGGTTGTCGCCGAAGCAGTGGTCGAGAACACTGCTGCCGGTCTTGCTGAATCGTAGGTAAAACTGAGCTGCGTGGCGGCTGAATTGCCGTTACCGGCGGCATCAAGAACCTTGCCGGCAGCAATATCAATGGTCACCAGGCCGTTGCCAGATGGCACGACAGTGAATGTCCAGGATTTGCTGGCCGTGGTTTCAACCAGACTGCCGGCGGTACCGTTGGCAACGACCAGATCATCGAGAGTCAGACCTGATATGGCCTTGCTGAAGTCCAGCGAAACGGTAACCGGGCTGCTGTTGGTCGGGTCACCTGCCAGAGTAGACAGGGTTGCGGTCGGCGCGACCGTATCTATAACTACCTGATTGGCAGTAGATGTCGAGGCCTTGTTCGGGTTTCCGGCCAGGTCGGTGGCCACATTGGCTGCCAGGCTGACGATTACGGTTCCGTCAGAGGTCATGCCGCTGACCGCGACCAGAAAGGTCTTGTCATCTGCCGGGCTGACAGCGGGGCTGATGGTTGCAGTCGTCGCGTTGGCGGTTCCGGAAAAGGTAACATCTGTGCCGGCAAAACCGGCGACTGCTTTATTGAAAACCACCACAAAGTAGACAGTTGCGGCGTTAGTGAGAGCCGGCTGGGTATCTTTGCGGTTGATGGTTACCAGCAGATCGGCGGTGTCGATCATCCATGAAAAGGCTGTGGCATTGCCTGTGGGTTGCCAGTTACCCAGCGCATCGCACCCCACCACATGCAAAACGTTGCTGCCATCAGCCAGGCCCGTCAGTTCGATCGGGTCGGCGACCGGCGTTTCGCTGCTCCAGGGGCTGGCATTGAGGCTGTATTTATAAGTAACAACTCCCTGGCCGCCGACAACTATCGAAGCAGTCTTCTGGTTACTCGGATTAGTCGGGGTTTGCGAAAGAACGGCAACCTTAACATTGGTATCAACGACCCAGGTAAAGGTGGTGGCGCTGCTGGTAGCCTGCCAGTTACCGATATCGTCGCCGCCAATTACCTTGAGGGTATGCGAACCAGAGACCAGGCCGGTCAAAGAGATATTCGCAGTCTCACTGGCGACAAATTCAGCTGACCAGGCGCCATTGTCGAGACTGTATTTGTATCTGGTGACCCCGGCGCCGCCGACGGTGATGCTGACCGTAGTCTGGTTGGTCAGGGCCGGTGGAAGGTTGGTTAACACTGCGACTTTAACCGAAGTATCAACCCGCCAGCTGTGGGTCGTGGCATTTGCAGTCGTCTGCCAGTTCCCTGCGCCATCGAGGCCCATGACCGAAAGAAGGTGGGGGCCATTGGCAATGCCGGTCAGGGCAATCTTCTCGGTTATCGGTTTTACGGTGCTGACCGCACCGCTATCGAGAACATACTTATAACTGACAACCCCGGCGCCGCCAACGGTAATCGAAGT
>DAOPYA010000285.1:0-1458 GCA_035352635.1 Candidatus Rifleibacterium sp.
GCCAGTCGAGGTTTTTTCCATTGCCTGGCGGCCTGACGCGCACCGCCCAGATCGGTTCAGACAGCCTGAGCGCCGAGATTGTTGCGGTCAGCGGCCACGCCGAGTTACGTCAGATTTTTGAAATGGTCGGCAAAAAACAGGCCAGAATGTTCATTGAACCGTTGTTCTGCGCCCAGGGTTGCGTCAACGGCCCGGGCGCTCCCGAGCACAGCCAGCTGTTTCTCAGCCGCAATGACATCATCAGTTATGCCGAGAAAAACCCCGGCAACCAGCCTGGCGAAAACCAGCCAGACAGCATTGTCGATGCCCGCTATCTGCCCGAAGAACCTGCAGGCGTAAGTATCGAAATCACCGAAGAAGCGATCAATAAGGTTCTGGCTGCCACCGGCAAAACCAGCCCGACCGACGAGCTGAACTGTGGTGCCTGCGGTTATAATTCATGCCGGGACAAGGCCATTGCTGTGATTCGCGGCTTTGCCGAAATCGACATGTGCATTCCCTATATGCGGCGACTGGCTGAACAGCGCACTGACCGAATTATCGAAACAAGCCCGAACGGCATCGTAATGCTCGACGCAAAACTGACGATCATCAGTATGAACCCGGCCTTCAGAAAAATGTTTCTCTGTTCTGAGGCTGTTCTTGGCAAACACATATCGTATCTGATTGATCCTGAGGCATTTGCCAAGGTTTTGAGCGGCAGTGAAAATTTGATCGAGCAGACAGTCAATCACCAGCGCTATAACCTGATCGTTCATCAGATCATTTATCAGCTCGAAACCGAGAATCAGCTGGTCGGCATTTTCGTCAATATTACCGGCAGCCGGCGCAGCATTGAGCAGCTCGCCCAGTTGCGTTCAAAAACGATTCTACAGGCCCGTGAAATGCTTGAACATCAGGTCAAAATGGCCCAGGAAATGGCCAAATACCTTGGCGAAAGCACAGCCCAGGGCGAAAGTATCGTCGAAAACCTGCTGAAGCTTACCGAAAGCGATGATGACGGTGAAAGCCGGCGAAAGGGCCCCGAATGGGATATATTCACGTCGAAATAGATATAGCACAGAAGGCAAAAAAATCTGATGGAATCTGCGGCGACGCGGTCTGCTCGTTTCGCACCCCCGAAGCCACTGTCATCATGATAGTTGATGGCATCGGTTCTGGCATCAAGGCGAACATCTACGCGAATATGGCTGCCGCCCGCCTTGAAAAGCTGCTTGAATCGGGTTTTTCTTTGCGACGAGCTTTTTCATCGCTCGTTAAGACGATGCATGAATCGCGGGGCAAAGACATGCCCTACGCGGTTTTCACCATGGCCAGAATTCTCAATAATGGTGAAGCAACAATTTTGACCTACGAAATGCCCGAGGCGATCTTTGTGGGTCGCCACTCGGCTTCGGTGCTTACAAGGCGCAACTTCACCCTCGAACACGAAGTAATCGGCGAGAGCAACCTGTTTCT
>DAOPYA010000286.1:0-1396 GCA_035352635.1 Candidatus Rifleibacterium sp.
AGAGCCCGTGTTCCGGTCGTGCGAGCAGAGTGAGCAGATGGAACTATGAGGGTGCAAAGATCGCAGAGCGTTGCAACGACTGACATGCCGTGATACCGCTGTAGGAGAGAAAAATGTTTCCGTTTGCCTCTCTATTCAGCAAAAAAAATCGGCTTTTGCCGGCAATCGTGATAAAATAACCCCAGAAAGGCTGGCAGCCGAACGCTGTCGCAGGTTAAAAATGCGCCATCACCTTGACGGGTTAAAAGAATTCGTCAAAACCGATATATTTGTGATCTGTGCCGTCCTGGCATCAATTCTGGGGTGTTTTGACGCCTGGAATCTCTTCTTTCATGGAGCCCTGATCCTCAGCTGGAGAACCTTTCTTGCCGCTGGGGTGTTGCTGGCTGCCGGGCTGAAAATTGAAGAAAAATTTGCCTTCTGGGCTTTGGCTCTATCGGCCCCCAATCTCGCGGTTATTTTTTTTCTGGCGATTGCCCGAGGCATGGCCGGGCAGTTTTTTGCCGGTCTTTTTTCGCAACTCGCTGCGGTGATTCTGGTGTCACTTTTTCATGCCAGGCTTTCAAGTTCGTTTATTTCTGAGATTGAGTTCGGGCGACTGAAGCGTGCGCTGCTCGACAGCCAGGAAAACGGTC
Organism: Candidatus Rifleibacterium sp.; assembly: GCA_035352635.1. Lineage (GTDB taxonomy): Bacteria > Muiribacteriota > Ozemobacteria > Ozemobacterales > Ozemobacteraceae > Rifleibacterium. Next base: position 636 of record DAOPYA010000286.1, read on the forward strand.
TGGCCCGCCTGTTGAATTTCAGTCTGATTGGCTGCATGAAAGATCGTCAGCGCGTCATATCCCAGTCTTATCACGTGTTGCAACAGGTTTTTTATGTTGATAAGGCGGTGGTTTTTCTGGCCGATTACCAGAACAATCAGCTGGTTCCGTATTCCGGGCCGGGCATGATGGGCGAAAAAAGTGTCGGGCCAATTATGGTGCCGGCCGACTTCTGGGAAAAAAACAGCTACGACCCTGAAAAAGGCGTTTCTAACGTTATTGGCGGGCGTTCGAATCTGCCCTCGCTTCGCCAGTTGCTGCCAGGCGCAAGCCTGGAGGCCATCGCGGTCATGCCGCTCAGTGCTGCCGGCCGGGTTATCGGCCTGATAGCCGTGTTGAAGCAGAAACCTGAGAATCGTACCTTTCTTGAACCGCAGATGTTTTCAACCTTCGCTTATGTGCTCGCTTCGGCTCTCGAAAACTGCCAGCTCCATGAAATGCGTATTTCGCAGCTTGACACGGCCACAAGAAAATCTCAGCAGATCGAGGCAAGCTTCAGTAAGTATGTATCGAAAGCGATTGTCAGTGAGCTGGTTAAAAACGAGAACCTTGCGGTTCTTGGTGGCAAAAAACGCAAGATAACAGTTATGATGGCAGATCTACGTGGCTTTACGCGGTTGACCGGGGTTTTGAATATTGAGTTTCTGGTACAGTTGCTAAATGGCTGGTTCGAAGAAGCTTCGACCCTCATACTTAAAAGTCAGGGAACTATCGACAAATTC
>DAOPYA010000287.1:0-1383 GCA_035352635.1 Candidatus Rifleibacterium sp.
AGCGGCGACCGCGTCTTCGATAAAGCCGGTGAAAAAATGCCGCTGAATACACAGCTTGAACTCAAGGGCCGGTTCTGCCGGTGGGTTTCACGCGGTGGCCTCAAACTCGAAAAGGCACTCGTTGATTTTCAGCTGACCCCAGCCGGGTGGCGCTGCCTCGATATCGGAGCTTCAACCGGCGGTTTTACCGACGTTCTGCTGAGCAACAACGCGGCGGTTGTCGTGGCGCTTGACGTTGGCTACGGCCTGCTCAATGCAAGACTGCAGAACGACCCTCGCGTCATCGTTCGCGACCGCACAAACTTCAGAACCATTGACGACCACGAATTTGGCGAACCTTTCGATCTGGTGGTTACCGATGTCTCTTTTATCTCGCTATTGATGATCTTGCCCAAAGCAGGCCGCATGCTCAAACCTTCTGGCGTAATCGTTGCCCTTATCAAGCCACAGTTTGAAGCCGAACGCGAACAAGTGCCTGAAGGGGGGGTTATCACCGACCCAGACCTGCAAATCAGCATCATTCAAAAACTGCAACGGGTTCTGGCAGAGCAAGGCCTGCAATTATGCGGCTTGTCACCTGTACCTATCGTCAGTCACAAAAAGAATATTGAATTTATTTCGCTCTGGAAGCTTGCTGCAACCGACGCAATCGACATCGACATCGCAGGCATCGTCGTCGAGGCGCACGCGAAAAACGGCATGGACCGGTAAAAAATCTGACAAAAGCATCAGAAGCCTGTATTTATCTATATTTCAGGCGCCTTTAATCATCAGAATGACTTTTTCGATCTGATGGCTGATATTCTTTTCGGTGAAAATAACAAACGCTGGCTTGCCGGTAGAGACCGAGCGGTCGAGGTGGCCGTCAATGACTTTTTGAATTTCGCTGCCCAGGTTCACCAGCTCAGGAAACACTGCCGTGAAAGACTTGCCCAACACATCATTGTTACGCCCGCCCAGACGCAGATATTCGAGTGCCGCACGATTCAGGTGCAGCAACATCCCCTCGCTGTTCTGAACAATCACCAGGTCAGACGCATTTTCCATGACATTATAGGCCCCGGCCTGGGCTTCCATCACCCGCTCCATCAAACGGGCATTCATAATAGCGATGGCTGCCACCAGCGAAAAGTTCTTCAGTATGGTCTGGTCAGCATCGTCAAAATCGCCGGCATTCTTGTTGATCACCTGAAAAACGCCGATGAGTTCCTGGTTGACCATCAACGGAAAACTGATAAGATTTCGCGTTCTTCTGCCCGTTTGCTCGTCATACGCTTTGTTAAACCTGAGATCCGGGTGAATGACGCTCAAATCACCGTAAGCATCGCTGATATGAATAGAACGGCGGTTGGCTGCCGTATAACCGGCAACTGAAGTATTATC
>DAOPYA010000288.1:0-1368 GCA_035352635.1 Candidatus Rifleibacterium sp.
AAAAAGTGACAGCCAGTCAGGAAACTCGAGAATAAAATTCAACATGCCCTTGTTTTCGAGAAAACCCAGGACATCTTTGCGCACTGAGAATTCACAGTCGATGCCCGGGACTTCGTATTTTCCGGAGGGGAGCGGCTTGGCGTTAACCCGGCAGGCCTTTTCTATTTCGACGGTGACTTTGACTTCGTAGTCTTTGGCTTTTTCGGCGCAGGCGAAGGTAATCAACTCATCAAGCCAGTCTTCGCCCTTCGGTTTGATACGCAGATCATCAAGGGTAAGCTCAACCTTTGAAGGCACGCCTTCTTTGTCCATGACTGAGACATCGAGCAGATCGTCTTTGCCCAGTTCAGCGCTGACCTCATTGGCATCGGCAGTCTTAACCGGCAAAGGGTAACGCAGCATGACTGCCAGGTTTTTGAGCCCGGCGCCCTTTTCGAATGATTTCGCGTCATTCATGGCCTGGCTCATGACGTGAATAGCGCGGTTAACGGCGGCTTCGGCAAGCGAAGCGGTCTGATCGCCGCCAAGCGCCCTTTTCGTCTGCCTGGTTCGGTCAACAGTGGCTGAACTGAAGTAGACGGCAATAATAAAAATTACCGCCAGAATACCAATAACAATAGCCAAAACGTTGCCCCGACGGCCCCATTTATCTAGATGCTGTTCAAGCATGGCTGGCACCTCACATTTTAGTCGCCTGTTTATTAACATACGTTTATCCCCCGCTTCCCGGTTGCATCATTTCAGGCATGGTGCCCGGAGGTTCTGGCAGATTTGCCGGAAACCACTGTTTTGTATTGTTCATGCTCTTTATGAACTCATCGTAAGACACATTGCTGCCGCGTTCAAGGTTGACGCGGGTCAGATATTCGCGCAACTTGCCAGAGTCGATGTTTTTAACCTGTTCGAACATCTGGTAAGCTCTGGCCACGTTGTCAGCGAGAGGGCCGTAGACATGCTTCAGTTTCTGGGCTGCTTTTGCAAAATTGCCAAAAGCCTCTCTGAATCTGGCCACATCACCTTGCAGTTGATAGACTTCCATCAGGCCGCCCCAGGCATACAGCTCTTTAAAATAATTAGAGCCGGCATTGCCGATGGCTTCGATATAGTGTTTTTCGGCATCGGCAAATTCGCAGCGGTCGAGAAGAGAATTGCCTTCGCATAGATCGGGGTCATCTTCGGCTTCAACCATCTGCCGCGTTTCAATGGGGGTGTCAGATGGAAAAGTGCGAATTCTGGGAACGCTTTGAATCTTCTGCCAGACGCTGTCGAGTTCGTTATCGACCTGCTCGACGGTCGGAGCCACCTTGGGCACGACTCTTGATGAACCCGCCCGCCCGCCTGGCCCGCCCATGGTAGTCAGACTAAAAG
>DAOPYA010000289.1:0-1295 GCA_035352635.1 Candidatus Rifleibacterium sp.
CGATGTTCCGTTTGTCGATGTGATCAATACGATGCTCGACCCGAGTTTGCCGCTCGTCAGAGAAGAATACGAAGAATGGGGCAACCCCCAGGAAAAAGAATACTTCGAATACATGCTGTCTTATTCGCCATACGACAATATCAGCGCACAGAATTACCCTGACATGCTGGTGACCGGCGGGTTGAACGACCCACGCGTTTCTTTCTGGGAACCAGCCAAGTTTGTCGCAAAACTGCGCGCCAGCAAGACCGACCCGAACCTGCTGCTGTTAAAAACCAATCTTGATGCGGGGCATGGTGGCGCATCGGGCCGCTATGACTTCATCAAAGAAATCGCTTTTGAATACGCTTTTATATTCAAGGTTCTCGGGCTAAAGTTCTGAGAAAAACTCCCGACAAAAACTCCCGCCAGAGCTGGTCTCTGACGGGAGTTTTCTTTTCGGTTCAAGATCAGGGTTTTTCTGAGACTTCGAGCATTTCGGTCAGCATGGTCAGGTGAAAAATGCGATAGACGCCGGGACTGCAGTTAATAACCCGAAGTTTCTGGTTGGATTTGCTTTTGTTGAAGAGATCCTGGTAACTGGCGAAAATTGCCAGGCCGGCGCTGGCCATGAACTCAACTTCGTCGAGATCAAAAATCAGTTCGGCTGCATCATGCGCCTGGTGCTCGTCGAGGACTTTCTTGAGATTTCGCACTGAGAGCTGATCGACCTCGCCCTTCAATTTAACGATAATCTGGCCGGGCTTTTCGGCATCGACGACTATTTCGAGAAGGTTGTTTATCATATTCAAATTCCTGTCAGGTAGCCGATCAGCAGCAAAGCTGTGCCACCGAGAGCCGTAAAAAAGGGCACATGCCCGCGCTGGTAGTCTACAAAAAAAGTGTAATAGATGCTGTATACCGGAAAAAGGAACATGGCAGCCGCGCCGAGCAAAACGTCTTTCTTCAGCGCTTCGCCGATGATCCAGATTGAACTCATCATCAGCATCAGCGTGCCGGTCAACACCAGTAGAGCGCCCATCCTCATACCTCCGCAATATTTTCAATAGAACTCTAACCTATTTTGTCACGCTTGCCAATCAGTAATTCTGGGTGAGCTTTACAACTCGTATCAAAAGTCACTTGTGTTTAAGTCGTTGTCTTTTAAAACAGGAAGCTTCGGCCTGTCAGCCGGGTTGCTTTTTGACCGAGAATTACTGCTTGCCAATGATAGGACAAACGGAAACCTTTTTCTCTCCACCAGCGGTATCACGGCATGTCAGTCGTTGCAACGCTCTGCGATCTTCGCACCCTCA
>DAOPYA010000290.1:0-1183 GCA_035352635.1 Candidatus Rifleibacterium sp.
ACGCCCGCACCGACAAGTTCTACATCAAGGAACACGAAGAAGAAACCAACCTGTCTGGTTATCTGGTCATGGATACCAGCGGTTCAATGTCTTATAAAGGCGCCGGCAGCATGAGCAAGCTCGATTACGCCTCGACGCTCGCGGCTTCGCTGGCTTACCTGATGCTGAAGCAGCAAGACTCAGTTGGCCTGGTTACTTTTGCCGATGGCTTGCGCAAAATGATCAGGCCGCGCACTGGTATGGCGCACCTGAAGGCGGTGTGCAGTGAACTCGAAGCCACGAAGGCGGTTGATACAACCGATATAGGTGAGAGCCTCGATATGGTCGGCCAGACCATGAAAAAGCGCGGCATTTTCATTCTTTTTTCTGATCTGATGGATAACGCCGAAACGATTATCAAAAAGCTGCGCCAGTTGCGCACCCGGCGCCACGAAATAGTGCTTTATCATGTGCTTGATCGCGACGAAATCAGCTTTCCGTTTGATGACACCACGATTTTTCAGGATCTCGAAGACAAGAGCGAGATTACCACCGATGCCTTCGCGTTGCGCAGCGAGTATTTAAAAAGGGTGCGCAGCCTGCTGGGCACCTTCAGGTCGGCACTGCGCAAATCAGGCATCGATTACCTGATTGCCGACACCTCAACGCCGCTCGAAGCCAATCTGCGCAGCTTTTTCACGCGCCGGCAGGCAGCAGGTGAGAGGTAGAACATGAGTTTCATCAGCCCCTGGTTTTTGTTTGGCCTGCTCGGCATCGCGGTGCCGGTTTATCTGCACCTCTATTATCGCAAAACCCCTATCCGCAAAGAGTTTCCGAGCTTGCGGCTTATCAGGCTCTCGGTCGAATTTGTGGCCCGGCGCCGGAAAATGCGCAACCTGCTGCTGCTTGCCCTGCGTATCATGTTGATCATTCTGGTCGTGATGGCGATGGCGCGGCCATTCGTCGGGTCGAGCGCCAGTGCCAGGGTTTCTTCGGCGACCCCGGCGGCTTTTGTTGTGCTGCTTGATAACTCGATGTCGATGGGCAGTTCACATCAGGGTATTTCGATCTACAACACCGCCCGGTCGCGGGCCAGCGAAATTCTCGAGCAGATGAATGCCGAAGACCGGGCTACCGTTGGCCTGATCAATGATCCGGGCCGGCTGATTTTTCCGCAGCTCACCTGGGATGCCGAAAGCCTGAA
>DAOPYA010000291.1:0-1180 GCA_035352635.1 Candidatus Rifleibacterium sp.
AATTTTTCAAACGCAACATCATGGGCAAGGTTATGCCGGTTTACCATCACATTTCGAAACTCTACATCAAAACCGAGCGTTTCGACGATGCCGAGAAACTTCTGAACGAGGGCATCGCTTTTCTTGACAAGGAAAACCCCGAAGAAAGCACGCGCCTGCGCCTGCTGCTCGCCGAAATTTACAAGAACAAAAAAGATACTAAAAAGGCCGAAGAAGCCTACAAAAAGATCATCGAAGAGAGCAAAAAAAATCTCGAATGATGAGACCCGCAAGCTCCCCCGGTTTCCGGGGGAGTTTTTCTTTTTCGGCATAAAATTTTTGCAAGATTTTTTGAGTGTACGGTGGTCAATCTGCTATAATTACCTCGAAAGTTGAGAGATACCATGCCGGGAGCGAAAAGTTTCTCACAGGCTGTTTTGTGCCAGCAATTGCATGCTCTTTATGACCTGCTTCAGAAGCGCAAAAAAGAAATTCTGGCCGACCCGGCTCTGAACCCAGGAAATGACGAGCTTAACAATGAGCTTGAGCTCATTTATCACCGCAGCCGACTGCTGCAGGAATGCTTCGAGCAGTTCTGCCCGAGCTGAACAATCAGAAGGAGTTTTTACCCAGACAATGCATGATAAGTTGCTGATCAATCTCTGCCACACCTTGCGAGGTTTTTTGACCGAACCCAACGCCACCCGCGTGATTCAGAACGTTTTTAAAACCCTTGAAACCCAGATGCACGCTTCTTATGCTTTTATAGCGTTGCAGAATAAAAAGACTTCCTACCTCGATATCTCACATTCGTTTGGCGTATCGCGGGTAGCGCTGCAATCTTTTCACAAGCGCATCGGCAGCAATACCATCGGGCGCATTTTCTTTAAAGAGAACTATAACCAGATACAGAAGTCTGATAACACTGACGACTACGAAGAACTTAAAATCGAAAATGATTATCACACCTGTATTGCCGTTCACATCGGCTGGGAAGGCCGCGCCTTCGGTTTTATGGCGATTTATTTTGAAAACCCTATCACCATAGATCTTGCCGAGCGAAACTTTCTGATGGCTGTTTGTGGCGCGTGTTCAGCAGCACTCGAAAAAGAAGAACTGCTGCGCATGATTTCTGAATTGCGGCAGTTCGACGCCGAAACCGGCATTTATACCCATCAGTATTTTATTTCGCGCCTCGAAA